>JARROF010000167.1:0-5988 GCA_037384205.1 Novosphingobium sp. | reverse complement strand
GCTACATGCGGGCTTTGCGGGGGATGGCTGTGACATGGGAGAAGACCGTGCATGACGCGCATCCGGCAATGTCCGCGTCCGGCGGGATTCCAGACCGTTGACTGGTATGAGCCAGGTGCGCGGGCAACCGCTCGTGGCGTTTCTGGCGGTGCTGGCCGGATGGATCGGGGGCAGGGCTGCAACCTGGGAAGCGCCGGTGTTGACTGGTACGGGCCTGATTGCTGTGGCGCAGCGAAAGCGCGGGACGATGCCCGAACGGGGCTTCGTGATGGATAGACGCACAGGGCCGCAATCCTTTCCGCAAGCCTGGGTTCATGAGCCTCAAAAGGCATATCCTGCTGACAGCCCGTCAGGTATCCGGCCAGTCGATGTCGCCGGGATAGGCGAGGCGAGCCGTCGCACCGTGCCTGCCGGCAGGACGGTGGCGTTTGCCGGAACCCGCGCAGGTGCATTCGCGACCTGGTATCCGGATGAGCTCGCCTGGGGGCCGTCGGCCCTGATGTTTAAACCGGCGTCGGGATCGGCCCATCGTGCTGCCTGGCTTGCGAGGGGGGGCTTGTCCGCCACAGGACTGTTGCCAGAACCGAGCCGTGCCGCAGTGCCCGGGGGCATTCCGCTGGCCGTGCCGTCACGGGCGGCGACCCGGCGCTGGTCGGCCGATGCCTGGGCGCTGCTCAGACGCGATCTGGCAAGCGCGCGGTCTCAGGGGGCTCTGCCGGCCGTATATGGTGCCAGCCAGGTGGGAGCGGTCTTGCGCTATCGACTGAACCGGACATCGCACCGCCGCCCGGCAGCCTATCTGCGTGCGACTGCCGCGCTAGGCATGATGGGCGAGACGTCCGCCGCTCTCGGTCTGTCCGCGCGGCCGTTGTCCGCCCTGCCGGTTGTCGCTGCCGTGGAAGGGCGGATGACCGATCAGGCCGGCGGACGGAGGTTTCAGCCGGCAGCGTTCGCTTATACGGAATTGCCGTCGATGAGGCTTCCGCTCGGCCTGCGGACGGAAACCTACGTTCAGGCGGGTTATGTTGGTGGGGCATTCGCGACGCCTTTCGCAGATGGGCAGTTCCGGCTCGACCGTCGGGTTCTGGCGCTGGGGCGCGGCGAGGTGCGGCTGGGCGGGGGGCTATGGGCCGGGGCGCAGAAAGGTGCGGAGCGGTTCGATGCCGGGCCGTCAGCATTCGTGGCCCTGCCTTTGGGGCACCGGATGTTCAGCCGGGTTGCACTCGACTGGCGTTTTCGTGTCGCCGGGGATGCGGAGCCCGGCTCGGGCCCCGCCGTCACTCTTTCCGCAGGTTTCTGAATCGCGCCTTTCCTCGCGCCGCGCGCTGCGGTAGCGAGAAGAGAGAAATGGACGTCTATCTTCCCATCGCCAATCTTTCGGTCAACGGTCTGATCATTATCGGGCTGGGCGCGATTACCGGGCTGCTTTCCGGAATTTTCGGCGTGGGCGGAGGTTTTTTGACGACGCCTCTGATGATCTTCTACGGCATCCCGCCCACGGTCGCGGCGGCGTCGGCAGCCAGTCAGGTGACGGGGGCCAGCGTTTCAGGCGTATTCGCGCATTCACGGCGCGGCGGCGTCGACTACCAGATCGGCTCGGTCATGGTGGCCGGAGGTATTCTCGGCACCGGAATTGGTGCGATCCTGTTCAACCTGCTCGAAAAGCTGGGGCAGATCGATACTGTCATCAATATTCTCTACGTCGTGCTGCTGGGCTCCATCGGCGGGTTGATGGCGAAAGAAAGTATCCAGGCCATCCGCGCCGAGCGCTCGGGGGTTCCTATCGCCGCGCGCAAGCGGCGGCATCACCCGATGGTGGCCAGTCTGCCGATGCGCTGGCGCTTTTACCGTTCCGGGCTCTACATTTCGCCGTTGGCGCCGCTCCTGCTTGGGATGGGAACGGGTATCCTGACGATGCTGATGGGGATCGGCGGCGGCTTCATTCTGGTGCCGGCGATGCTTTACATCCTGGGTATGAGCGCCAACGTAGTGGTCGGCACCTCGCTGTGGCAGATTCTCTTCACCACGATGGCGACGACGATGATGCATGCGCTTACCACGCATGCGATCGATATCGTGCTGGCCTCGATGCTGCTGCTCGGCTCGGTTACGGGCGCGCAGGTCGGCGCGATGTTCTCGCAAAAGGCTAACCCGGTGAAGCTGCGCCTGCTGCTGGCGGCGATCGTGCTGCTGGTCGCGGCGCGCATGGCGCTGGGGCTCGGATACCGGCCGGATGAGATCTATACGGTGGCACCGCTGTGAAGCGCCGGCTGGCTCCGTTGCTTGCCTTTCTTGCGCTTCCTTTGCTGACCGGTGCGCGCGATCCGATTCTGGTGCCGGAAGTCTCGCAGCACGAAGTCGATCTGCAACAGGGCTTTACGGGAACCGACCTGCTGCTGTTTGGTGCCATCCTGACGCCGGAGGGTTCACGCGCGGCGCAGGACTATGACATCGTCGTGGTCCTGAAAGGGCCGACCCAGTCGATTGTCCTGCGCGAAAAGCAGAAGGTCGCAGGTATCTGGATCAATGCGGCCAGTACCGAATTCCGCTCCGCCCCGTCTTACTACGCGATCGCATCGACACGGCCGATTGCGGACATTGTCGATGACAAGACAGCGGCTATCTACGAACTGGGGCTGAAATGGCTGCAGCTTTCGCCGATCGGTGCGATCAATCCGCAGGAGCAGGCACGCTTCTCGGAAGGTCTGGTCGATCTCAACCGGCATCGGGGCCTCTATCGGGAAGAGGAAGGCGGAGTGAAGGTCAGCGAACAGGTGCTCTATCAGGCGCGTATCGGTCTGCCTTCCCGTGTGCCCACGGGGGTTTACACCGCCGAGACCTTTGCGATTTCCAAGGGGCGCGTGGTCGCATCCGCCAGCAGTCAGGTGGATGTGCGCAAGATGGGCGTTGAATTGGCAATAGCCCGTTTTTCGCAAGGTTACGGATTTGCCTATGGACTGCTGGCTGTGTTCGTGTCGGTGGGAATGGGCTGGCTGGCCGGGCGACTCTTCGCGCTGGTGTGATTTCGGCACCTTTAGGGCGACATTAACCGCTGCCGCTTTACGCATGACGCCGGGTGCCAAAAATCCTGGTGTTGAATGAATCAGATGCGAATTGATGGCTTCGGCAGCGCACATGGCGCGTCGGCCGGAGAACTCCCGACTGGTCCGCAGGCGGCCGCAGCTCATCCTGGCCACGCGCCGATCGGCGTTGTCCTCGAGATCGCGGGCGCAGGCGCCTGCATTGCCTTCGATGCGAACCGCCTGAACGAAGTCTCCGCCGATCCCGATCCGTCGGTCGGGCTGTCCGGCACAGTCGGCAGCCAGGTCAAGGTTCGTGTGGGCAACGGCTGGTTGCTGGCCAGCGTGCGCAACCAGAAGCAGGATTCGGCCAATCCCGGCTCTATCGTTGCCGAAGCGGATTTTCTGGGCGAGGGCGCGGAAGACCCCCGGACTGGCCGTATCCACGGCTTTCGTCGCGGCGTCACGCTCTATCCGGTCCCGGGCGCGATGGTCTATCCGGCTTCCAGCGAGGACTTGCGTCAGATCTACGCCAGCGACGGGCGCAGCGCGATCCAGATCGGCCATGTCTATCCCACCCGGGATATCCGCGCCGGGCTCTATGTCGATGCGCTGCTGGGCAAGCACTTCGCGCTGCTCGGCTCGACCGGTACCGGCAAATCGACCAGCGCCGCGCTGATCCTGCACCGGATCTGCGAGCATGCGCCCGAAGGCCATATCATCATGGTCGATCCGCACGGCGAATATGCCTCGGCCTTCCGCAGCACCGGCATGATCCTCGATGCCACCAATCTGCAGATGCCGTACTGGCTGATGAACTTCGAGGAACACTGCGAGATCCTGCTGACCTCGCGCGGCGACGACCGCCAGATCGATGCCGAGATTCTAGGCAAATGCCTGCTCGAAGCGCGCTCCAAGAGCCGGCTGGCCGCGCAGATAGGCAAGATCACCGTGGATTCTCCGATCCCCTATCTACTGTCCGACCTTTCGACGATCCTCGGCAACGAGATGGGCAAGCTGGACAAGGGGCACACCAGCGCGCCCTACCTGCGCATCCGCAACAAGCTGGACGAGTTGAAGGGCGATCCGCGTTATCAGTTCATGTTTTCGGGCATGCTGGTGGGCGACACCATGGCCGACTTCATCGCCAGGCTGTTCCGGATGCCTTCGCAGGGCCGGCCGATCTCGATCATCGACGTTTCGGGCGTGCCGTCCGATATCACCAGCACTGTGGTGGCCGTGCTCAGCCGTCTGGTCTTCGACTTCGCCATCTGGGCGCGCGAGGAGAAGACGCGGCCGGTGCTGCTGGTCTGCGAAGAGGCGCACCGCTACGTGCCCAACGAGAAGAACGCGGACGGTTCCTCGGTCGGGCGCATCCTTTCGCGCATTGCCAAGGAGGGCCGCAAGTACGGTATTTCGCTTGGCCTGATCACGCAGCGCCCGTCCGACCTCGCCGAAGGCGTGCTCTCGCAGTGCGGCACGATCATCTCGATGCGCCTCAACAACGACCGTGACCAGGCTTTCGTACGTGCCGCGATGCCGGAAGGCGCGCGCGGTTTCCTCGATTCGATCCCCGCCCTGCGCAACCGAGAATGCGTGATCTGCGGCGAGGGCGTGGCGATCCCGATTCGCGTCTCGTTCGACGATCTGGAGGAATACAAGCGCCCGGCCTCGGCCGATCCCTCGTTCACCGAGCTGTGGAGCAGTTCCGGAGGCGAGGAGGACATGGTCCTGCGCACTGTCCAGCGCTGGCGCGCGCAGGGGCGTTAGCATTTCCGAGGATTGCGATGCTCGGCCGACGTATCCGCATGCCCCTGTTTTCGGTTCCGGCCGCTTTTCTTCCTTTGTATTTTCGTGAAGGGGTGCGGGAGGGCTGGATGCCCGTGCCTTTCACGAAGGTGTACAAAGCCGATAGTATCGTTGGATACTATTTTGGGATGGTCATTCTTCTCATTTTTTGTCAGGTCTGGGGTCTGGAAACCGTCTGGACTCATTAGTGACTGCCGGGCGCTGACGATTTTTCTTTCTTCGGCGCGTCGTTCAGGATGTCACATCCTGAACGCGCTGCGCCACTTGCCGAAGCGGTAATAGCCCAGCGTCAGTGCCACCGTCAGTACCGAGCCGACCGGATAGGCCCACCACACCGCCTCGCTGTCGATCACCGGGCGAGCCAGCCAGTAGAAGCCGAGACGGCCCGGGTAGAGTCCCAGAAACATGACCACCAGCGGCGCCACCACTGCGCCATAGGCGCGCAATGTGCCGATGAGGATCATGGTGATCGAGACGATCACGAACGAGGTGGTGCAGATCAGCTGGATGTGCTGGGCAATCGGCATGGCGGGACTGTTCCCGCCCAGGAACAGCGCCAGCAGCGGATGATCGAAGCCGACGATCAGAGAGGCGACGACAACGGAAAGCGCCAGCGCCGCGCCGATGCCGGTCAGCGTCACTTGCCCCACGCGCGTATGATCGCCCGCGCCCAGCGATTGCGCGACCATGGCGCTCACCGCCGTGCTGATCGCGAAAGCGGGCATCTGCAGGTAATTCCACAATTGCAGCGAAGCGCCATAGGCCGCGGCGGCATCGAGCCCTTCGCGGTTGACGAGGCCGATCATGATCAGCCCGGCCGAGGAGACCAGCAGCATCTGCGCGCCCATCGGCAGGCCCTTGGAGACGATGTAGCGCAAATCCTCGCTGCGGGGCAGCACATAGCCCAGTTCCGGCCCGCGCAGCCGCATCGGCAGATCCTGCCGGTAGATGCGCCAGATCTGGTAGAACATGCCCACGATATTGGCGAACGCGGTCGCCGCGGCCGAACCGGCGATGCCCAGCTGCGGCAGCGGGCCAAGGCCCATGATCAGCAGCGGGTTGAGCACGGTATCGAGCGCCGCCGTCAGCATCATCGCATACATCGGCGTCTTGGAATCGCCCGCGCCGCGCATGGCCATGGAGATCATCAGGTTGATGC
>JARROF010000166.1:0-18533 GCA_037384205.1 Novosphingobium sp. | reverse complement strand
CCCCACCCGGCCTCCCCCGGAAGTGTACCCTGGATGGGAAGCCGGGTGGGGGCGTGGGCCGGTGCCGAACCCTTTGTCCTATCGACGAAAGACATATGTGCGCCGACCGGCAGGCTGGCGCGCTGTCCGGCTTTCGCGTTAAGCGGGGCGGTCATGACCGAGGTTGACGATACCCCGCGCGTTTCCGCGCGCCTTGTCCTGCTGTCGCTGGGCGCGCTGTGGGCCTGCTATTTCATTGTGGCGACTCTGCGCGGGGCCTTCATGGGCTTCGATTTCGCCTGGCCGATCATCTCGCGCCGGCTGACGATCTGCATCCTGTCCATGCTGGTGATGGCCGCGGTCTGGCCGCTGCTGCAATTGCTGGACCGCAAGTCCGGCCCGGTGCGGCTGGCGGTGGTACTGGTCGGCGCGCTGCCGCTCTCGCTGCTGCTCAGCATCATCAACGACGCGATCTTCTCCGATATCGAAGTCACGCAGACCTATGGCTATGAAAACGACGCGGAGGCGATCAAGGCCGGCAACGTCCGCATTTCGCGCGATGAGGCAGGCAATATCCTGGTCGATTTGCCCAAAGTTCCGCCTGCGCCGCCCGCTCCGCCGCAGCCCGGCGATACGGCCGTACCTGTGGAGCCCGAATTGCCCGAGCCGGAGACCGCAGGGTCCGCCATCACGATTCACACCGGATCGTTGCTTGGCCAGAGCTATGGTCGCTGGGTCGCCATCGCCGACAATGCCTTTGGCCGATATTTTCTGGTCCTGGCCTGGGCCGCACTCTATTTCGCGCTGGCCAAGGCCGAGGAAGCGCGCGCGGCGGAACGGCGCGAAGGCGAATACCGGCGCGCCGCGGAGGCGGCCGAGCTGCGATCCTTGCGCTATCAGGTCAATCCGCACTTCCTGTTCAACACGCTCAACTCGCTCTCCGCGCTGGTCATGACCGGGCGCAAGGAAGACGCCGAAGAGATGATCCAGACGCTTTCGACCTTCTACCGCCGCACGCTTTCGGGCGATCCGACCAACGATCTGCGGCTGGTGGACGAGATCGAATTGCAGAAACTCTATTTCGCGATCGAGGCCGTGCGCTTCCCCAATCGATTGCTGACGCGAATCGATATTGACCCGGAGGCGGTTGATGCGATGGTGCCGGGCATGATCCTGCAGCCGATTGTCGAAAATTCCGTGAAATACGCCGTTGCTGCCACGATGCAGCCGGTGACCGTGACGATCAAGGCTGCGCGCGAGGGCGGGCAGCTGGTGATCGCGGTCAGTGACGATGGCCCGGGTACCGGCCGCAGCAAGGCTGAAGGATGCGGCATCGGGCTGAACAACGTTCGCGACCGTTTGCGCGCGCGTTTCGGCCAGGCGGGCAGGCTGACGGTCGGGAAGCGCGCGGAGGGCGGTTTCGAGGCGGTGCTGCGTATGCCGCTGGAGCGCGGTCGTGTCTGATATGCAGGCGGCCACCGGGCCGGAAACCGGTGACTTGCGCACGCTGATTGTCGATGACGAGCCGCTCGCTGTCGAGCGCATGCAGGTGATCTGTGCCGCGATTGATGGAGTGACGGTGGTCGGCACGGCCAGTGACGGCGAGGCGGCGCTGCGTCTGGCCGAGGCGCTGGGCCCTGACC
Source organism: Novosphingobium sp. (assembly GCA_037384205.1). Lineage (GTDB taxonomy): Bacteria > Pseudomonadota > Alphaproteobacteria > Sphingomonadales > Sphingomonadaceae > Novosphingobium. The sequence goes on along the minus strand of JARROF010000166.1, from coordinate 16,911 downwards.
TTGTCTTGCTGGATCTGACGATGCCGGGAATCGACGGGCTGACTGTCGCCCGAAAGTTCGCCGGCTGGGAAAATCCGCCAGCGGTCATTTTCGTGACCGCGCATGACGAGTTCGCCGTCGAGGCTTTCGATCTCGATGCCATCGATTATGTCCTCAAGCCGGTCGCGCCCGACCGGCTGGATCGGGCCGTCCGCCGCGTGGTGTCCCGCCGGGGGCAACGAATCGAGGTCTCGAGCGAGTGGCTGGCCGAGTTCTGGGTGCCTCACCGTTCCGAACTGGTGCGGGTGCCTGCAGGCGATGTCCGGCGTATCGATGCCGAGCGGGATTATGTGCGCCTGCACGTGAACGAGCAGAGCTTCCTGCTGCTGCAGACGATCACGGGGCTGGAGGAGCGGCTCGATCCGCAGCAGTTCATCCGCATCCATCGCAGCTGCACGCCGGAGTGCGGGCGGTCTGTTTCCCTCGAGGGTGTCAGCCGCCCAGGCGGCTGTTCGATGTGGCGTTCTCGATAGCGCTGGCCATCACCTCCTTGCTGCGGGCGGTTGCCTCGTCGTAGCAGGCGCGGGACGCGGGGCTGGGCAGGTGGGAGCCGGTGACGATCTGATCCATGCCGCAAGTATGGCGGGCGGCAGATTTCAGGCGGCGTTCGAGCGTGCGCTGGCCCTTGGCGGTGGTCAGGTCGAGATCGTTGTATTCGACGCGCACCTTGGCGGTCTCGCCGGCGAATGCGGGAGCGGTGGTGGCGGTCAGGGCCAGGCCGGCAACGGCGGCGGCGATCATGGTGTTCTTGAACATCGTAATTCCTCCTCTGGGGAGCCGCGCTGGGGGGCGTTTCCGGCTCGATGAGTGTGTTGTGCACCGCCTTGCCGGGCCTTTCACGCGAAGGTCGATTGCGGGCTGCCGGTACTCGACAAAGTGCGGGCAGCGTGGACGAACGACATTTGTAGTCGACAAACGACATGATGCAGTGTTGCGCAGCAGCCCGGCTGATTCGCAGCGGGTTCTGGCCAGCGGGCGTTATGCGGCGTAGAAGCGGTCCGATGCTGCCGCTGCTTGTCGTTTTCTGCCTGGGCGTGTTCAACTTCGCCGCGCACAAGGCCGTGCTGGAAAGCGGGCATCCGATGCTGGCCCAGGTGCCCTGGCTGTTTCAGCCGCTGGGAGGGCGCCTCAGTCTGGTCGTCGAATTCGTCATGCTGCTGGGGGCCATGATCATGGCGGCGGCCGGGTCGGTCGGCTGGACATGGGTCTATCTACTCTACTCGGCGCTAAACGGCTTTTCGGCATGGCTGATCGCCAGTGGCCGGGTATAGGTCCTGATCCTCGTGGGAACATGGCGGCGCGTGACCGGTTCTTTCCGTATGGATATATCTGACCCGAAGCGGGAAAAAACGGTCTGGCTGGTCTGCAATGCCGCCAGCGGCAGCAATGATGAAGACGCTCTGGCAGCCGTACAAGGGGCGCTGAAAGAGGCCGGTTTCGCGCTTGGCCGGACGATCTCGTTTCCAGAGGAAGCCTTGTTCGGTCCGGACGATCTGGATGCGGCCGATGTCGCGATTGTGGCGGTGTTTACCGGGGATGGTTCGATTCATGCGGTGATCGCGCAGCTTTCCGGCTGGGACGGTGCGGTTCTGGTTCTGCCGGGCGGTACCATGAACATGCTCTCCAGGCGCATGCATGGCGATGCGGAAGCACCGGAGATCATATCGCGCCTCATCGGAGGCCCTTTGCGGAAAGTGCGCCCGCCCGTTATCCGCACGCGCCATGGAATCGGCCTGACAGGCGTGCTTGCAGGTCCCGGTACGATCTGGAACGAAGTGCGCGAGGCCATGCGCGCTGCCGATATCCGCGAAGTCGTCACCACCGCGCAAGAGGCCATCAGCCAATCCCTCAACGGTCCCAAAGTCATGTGCGAACAGGTCGACTGCGGGCGCGGGGAAGGCTATGCCGCCATCACTGTGACACCGCACGACGATGGCCTGGAAATGAACGGTTACTATGCCGAATCGCTTGGCGATTATGCCGGGCAGGGGATCGCTCTGCTCAACCGGAATTTTCGCGATGGTCCGCACGACGAACTGGGACGGCACGGGCAAGTGCATCTGCTGTGCCCGGAGGGCGAACCCATGGGCCTTCTGATCGATGGCGAGCCGTTTGACGGCGGGGCCGGGGAACTGTTCGAACCCGCGCTTTGCGATGTCGATCTGATCACGACTGTCGGCAGGGACGGGCAAGACGATGCATGGTAAGCTATCCGCGATGGACTTTGGCCCGCTCAAACTGTTTCAGCTCAGCGACATTCACTTCGGCCTTGAGGATACGCGTGCGCTGGACTGGGCGAAGGCCTGTATCGCGCGCGAGAAGCCGCAGGCGGTCGTGATCACGGGCGATCTGACGATGCGTGCGCGGCACCGCGAATTTCGCGCCGCGTGCGACTGGATCAATGCGCTCGATGTGCCGGTGACGGTCGAAGTGGGCAACCACGACATTCCCTATTTCAATCCTTACGAGCGGTTTTTCGCACCTTACAATCGCTTCCGGGCGATCAAGCGGATGGTGGAATCGCGGCTCGATCTGCCCGATCTGGCGATCGTTCCGCTGCGCACCACGACCCGGGCGCAGTACCAGCGCTTTCCCTGGTCGAACGGCTGGGTGACGGACAAGGCGCTGGCCGAGTGCCTGGCCGCCATCGATGCGCAGCCCGAAGGCACGCGTATCCTTGTAGCCGCCCACCATCCGCTGACCGAGCGGCGCGAGCGGGACGGCAAACTGCTGACGATCAACGGGACCCGGACAATGGAAGCGCTGGCCGGGCGCAAGGTCATGGGGGTTCTGTCCGGCCATATCCATGACCCGTTCGACCTGACGGCCAAAACGCCGGCGGGGCCGCTGCGGATGATCGGTGCAGGCACCCTTTCGAAGCGCATCCGCTCTACGCCGCCGAGTTTCAACGAGATCGTGATGGATGGCGATGCGCTGCACGTCACCGCGCGTAACCTGGAGCATGTGGCGACGGCGGACATGCAGATTCAGGCCGTGCCCGAAAACGCGCTACCTCCGCGCGATCCGGACGAACCGGTCTCGCCGGTGGGAACCGTGCCGCCCGCCGATCCGCCGGTGAACTGACCGGGCGCGCTCTGTTTCCCCTGAGTTCCGGACAAGAGAAAGGCCGCGCCGTGGATGACGGCGCGGCCTTTCTTGCGGGACCGCCGGGGCAGGGACACATGACCTCCGGCGGCTACAGGTCGACGGTCGTTACGTTCTTCGCATCGTCGTCGTAGTCGTGATCGATCGAGCCGAGGCCGTTGATCCGGCTGTGCAACGTCCGCGGTTTGCGAACCAGTGTGGCATGTCCGGCGCCGTTGATCTCGATATCGACAAGGCCAGTGGCACCGATGGTGACATTGCCGACACCGTCCATGCGCACCGTGGCGTCCTCGACGGCCAGTTGCTCAAGATCGATATTGCCTGCGCCCTCGGTCTTCACAGTGATCTTGCGGACCGTGCCATTGGCTTCGAGATTCACCGCACCTTCCGCCGTGAGGGCGAACTGGTCCTGCTTCAGGCCCGTCAGCGTCACGTCGCCCGGAGCATCGAGGTCCAGTCCCGTGATCTCGGGGGCCGTGATCTTCACTTTCAGGCCATGGTGCACGTGGACCTTGCCGGGCACGGACAGGCGGCCGTCTTTCCAGACCAGGCGGTCCACCAGTTCGGACGGGCCGGAGACGGTCATTTCCGCCTTGTCGCCCCGGGTGAAGCTCAGCTCGACCGGGACTTCCATGGCAAGCTGCGAACCGGGCGCGACGGTGAAGTGGCGGCTCTTGCGCGGGCCGTCGTCATCGTCGTCATCGCCGATGTGCCACGACCAGCTTTCGGGCTGGCGGAATTCCTCACGGAATTTCTGCCCCCCTGCGAGCCATGCTCCGCTGAATGCGACGATCGAGAGGATCACGCCGCTGGCGAATACGATGAGCAGTTTCCTGAACATCTCATGTTTCCTTTCTATCGCTGCGTCAGTCTTCGGGGTGAATGGCAGGTTCGATCACGCGGTAGTGCAGGCGGCCGAACCACATCAGGGCATTGATGATCCAGATGCTGACGAGCGTGAGCAGCGCGCCTGCAGCGATCGAGGCGCTCATCGTGCCCAGCCCGGCCAGAACCGCGACCAGCCAGCCGCCTGGAAATCCGGTGAAGGGCCCGGCGATCAGGATGAAACCACCGGCGATGAAGCAGGCAACGACAGCCACGAACAGGCCGAAGACGACGCCGATGATGGGCAGGACTATTGGCAGCAGGATCAGGATGTCGATCGTTGCCAGCCCCATGAACGCGAGGATCGCGGCCCAGGCGGAGGAAGGCGAACGGTCGCTTTCCCAATTGCGGAAACCCGCCTCGAAGCGCAGTTCGCGCGCCAGCCGGGCCGGATTGCCGAGCGCTGCGGCGACTTCCTCTTCGCTGCGGCCTTCGGCAAGGCCGGCCTCGAAGTGGGCCTCGTAGTCGGCGGCGATGTCGGCGATGTCGTCCTGCGGCATGCCCTTGAGGGCCGCCTTCAGGCGCCGGATGAATTCGTTACGCGTCATGGCTGGGTTCCCCTTCCTCATCGGCGTTGGCGGCCGGGGCGGAGGCGGCGCCGTCGATCAGGCCATCGACGGCAGCGGTGAAGCCGCGCCATTCCTCGACCTGAGCGGCGAGCCGCGTGCGGCCCGTTTCGGTAATGCGGTAGTACTTGCGCGGCGGCCCCGAGGGCGATTCCTCCAGATACGTCGTCACGAGCCCTTCGGACTGCATGCGGCGCATGAGGGGGTAGATCGTCCCTTCGCCCATATCGACCGCGTCGGCCATGCGGCTGGCGATCTCATAGGCGTAGCTGTCACCGCGTGACAGGAGCGCCAGAACGCAAAGGCCCAGCACCCCTTTCTTCAACTGGATTTCGATTTCGGACATCGAATCATCTCCTGCGGATGAGGAGTGTATATTGCATGGTAGTGTATAATGCAAGGTACCATGTGAAAGTTGGTACAGTGTGATGATTGATACCTGTTCAATGCAAGGTATCGCGCGGCGGTGATGCCGTTTCCCTTCGGAAACACGGGCCGCAACCGGGCGGCCCGTGCTCACGGTGCGGGCGGCGAGGGCCTAGAGTTTGCGCCCGAGTCGCCGCTCCACGGCCTGCTTCTCCCATTCCGGGCCGAACCAGCGGACGATGTCGAAGACGCGCAGCGCCTTCCAGACCAGGGCCAGGCCCCAGATCGCGGCGGGATAGAGGACGAAGAGATGGCGGGGATTGTACGTCACGTTGAACACGGCGAGCGCGCCGATCACGAGGATGTAGAGCGTCACGCTGTAGAAGAATCGCTTCACGTCGCGCACATGGCTGAAGGCGAGGGCGAGTTCGATCTGTTCGGGGGTCCTGGCAATATCACGCACGGCTTGCTCCTGGAGTTCGGAGAAATCGACATCGAACGCAGCGCCCAATGCCTTGAACGATTCGAGGCTGGCCGACTGGCCCCGCTCGATGCGCTGGATCGTGCGGACATTGAGTCCCGAAAGATCCGCCAGCTGCTGCTGGCTCCATCCGCGTTTGAGGCGCATCTGTTGCACAATCACTGTGTGAAACCTCCATCGTTCGCCGTTTCGGATACCGGGCCGGCTGCCACGGCGACACGTCAGCTACGCGACAGCCACCGTCATGGCCCCGGCAATGACCCGACAGCAACCCGACCCCGCTGGCGAATGCGGGGTAACGCCGGAAAGAAAAGACACGGCAGGCGGCGCGGCCGGCGTGTGGGTGCCCGGCACGACGGGCTTGGCTGGCGCTTCATCATGCGAACGGCAGTGAGGGAAACGCGCGAAATCTCACCAACCCGGCCCTGGCGAACGAGGCGCCGGCGGGACGGGCTCGCTCCCCTGCCGCCAACCCCTGAGGCGCAACCCCCAGGGCAAAGACCCCGCCGCGGCTGCAGGCGGCCCTGTCTGCGAAAGGGCGCCGGCCGCTATGTGCAAGTGACATGTGAGCGATGGCCTGTCGCTCCAATGCACCCGCCTGTGCCCGGGTTAATAACCGATATGGTTATATTTGTCAATCAAGCTGATTCTTTGTGGTTGTATCGGTTGTGTTTGAGCCAGGCATTCGGGATGTGCCGCCAGGAGAACACCAGATCCTCCCTGTTCCCGAAGGGAATGGGGAGGAATGGCATTTTACGCTTTCCTTGCAGCCATCCAACGAAAAAGGGGCCAACGAAAAAGGGGCCGCGGTTTCCCGCGACCCCTGTTGTAAGCCGAAAGCTCTGAAACGCTTAGCGCTTCGAGAACTGGAAGCTGCGGCGGGCCTTGGCGCGGCCGTACTTCTTACGCTCGACCACGCGGCTGTCGCGGGTGAGGAAGCCGGCGGCCTTGACGGCGGCGCGCAGGGCGGGCTCGTACTTGGTAAGGGCCTGCGAGATGCCGTGCTTCACGGCACCGGCCTGACCCGAGAGACCGCCGCCGCGGACCGTGGCGACGACGTCGTACTGCTCTTCGCGGCCGCCAACCACGAAGGGCTGGTTGATCACGAGGCGCAGGGTCGGACGCGCGAAGTAGACTTCCTGATCGCGGCCGTTGACAGTGACCTTGCCAGTGCCGGGCTTGAGCCACACGCGGGCCACGGCGTCCTTGCGGCGGCCGGTGGCGTAGGCGCGGCCCTGGGCGTCGAGCTCCTGCTCGCGCAGGGGGGCGTTGGAGACGGGAGCGGCAGTGATGGTTTCACCTTCGCCTTCGGCCGCGTCAGCGACAGTGCCGGCAATGTCCTTGAGGTCGGACAGGCTCGAAACGGTATCGGTGTCGGACATTACGCACCCACCTTGTTCTTGCGGTTCATGGAAGCGACGTCGAGCGGCTGGGGCTGGGTGCCGCCGTGCGGGTGCTCGGTGCCGCCATAGACGTGCAGCGCGCGCATCTGGGCGCGGCCGAGCGGACCACGGGGGATCATGCGCTCAACGGCCTTTTCCAGGACGCGTTCGGGGAAGCGGCCGGCGAGAACCTTGTCCGCGGTCACTTCCTTGATGCCGCCGGCATAGCCGGTGTGCTTGTAGTAGGTCTGCTGCTTGAGCTTGTTGCCGGTGAACCTGACCTTCTCGGCGTTGATGACGACGACATGGTCGCCGCAATCAACGTGCGGGGTGAAGCTCGGCTTGTGCTTGCCGCGCAGGAGGTCGGCGACAATGACCGCGAGGCGGCCAACCACCAGACCTTCGGCATCGATCAGATGCCACTTCTTTTCCACCTCGGCCGGTTTGATCGACCGGGTGACCTTCGTGAGCGCCTTCATGGCTGGTCTATCCCTTAATTTCATGCGCGCTTGCGAAGGAATCGCTCGAATCGCGAGTCTTCCGCTGCACGGGAAGGCGGCCAATTCGTCGAAAACGTGCGCTAAGTCAAGCAGACTGCGGGATTGCGAAGAGGTAAAATGATACCGTCATCTTTCGGGATCGATTCCGGCGAGCCAGGCCAGAGTGCCCGCAGGCGCGGCGTCGCAAGGCCAGCCGAATATGGCCGGTTCCTCGTAAGGGTGCAGTTCGGCAAGGCGCTGCACGGCTCTTTCCAGCAGGTCCGGGCGGGTTTTCATAAGAGTGCCGGTTTCGCGCGCGGTGTCCCTCTGCCCGTTCCAGACGAAGACCGAGGTCATGCCCGGCAGCATGTTTCCGCAGGCGATCAGCCCTTCGTCCAGAAGGGAATGGATAGCCGCGAGGGCCGCCTCGTCGTTAGGAAACGGGCACCAGATCAGGGCCGCGCCGGACGTGCTCACGGGGCGCTCAGGGCGTTCACCGGATCGCGGCGGCCCAGCGAATGCGCGCCCCACACGGTCGCGGCGACCAGCAGCGCGCCGCACAGCTGGTGTGAGACCGCCAGCCACAGCGCGACGCCCGACCAGACAGTGCAGATGCCGAGGATCACTTGCATGCCGAAAGCGCAGTGAATGGCAATGGAGGCCATTCGCTGGCGGCGTGCGCGCAGGCGGCGGCCCATGGCGACGAGGATCGCGACGACAACCCAGGCCCACCAGCGATGGATGAAGTGGGTGAGGTAGGGATCGCTGAACAGGGCGTGGCCGAGCCCTGCGGCCCAGTCGACGCCTTCGGGGAACAGACGGCCCTGCATGAGCGGCCAGGCATCGAGGCTGAACCACCCTGCGCCTGCCACATATCCGGCGCGCAGTCCGGCGACCATGGCGCCCATGAAGAGCTGGAAGACGAGCGCTGCCAGGGCGAAGGTGGCGAAACCGGTCAGCCGGGCGGGCGGTTCGCCCCGGCTGAGACCCCTGAGGTCCAGTGCGGTCCAGACGAGGCCGCCCAGCGTGGTGAGCGCGACCAGCAAGTGCGCGGCGAGGCGGAAGTGGCTGACCCGGTCGGCTGCTTCCGGCGTAAGGCCGGAGGAGACCATCCACCAGCCCACCGCGCCTTGCAGCCCGCCCAGCGCGAGCAGGGCAAGCAGGCGCGGCTTGTAGCCGAGCGGGATCGTGCGCTTGTACCAGAACCAGGCGAGCGGCAGGGCGAAGGCGAGCCCGATCAGCCGCGCCAGCAGGCGGTGCGACCATTCCCAGAAATAGATGAACTTGTACTGGGCCAGAGTCATCCCGGCGGGTCCGTTGACGTCGAGGTACTGCGGGAACTTCTTGTAGTCGGCGAACTCGGTTTGCCACTGGGCCTCGCTCAGCGGCGGGATCGCGCCGGTGATCGGCTTCCACTCGGTGATCGACAGGCCCGACTCGGTGAGCCGTGTGATGCCGCCGATGGCGACGATCAGCACCACCAGCGCGGCCACGAAGAGCAGCCAGCGCACCATCGGCGCGATATCATCGGACGTGCCGATAAGGGGGCGGCCGTCTGCAACTCTCATGTTTTCTCGACTCTCATGGCGTTATTCCCTGCGATTTCACAGCGCTTTACGCAAGGGGGCGCAACGCACGGCGGCCTGCAGCGTAACGATGCGGGACGCCTCTTGATTGATGATACAACATCACATAAATGGTCCGCATGCGCAGAACACTTCTAGCGATTCGTAACCGGCTTGACGGCGTGGGAATTCTCCTGAGCGGGCTGTGCGCGGTGCACTGCGTGCTGGGCGCCGTGCTCGTGGGGGTTCTGGGGCTGGGCGGCGGTGTTCTGCTTTCTCCGGCTATTCATAGGGTCGGGCTGGCTCTGGCGCTTGTTTTCGGACTTGTCTCTCTCGGTTTCGGCATGATGCGCCATGGGCGCGCCGGGCCGTTGGTGCTGGGCGGGATCGGGCTGGCGCTGATGGCGACGGCGATCATGGTCGGGCATGGACTACCCGAGGCCGTGCTGACGGTAATGGGTGTCTCGTTGGTGGCCTTCGCCCATATTAGGAACTTGCACGCCGCCTGCTGAGCGCTATCTGCGGAAGGATGGCTTCGGAATCCTCTGGCGAACTCCTGCTTACCGTCAACGGCGAAACGCGCCGGATCGCATCCGGTGCGTCGATTGCCGATCTCGTCGTAAGTCTGGACCTCGATCCCAAAAAGGTCGCGGTCGAGCACAATGCCGAAATCGCGCCGCGCTCGATGCTGGCCGCGATCGCGCTGGCCGATGGCGATGTGCTGGAGATCGTCCACTTCGTGGGCGGCGGCTGAGCCGTGCTGCAGGCCTACAACTGCCGGGCGCAAGGCCCTGCGGAAGAACGCGGTCCGGTCGACCTTGCGGGCGCGCTGGCGCTGGTCGATGCGCACTGGGCCTTTGCCGACGAGGACTGCGAGACCGAGGAAGAGGCCGTGGAGAAGTCCATGTTCGGTTTTTACCGGGACGATGAGGACTTCATCGAGATCAATATCATTTCCTCCGACTTCATGACCGTGCGCCACGAACCGGAGCGTGAGGGGTTCATCGGCCAGATCTTCGGCCGCCGCGAATGGCTGATCCACCTGCACACGCGCGCGGAACTGGACGCCATCGTCACGGCCTATTTCACCAGTACCGAAGCTGGCTTTGAAGCCATGCAGCGCTATCCCAACGAGGCTATACAATGAACGACATGACCAAGATTGGTGCCGATACCTGGACCGTCGCCGGACGGACCTTCACGTCGCGCCTGATCGTGGGCACGGGCAAGTACAAGGATTTCGAGCAGAACGCGGCGGCGGTGGAAGCGTCGGGCGCGGAAATCGTCACGGTGGCGGTGCGCCGGGTCAATATCTCTGACCCCAGGGCGCCGATGCTGACCGATTTCATCGATCCCGGGAAGATCACGTACCTGCCCAATACCGCGGGCTGTTTCACGGCGGACGATGCGATCCGCACGCTGCGCCTGGCGCGCGAGGCGGGCGGCTGGGATCTGGTGAAGCTGGAAGTGCTGGGCGAGGCGCGCACGCTCTATCCGGACATGCGCGAGACGCTGAAGGCCTGCGAAGTGCTGGCCAGGGAAGGCTTCGCGCCGATGGTCTATTGCGTGGACGATCCGATCGCGGCCAGGCAGCTTGAGGAAGCGGGCGCGGTGGCGATCATGCCGCTGGGCGCGCCGATCGGTTCGGGCCTCGGCATCCAGAACAAGGTGACGGTGCGCCTGATTGTCGAGGGCGCGAATGTGCCGGTGCTGGTCGATGCCGGAGTCGGCACGGCTTCGGAAGCGGCGGTCGCGATGGAACTGGGCTGTGACGGGGTGTTGATGAACACCGCGATCGCCGAGGCGAAGGACCCGATTCGCATGGCCCGCGCGATGAAGCTGGCGGTGGAAGCGGGGCGCGATGCCTATCTGGCCGGACGCATGGCAACGCGGCGATATGCCGACCCTTCCAGCCCGCTCGCAGGCCTGATCTAGGCGCGAATCGCGCCGCGAATCGCGTGGTAAAAGGCACGGTCACAATTGTTACTGCGCAATGACTGCGCAAGGATGACCGAGGCGTTTTTTCTCGAAATTCCGGTAAAGGTTTATCGCCCGCGGGGCTACAAATCGACATGAAAATCAAGGGAATACAGTGGTTAACGGAAGTGTTGCCATTTGCTTACCGCGATGGTCGTATACAAACCTTTGCATAGTTAATCACTTCGTAACCCCCGCAATGGTTAATTGGGACTCGTGAAGGGGGGTATCCTTCGCATCACAAAATTTAAAAGGTCGCGCGGGGGTTTATGAATCATGGCTTATGCAGGAACGGCAACTCTGACAATTAGCGAACTGCGTGAGTTCGCCAGCTTTACGGCCTGTGAGCAGCGCTACATCCGGCGCAGTCTCGACATCGGGCTCGGCCGCCAGGATGCTTTCAAGCTCTGGGCGCGGGACGATGACGAAGCGTCGTCCATCCGTGGCCAGTACGTTGCCTATCAGGATCTCAAGGTGCTGCGCACGATGCGGCCCGACGATATCGGCTTCGAGGACATCGAGGCGTTTATGGGCAAGCTGGTGCGCATGGGCGCGTTCGATCTGGCGCAGGACAAGCTTAGCACGTTCTCCGCTTTCCGCTTTCTCTATGAGCGTCTGCTGGGCGCCTGGGCCCGTCCCTGGTTGCCGGGGGCTTTCTGCGGCGCCGCTGCACTGCCGCAGATCCGGCCCGACCGCCGCAAGAAACTGCTCCATTCGATCAGCGAAGCCGCTGCCACGGCGCCGGGCTGGTCGGAACGCGAGCCGAGCTTCTATCCCGAATTCATCGAGAAGGAAGCCGCCTGAGTTTTCGCAGGGTCCGGCTTCCGGGGGGGTGCCGGATCTTGCGGAATGCCATTGCTGGGAACGGGGCAAAACGGGGGACGCGCTGGTTGGGGGACTGGCGCGTTTCGCGTTTTACGGCAGCAGCACGGTCGAGCCCGTGGTCTCCCGGTTTTCCAGCGCCCGATGCGCTTCTGCTGCCTCTTCCAGAGCCCAGGTCCGGCCGATGCGCGGCCGCAACACGCCGCTGGCGATCCGGCTGAACAGCTTTTCCGCACTGGCGGCCAATGCCCCGGGCGTGGCGATGTAGTCGGCCAGGGTAGGGCGGGTGGCATAGAGCGAGCCGCCGCGCATCAGGTCCAGCAAAGAGACGGGCGGCACCGCGCCCGAGGCATTGCCGTAGCTCACCATCATCCCGCGGCGCCGCAGACATGCGAGCGAGGCGTCCCACGAAGCCGCTCCCACGCCGTCATAGACGACATGGCACATGGCGCCGCCAGTAATGGCACGCACCTGCCCCGGCAGGTCCTTCAGATCGCACGACAGCGCCTGTTCCGCCGGGACCTGCGCGGCCTTTTCCGGCGAACCCGCATGGGCAATTACCGTCACGCCCTTGTCGAGCAGCCAGGGCACCAGCAGCGAGCCGACGCCGCCCGCCGCCGCATGGACCAGCGCGACCTGCCCGGCTGCGGCGGGGAAGGTATCCTCGGCAAGGTAACAGGCGGTCAGCCCCTTCAGCATCGCTGCCGCTGCCGTTTCGGGGGCGATCCCGTCCGGAATGCGCATTGCCTTGTCCGTCGCAATCAGCCGGTGCGAGGCATAGGCGCCGCCGTTCTGCGTCGTCCCCACGCGCTCGCCCACGGCAAAGCCGCCAGCGCCTTCGCCAAGCGCCACGATCCGCCCCACGCTTTCCGAACCGAGCACGATCGGCAGGGCATCGGGATAGAGCCCCTTGCGGAAATAGGTATCGATGAAGTTTAGGCCCACCGCTTCGGTTTCGATCAGGACTTCGCCGGGGCCGGGGGAGGGGACGGCGAAGTCCTCCCGCTCGATCACGTCGGGCCCGCCGTGGGCCTTGACGATCATCCGGTATCCCTGGGTCATGAAGGCTGTTTCCTTGCTCTTGAAGCTTGTGGGGGAATTTACGTCACGCGCCGGAAGGTATCCGCGCGCGCCACGTTCCAGGCGTGGGCGTACTGGGTCGAGCCCGGATCGGCCAGCAACTGGCCCGGCTGCAGGAAGCGGTACACTTCGTCGAGCGGCCCGGCCCTGGCGCTGTCCATGCGCTGGTACATGTCGTGCTGGTTGAGGCCCCAGGGGCTGTCGTATCCCATGGCGACGACGATCTCGCGCAGCGCGTGCAGCGTTTCCTTCTGGAAACGGGCGACACGCTCCGCCTTGTCGTCGACCACAAGGCCCTTCTGGCGCCAGGCCACTTGCGTGGCGATACCGGTGGGGCATTCGCCGGTGTGGCATTTCATCGACTGCACGCAGCCCAGCGAGAACATGAAGGCCCGGGCGGCATTGCACCAGTCGGCGCCAAGCGCGAAGGCGCGGGCCATGCCGGCGCCCGAGTGAATCTTGCCCGACGCGCCGAGCCGGATGCGGTCCTTGAGATGGGCGCCGACAAGCGCGTTGCGCATCAGGATCAGCCCTTCGCGCAGCGGCATCCCGACATTGTCGGTCAGCTCCTGCGGCGCGGCGCCGGTGCCGCCCTCGGCGCCGTCCACGACGATGAAGTCCGGCGTGATGCCGGTTTCGAGCATGGCCTTGACGATGGCCATGACTTCGTGCGGCTGGCCGACGCAGAGCTTGAACCCGGCCGGCTTGCCGCCCGAAAGCTCGCGCAGTTGCGCCACCCATTCAAGCAGCCCGACCGGGGTGGAGAACGTCGAGTGGGCCGGGGGCGAGATGCAGCTTTCGCCGACATCGACCTTGCGCGCCTCGGCGATTTCGGGCGTGACCTTGGCGCCGGGCAGCATCCCGCCGTGTCCGGGTTTGGCGCCCTGGCTCAGCTTGATCTCGACCATCTTGACCTGATCGTCCTGCGCCTGTTCGGCGAAGAGCCCCGGGTTGAAGCGGCCGTCCTTGTGGCGGCAGCCGAAATAGCCGCTGCCCAGTTCCCAGATCAGATCGCCGCCGTGCTTGCGGTGATAGCGGCTGATCGAGCCTTCGCCGGTGTCGTGCGCGAAGCCGCCCAGCGCGGCGCCCTTGTTCAGCGCCTCGATGGCATTGGCCGAAAGCGAGCCGAAGCTCATCGCCGAGATATTGAGCAGGGCGCTGTCGTAAGGCTTGGTGCAGGCCTCGCCGCCCACGCGCACGTGCCAGCTCTCCGGCGCCTGTTCATTGGGAGCGATGGAGTGGCCCAGCCACTCGTACTCGTCCGAATAGACGTCCAGTTCGGTGCCCATCGGGTGGGTGGAAATATCGCCCTTGGCACGGGCATAGACGAGGCTGCGCTCGTCGATAGTGAAAGGGCGGCCCTCGCGGTCGCTCTCGACGATATAGGCGCGCAGGTAAGGGCGCAGATCCTCGAACAGCCATCGCATGCGCGCGATCAGCGGATAGTTGCGCCGCAGCGCATGGCTGCCCTGGAAGAAATCCCAAAGCGTCAGCAGCAGCACCGGAACAAGCAGGACCAGTGCCCAGCGCAGCGGGGGGATCAGCCAGCAGGCGGCCGTGATCGCCACGACCGCCAGCGGCACGGCATAGCGCGGTGCAAGCGCCACGGGCCTAGCCGACGTGTTCCGCAAAGAAGGCTTCGGTCCGGCTGTCGGCCAGCGCGGCTCCGGCCTCGTCGCGGCGCGAACCGATCTCGGCGGCAAAGCCGTGGTCGAGCCCTTCGTAATCGTGGAGCGTCACGCGCGGGTGATCGTCCAGCCCTTCGTGCATGGCTTTCTGCGCCTCGGGCGGGACGAAGCCGTCCGCAGTCGGCACGTGAAGCATCAGCGGCCTTGCGATGGCGTGCTTCTCGTTCAGCATCTGGTCGATGGAGACGCCGTAGTAGCCGACCGAAGCATCGATATCCGTGCGCGCGGCGACCATGTAGGCGATCTTGCCGCCCATGCAGTATCCCACGAGGCCCACCTTGGGCACGCCCTGTTCGCGGCGGATCCAATGGATCACGGCTTCCAGATCGCGGATGCCCAGATCGAAATCATGCTTCATCATGAATTCGATGGCCTGCTGGAATTCCTCGGGCTTGTCGGCATCGAGCTCCACGCCGGGCTTCTGGCGCCAGAACGAATCCGGCGCGACGGCGAGGTAGCCCCTGGCCGCCCAGCCGTCCGCCTTCTTGCGGATGCCGGGGTCCACGCCGAAAATCTCCTGCTGCACGATGATTGCCCCGCGCGGCGTGCTTTCGGGCTTTGCCACATAGGCCGGGATCATGCCGTCGCCATCGAGCGTGGGGATTTCGGTGTTGGTGGCCATGAGTCTCTTCTCCTGATTGCGCGGTTTTGGTGTGATAGGCCCTTGCAATGGACTTTGTGAAGCGCATGTGTCAGCTATGAGGTAGAAATCCAAGGAGGGGCCGCGATGAAGGTCAATGTCGAGGTTGAATGTTCGCCGGAGGAGGCGCGCCGCTTCCTGGGCCTGCCCGATGTGACCAAGGCCAACGAGGTCTACGTCGAGGCACTTACCAATGCGATGCAGGGCGCGGGCAATTTCGACCAGCTGCAGGAACTGACCAAGCAGATCGCGCCGATGGGCGAGTTCGGGCTGAAGATGTTCCAGAAGTTCCTTGAAAGCGGCGTGGCCATGGCCATGAGCGGGGCCGGAACCTCGACGAGCAACAAGCCCAGGAAGGACGGTTGACGCCCGGCGGCATGGCCGCCGCTTCGGGCAAGCTCAGGTTATGGATGATACGATTTTCGCGCTTTCCAGCGGCTCGCCGCCCGCCGCCATTGCGGTTGTCCGGGTAAGCGGCCCTCAGGCGGGCGCGGCCCTTGCGGCTCTGGCGGACGGCTTGCCGAAGGCGCGCATGGCGAGCTACCGGACTTTGCGTGTTTCACGTGGAACAGTGCTCGATCGGGCGCTGGTGCTCTGGTTCCCCGGGCCGCGCACGGCGACGGGGGAGGACCTTGCCGAACTGCACTTGCACGGGGGCAGGGCGGTTGTCGCTGCCGTCGAGGCCGCGCTGGGGGAGATGCCGGGCCTGCGCCGCGCGGAGCCGGGCGAGTTTACTCGCCGCGCTTTTACCAATGGCCGGATCGATCTGGCCGAAGCCGAAGGGCTGGCCGATCTGCTCTCCGCCGAAACCGAATTGCAGCGCCGCTCGGCCATCGCCATGGCGGGTGGGGCATTCTCGCATCGGATCGAGGACTGGCGGGCGCAGGTGCTGCGCGCCTCCGCGCAAGTGGAGGCAGTGCTCGATTTCGGTGATGAGGATGACGTCGCCGACCTGCCGCCGGACTTTGCGGAACGGCTTGCCGGTCTTGCCGGAGAGCTTTCGGACTGGCTTGCCCGTCCGCGTGCGGAGGCGCTGCGCGAAGGCTTTCGCGTCGTGCTGGCGGGGCCGCCCAATGCGGGCAAGAGCACGCTGTTCAATGCGCTGGTCGAAGATGAGGCGGCCATCACTGCTCCGCTTGCCGGAACAACCCGCGATGTCCTTACGCGCGCCGTGGCGATTGGCGGTGTGCCTTTCGTCTTTGCGGACACTGCCGGACTGCGCGAGGAGTCCGGCGACGAGATCGAAGTGATCGGCATCGCCCGCGCCCGGGCTGCGCTGGAGCGGGCGGACCTCGTGCTCTGGCTTGGCCCGGAGCGGGAAGGCCCGGAGGGAAGCTGGGAAATCGCCGCGCAGTGCGACCGTGAGGAGGAGGGGCGCGTCAAGGCGGACCCGCGTCATCGCATCTCTGCCGTGACCGGGGAGGGACTCGATATCTTGCGCCGCGACCTTGCCGATGCTGCTGCCAGGGCCATGCCGAGACCGGGCGACGCCGCGCTCAACCAGCGCCAGCACGGCTTGCTGTTTCAGGCTGAAGTGGCCTTGCGCGATGCCTTGCGCGAGACGGATCCCTTGCTGGTCGCGGAGGCCCTGCGTCTGGTCCGGGTGGCTTTCGATACCCTGATCGGCCGGGCGACGACCGAGGATATGCTCGATACCCTGTTCGGACGGTTCTGTATCGGGAAGTGATGGAGGCGTCGGTCTCCGTTCCTGGGTCTGCGTTCGTGTCGAGCGAAGTCGAGGCACGGACAGCGTGGCCATCCGGTACCTCCACACTCCTTCCTCCCCTGCCCATCCTTGAGCTTGTCGAAGGATGGGCGGGGGACTGATTCAATCTG
>JARROF010000165.1:0-11717 GCA_037384205.1 Novosphingobium sp. | reverse complement strand
TCCGGAGTTGCCAGTCAAATGCCTTTATCATCCGCTTGAGCGGGCCGGTCCCGGATCATGAATTCCATCCGTGTGTCGGACAGGATGTGCCGCACCGGCAGGATCAAGGCCTTAAGGCGAGCGCTCAAACTGAACAGGAACTTCCGGGCCAGGTGACATTATCTGTCACTTCTCCAGATCGGCCAGCCGGATCAGGCGCTTGCCGAAGTTTCGACCGTTGTAGAGGTCGGCAATCGCGCCGGGACAGTGCTCAATCCCGTCGCGTATTTCCTCGCGATATTTCAAACGGCCTGCACGCACCCATTGCGCAAGCCGCGCGCTGGCCGCATTGAACTCCGCCATATGGTCCAGCACAACGAAGCCGCCCATCGTTGCGCGTCTGGTCATGATGGTGCGCTCGACACGGGGACCGGTAGGAACCGGGTCCCACGACGCGACCGATGCCGTGCCACAGGTGACGATCCGGGCATAGAGCGCCAGATGTCGGTAAACCGCGTCACTGATCGGGCCTGCCGTGTTGTCGAAATAGACGTTCGCCCCATCGGGGCAGGCATCTGCAAGCGCTTGCTCCAGCCCGGGCGCATGATAATCGATCGCGGCGTCGTAGCCGAATTCATCGCGGCAGATGGCCACCTTTTCCGCCCCGCCGGTGATGCCCACCGTGCGGCAGCCGAGCAGCTTCGCAATCTGGCCGACGGCCGAGCCAACCGAGCCGGCGGCGGTGGAAACGACGACCGTGTCGCCTGCAACCGGGCGGGCGACCTTCTCCAGCCCGAGCAGGGCCGTCACGCCGTTGAGGCCCAGGACGCCCAGCGCCAGCGAGGGAGACAGGTCGGTGTCGGCGATCTTTCGGATCACGGCATCCGGCGTCGCGGCGGCAAAATTCTGCCAGCCGAACCATCCCAGCACCAGATCGCCAGCCGCGAAGGCGGGAATGCGGCTTTCGACCACCTCGCCCACGGTCAGGGCGCGCATCACCGATCCGATCTCGATCGGCTGGGAGTAATTGCTCTTGTCGGCCAGCCAGCCGCGCATCGCCGGCTCGACTGAGAGAAAGAGGTTGCGGACAAGGATTTCGCCGTCGTTGATCACCGGAATATCGCCATCGACGATCTCGAAATGCTCGGCTTGCGGGATCCCGGCGGGACGCCGCGTCACACGAACCTGTTTATTACCAGCCATGGAACAATGCCTTCTTAAGTCCGGCGTGCGGCTCGCTCATATTCCGGCTGCGGCATTGCCCGCCCGATCCGGTGCCGCAGAAGTGTCCCTGGGCTGAATAAACAGTGCCTTGGCTTCCGCACAAATCACGTCGTTATGAAGCAGATGTCCGCAAACATATGCCTTTCGGCCATCAACTTTCTCGATCCATGATTTATAGACCAGGGGCACATGCAAGGGGGCGGGCGCGCGGTAGGAAACTTCCAGACTGGCTGTCATTCTTTGTTTCCCCGCCTGCACCAGGCCCAAAATCTCGTCAAACGTTGCGACTATGAAGCCGCCGTGGACAAGACCGGGTGCGCCTTCGAAGGCAGCTCCGTAAGTGACATGCCCTGTTACCAGCTTCTGGTCTTCGGTCCCTGACACATCCAGTTTTATGCCCGAGGAGTAAACGTGCATCTCCCCTGTAAACGGGCCGAGCTCACCATTCGGCCCCAGGCCCGTAAGCCTGCCTTCCAAGACACGCGTATAACCGGGTAGGCTATCCGCCTCTCTTAAAATCGATGTCAGGTGAATAATGGTTTTCCTGCATTCCTTCAGCTGATTTTCGTTAGCCCTTGCAGACGAGAAAACGTTTATTAGAGCGCGAAGGCTGCCCGCCAATTGGACACGTGCGTCGATCAATTCAACAGGAGTTTCCTCACATAAATTCTTCAATGCGTTGTAATCTGAGGTACTTACATATTTCAGCATTTGGCCATGCGCCATTCCGAGTACCTCTTTACCAAAACCATCGACTGTCCGCCAACGCTGTACTGCTCAATCGGCTGAACGGCAAGCTGCCCCCCCGCGAAGAACCCGCCGATTCTGGAGTGACGGTGACGGGAGGGCGCCGCATGCCCGACGAGGCCGTTGCTTCGGTGCTGTGACCTGCTGATTTTCGGGACGAAAGCGGTGTGTCTGGCCGCTTTTTGCGTCACGCGGGCGCAGTTCGCCCTTCGAGCCAGGCAAGGCGCTGGAAGTTATAGGCCAGGTTGGCCATCCCGATCTTGATGCGGGCGCGGGCGATGCCGATGGTGCGTACCATCAACCCCATGCGATGCCTTCTGGCCCGCAAAGACGGGCTCGACGGCGGGGCGGATCGCCGGGCGCTGCGCATTGGCGCGTAAAATGCGTTCGGGCATTGCGCGGCGATGCGGCTTTCGCTGGTGGATGTTGCTGGTGAACATGCACATAGCCCTGTGCCGGCGGACAGAACGCCTCGCCTCCGCCGATCCGGAAATCCGCATCCGTCGCTGCAATCACGCGATAGGCCTCGGCAATCGCCATGACCGGATCGGGCAGCGCCAGAATGCTGGTCAGTTCCTCGGGAAGCCCATCGCACTGGTCGAGCAAGCGACCCTCCCGCGGAGCGGGTTCGTGCTTTGAGCCATTTGCGGACTGGCTGGTTTGGAAGAGCTCTGAGAAAAGGCGACACTTGGCCGTCATTCGCCTCTTCACCCTCACCGGCGCTCCTGTGCGCCTGCTCGCCGCTGTCGCGGCCGAACCGCAGGTCGAGCTCCCTCAAGCGGCCCTGGCCGGCGCCCACATATTTCCATCCGCCTTCGTGTCGGAATTGCCCGGCGACGCCTGAAAATAAGACACCACTTCAGCCATGCTCTCCGCTTCGTCGGACAGGCTGCACGCGGCCGCTGTTCCCTGCTCTGCCATCGCGGCATTTTGCTGAGTAGCGGTATCCAGCTTGGTAACGCTGTCGTGAATTCCGCTGATCCCCTCGGCCTGAACCTGCGACGTGTCGGCGATGCGGGCAATCGCCTGATCGATGTCGGCAATCCCCTCGACGATGGTCATGAGCACATCGCCGGATTGCCCGACCAGGATCACGCCTTCGTTGATCTGCTGCGAGGAGGCGTCGATGAGCGCTCTTATCTTGTTTGCCGCATCCGCGGAACGTTGCGCCAGAGCGCGAACTTCATTGGCCACAACCGCAAAGCCCTTGCCGCTCTCGCCGGCTCTTGCCGCCTCCACGCCGGCATTGAGGGCCAGCAGGTTGGTCTGGAACGAAATGCCATTTATCAATTCGATGATCTGACCGATCTCGGTCGCTGAATGTTCAATTTCGCTCATCGCCCGAACCGCGTTTTCAACAACGGACTTGCCCTCAACCGCATTATCGCGCGCGCGCGAGACATTGCCCTGCAATGTGTTGGCGTCGCTTGCATTGTTGCGCACCATTTCATTCAATTGCCGCAGCGCATTCGCGATTTCCTCCAGTGAAGAGGCCTGCTCCTCCGTGCGCCGGGCGAGATCGCCCGTGGCGATGCGGATCTCGCGCGAGCCGTTGCGAATCGTTCCTGTCGATTGCGCGACTTCGTTGATGATCCGATCAAGGTCGACAGCCGTCGAATTGAAATTCTGGCGCAGCGCTTCGTAGCTTTGCGGGAAGGCTTCCTCGAGGCGGAGTGAAAGGTTGCCGCTGGCCAGCGCGCGCAGACCGCTCCCGATCCCGTCGATCACGAGTTGCTGTTCCCTTGCGATCCGCTCGCGGTCCGCCGCCGCCTGCCGCTCCAGCTCTTCACGCGCGGCCTGGGCCTGTTCCTGGTTGATCAGCAGCTTCTCGAAACTGCTGGCAATGATATGCGCCACTGTGGCTTCGGCGATCAAAACAGCG
This sequence comes from Novosphingobium sp., assembly GCA_037384205.1. Taxonomy (GTDB): domain Bacteria; phylum Pseudomonadota; class Alphaproteobacteria; order Sphingomonadales; family Sphingomonadaceae; genus Novosphingobium. The sequence goes on along the minus strand of JARROF010000165.1, from coordinate 7,885 downwards.
GCATGCAACAGCAGGCGCCCAAAATCGCCGCCATCCGGAAAGACAAGCCATGGCGCCGTGAAATTGAAGATGACGTGGTGAACGGCGGCAAGGGCATTGCCCGCCAGCAATGGCCTCCAGTCGACAAGCAGCAGCAAAGTCGCCATGCCCGCGAAGAAGATCATGTGCATGTCGATCATCCACGGCGAGCCGGTCCACTGCCAGATGAGCAACAAAGAATAGGAGGGGACCGCGATACCGATCGCCATCCGCGTGTTCAGGCCGAAATCGCCCCGCATCACTTGAACGGTCGGTACAAGCGTCACCGCCAGAGCCAAGGCGAACGGAGCCCATCCAGTTGTCGCAAAGGCGGCGCCGATTGCGATGACGGCAACCATCATCCAACTGAGGCCAAGCAATGTTTTTGCGCCCTTGCGACGCAAACTGTCGAGTTCGTTCATGACGAAATACCCTTGGGTCGAGCGGCGTAAGGAGAGGAAACGCCGCAAAGCGCTTCCGGCACAGCAATCAGCAATGCGCCGTCACGAATTGGCGAAAGATTGAAAGCCCCTTTTGGCATGAAAACGATGAAGGTACCCCGCGCCGGCCCTGCTGAGACAAGGCCTGCCTCATGGGCACTTAACCATTCAGACATGCGCGTTGCTCCGCCACTTTGAAGGGGTACGTAAAGGGCGGTACCGCCGGTTGAAGGCGTGAGCGCTGCCAACAACACACACAGAACCACCAGGCTCTGCAGCGCAAGCGGCCCTGGTATATACCGGTACCAGCCAGAAAGGCGCAATCTCTCCATCGCTGTACAGATCGCACGGGTGCATTGACTTTCAATTAAGATCGATCTGCGGGGAATCGGGCATTTGCCGCTTGATCTGTTTTTGCAGAAAGCCGTCGTTCCAATCGCACGGTCACGACCGATGAGTATCGGGTTTCAGGAGCAATGGTCAAAGCGCCAGCAAATTCCGCCCCGTACCGGCCAAGGATAGTGCATCGATAACCTTCTCCGGCACGCCCGCAATTTCGAACAACGAGTCCTTGCCAACTTCCATGCGGTAACCCGGCACGGCAACGCCTTGCGCCAGCTCCTGCCGGTAGATCGCGCCGGTCTCCTTCTGCAGCTGACAGAAGGCGCGGGGGTTCGAGGCTGCGCCAGCTGCTATCCTTGTCCTGCGCGGCGTTGAGGATCACGGCATGGGTATGCGTGAATCACAATCAGACCGGCTCTAGATGTGTCGTCCCAGCATGTGATGGTGTACGACTATCTTCATCAGATACGCCAGATGGACAGGGTTTGCGGCGAGGCTTCATGTAAGACGTTGAATCCATTCGGACTCACAAGTCCATAACCTCTAGTAATCGAACAGAACGCAGTCCTGGTTATAGAAGTCGCGAACGATCTGGCTGGTCCGCTCGTCGACCGGGTCCTTTTTGGATCCCACGTTCAACTGTGGCAACTCGCCCTCGAAGCCTATCGTCCGCGTAACGTAGGCGAAGCTTTCGGGCATGGACTCCATACGTCCGACATAATCGACCAGAACACGGCGATAGGGGCTGCATATGAAGCTGTGCTGGGGGCGGAAATGTTCGATGTCCTGAAATTCCGCCAGACGGGGGGCAAATTCGGTGAAGGTCAGGCCTTGCAAACGCTTTGAATACGCCTTGTCGCGGGGGGTCATCCCACCGGCCTGCAGGAACTTGAATGCGGAAATGGCACGCGCAAGCGGATCGCGCACGAATGTGAATTTGAAATAGTCCCGGGTGGACGCGTAGTCCTGGGCATAGCGCTCCATGATCGTCGCGTGGCCTACCTGATGGCCGAACAGGGCAATCGAAACGGACGTGCCGGCGGCCTTGGGGATATGAATGAAGATCGCCCGGTGATGGTGGAAGGGACCGGGAAGAGCGGATTCAAGCCTGACTTGCGCAATCTTGCGACGGACTCTTCTGAACATGCGAGACCTCTTTCCAGGAGAGACAATTGGTTTTCGAGCAATTGGGTGCCGGTTGCACCGTCGCGTTCCGAAGTGCCAAATCCCGTCAACTGAGGATCTGTTCACGGCTTCATGCGGCTTCCACGGGGTCGGCTGGGGGAACCATGCCTGCGTTCCCGTCCCGCGATACGGGCCGCTTCAAAGTGGCACGGACACGGCTGACGATCGGATCAACAAGCAGAACTACCACAGAGGAGGACAGAAAGGTCAATACCAGGGCGAAAACGAAAGCGAACAGGGCGTGGATGCTCGTCCAGGAGGCCAACGCTCCCATCGGCCAATGCAGCAGATAGACGGGATAGCTGTAATCGCCCAGGAAGCTGTCGTATCGGCGCTGATTGCGACTGCCCTTTGCATGGAACAGGGCGATGGTCACGAGCGCGGCAATGGGTATGTTGAGATAGAGCCCAATAACCCTCGCGACATCAAGGTTCAGGTATTTTTCGATCAGGGCAAAAGGCGCGAACCAGGCGATGCCGGCGGCCATCAGCACTGCCGGCTGGAACGGCAATTAGCGATCAACGAAATCGCCAAGCGCATCGCGCCAGTGCCAGATGCAAGCTCCCGTTGCGAATGGGAGCGAGCCGGCCGGGATGAGGGCGTAGTGATGGTAATAGTCGGCCCCGGCGGCGAACATGGCCGCGGTATAGATCAGGCTGGCCGCGAGCCAGACCAGCGAAGTCACGCGCGTCCGCGACAAGCCCAGGCCGATAAGTACATAGAAAGTCAGTTCGACCGTCAGTGCCCAGGTCGCTGGCAGCAGGCGGGGGACGAAATGGTAGGGGATGGCCCGGGGGAAGATCATGGATAGGTTCGCAGCCCACGCACTTGTGCCGCGAGGCAGGAACATGGCGGCGCGATAAGATTGGGTGAAAGTCTCGCCGCAAAGGACGATGACGCAGATGGCGAGGCAGACCGCGAAGAGGTAGGCGGGATATAACCGCAGGGCCCGATTTGCCGCGAAACGCAGGAATCCCCCTGTGCCATAGCCATACGTGCCAGCCATCACCGCTGTCATCAGGAAGCCGGAAATTACGAAAAAGGAAAAAACCGCATATTGGCCCACGACCGGTATCGCGAGCAGGTGATGCATCATCACGATCAGCGCCAGCGCCAGGCGATAGGTTCCAAACACCGTGTACCCCCTGATGTCCTGCGTTCATTGGTGGCTTCAAGGCTATATGGCCGACCGAACGACGGGGCCAATCCGCGCAGCCCGACAAAAGAACGTCTCGGCAAGTCCCGGTGCATTTACAGCGGCGAATGGTGGAGCGGGTGAATTTGCGCAGCGGCATTTGCCGGTACGCAAGGCCGATGTCGCCTCGACGCCCGTCGGGCGGGCCTGATCCAACAGCCGCAAAATCGCGGCCTGTCGGCAGCGTTTCCGGTGTGAATTCCATGACAAGCCGGGAATGGCCGAAGATTGCCGGCACCCGCGCACGGCCGGCCGGCACTGAGCGCGGCCCGGTTACGGGCGAACTTTTGCATCTTCGTTCATGCCTGTAGATGGGTGTTAATGCCATATAGACACTCGCAAGATTAGAATCAGGCGCGTAATGGTGTGGTAAACCGGGGATACTCCTCGGAACGTGGAGTCGGATGTGAAGGCCAAGGGCAGCGAAGCAGCGGGACTTCGCAAAACCAAGACTGTCAACAGCACCGTGGAGGAAGCGACACACCTAGCCGTCTCCGCTATTCTGACGGCAGGCGTGGCGACTGCTCTGGTTCTGGTCGCCATTCCGGCATCGATCGGATTGGGAATCGCAGGGGCACTGAAATCCACCAGGAAGCGATCCCGGCGATAAGACCGGTCATCTTGGCCTGGGCAGTAACACACCGCTGATCGTATTTCAGGATCGTCTCGCCATCGATTGGCGATGAATCGACCGTGGCCTGGCTTGACACTGCCGGCGTCGGCGCCACCCTCGCCGAAGTGCCAGGAACTAGATCTCGATGAACTGATAGCATCATACGGGACTCCCGCGGCCCATTCCCATCTCTGTCAACTGGAGCATGGCGCGATGCGATCAGATATTACCCGCAGATGTTTTGTGACCACGGCGTTGACGGCGCTGATCGTCCCACGATCGGCCGCTACGCAAACCATGACAACCATCGAAGGGAAGACTTTTCAGGGAACGCGCGCGCCGGACGGTGTGCGGAACGACGGCGGGGAAGGCCTGCGAGCAAAGTCGAACACGGCAGTGGAGAACTGCAAGTTCCTCGATCTCGGCAATGGCGCAGTGAGAATCAGCATCCCCGTTGACAATTTGACCATCGAAAACTGTGTGGCCGGCAACCTCTATCGCTTCCTCGAAGACACCTGTTCCGACAAAGCCAATCCCGCGACGCTGACCAACTTTGCCATCAAGGGAGTCATTGCCCGGGAAATCGATCGGGGCATGACGCGCATCCGCTATGGTTCGCATAGCGGCACGATTGAAAACGTGGTGGCCTATGCCAGTTCGCAGTGCGACCTTTACTGCGTGGGTTTTCAACTAGAAGATGAGGCCCATGACATCACTTATGCGGGAGCCGAGGCGCACGGGTTTCGCGAAACGACCAGATCCGCAGGCAAGTACTGGAACGGCGATGGATTTTCCGACGAGCACGGAAATCACGACATCCGCTATCTTTCCTGTGTTGCGACAGAATGCACAGACGGTGGTTTCGACCTGAAATCGGCGAACGTCTATCTGGATAACTGCACGTCACGATCAAACAAGCGCAACTACCGCCTCTGGGGCAGCGGCAAATTGCACCGATGCAAGAGCGAGGATCCTCACCTCTATGGCGGCACGGGCAAGTCCGCTCATTTCTCGTTCCATGGCGATGCCGACGGTTATGTGATCGATCGGCCGATTGTGAATGCCGCAGCCGGCAATTCCGCCCCTGTCTTCCTGATCGCAACGACCTCTCCATTGCATCTGGAAATTCGCAACGCCACGATAAACGCTCCGGATGCCGCTCTGTTCGCAGTCTATGGCCCGGATCCCGTGATTACCTGGGTCCCGGATCGAAGCTCGCAAAACATCACGGTCGCGCAAGAGAACGCCTAATATGAAGATTCGGGCTACCCGCCGCTGCCTGTCGCGGCCGTTGCCGCATTGTTGCATTGCGGAGCATCCCCCATACGGCGGTACGATATATTGAGCCGAAAACCCGACGAGGGGATTGTTGCGGCGCACAATCAACATTCAAGTTGTGAGCAGCTCGCGTTATTATACTTCTGCGGCGCAGAAAGCATATTCTCAGTATCAAACTATTCGATGCGGGAAAAATTGTGTCGTTATCGGGATTAATGCGGGTACGCTCGACAGTTCCCGACCTTGAAGTGTGTCATTTTATCTAACTTCCTTTGCGTTGCGCAAAGACAGGATGACATTCTGTTAACAGGAAGGTCGCCAATCATGAAGGTATTTGTCACGGGGCTCCGAGGCATTCCTCAGGTAATGGGCGGAATTGAAAGCCATTGCGAGGAATTGCTGCCCCGCGTGAAGCTGAGAAACCGGGATCTGGATATTTCGGTACTGTGTCGGGCGCCCTATTTCGAATACGGTAAGAAAAGCTACCGCGGCTTGTCCTTGATTCCGTTGCCCTCCCCCCGGTCGAAATCGCTGGAGGCCATCGTCGCGACTTTCCTGGCCACCCTGTATGCCTGGATGCGCGGAGCCGATGTTCTTCACATCCACGGTATCGGGCCTGCCCTGCTGACTCCGCTTGCGCGGGTTCTGAGGTTAAAGGTGATCGTTACCCATCATGGGGCGGACTATGAACGCGCGAAGTGGGGCCGGCTGGCCAAGTTGATTCTGCGCGTTGGGGAAAGATCGGGGCTGATCTGGGCGCATCAGGTGATTGCGGTTTCCCCGTCGCTTGCCACGCATCTGAAAGAGATATTCCCGTCGCAGGCGGACAAAGTCACCTACATTCCCAATGGTGCGCCACAATTGCGGTACGAAGGCTTGAATGCCCGTGAAACGCTCGAACGCCTGGGGCTCCGACCGGGGGGCTATATTCTGGCCGTGGGCCGATTGGTGCCGGAAAAAGGGCTTCACGATCTGGTTCAGGCCTTCAAGGCCAGTGATCCGTCAAGCGGACTGGTGCTGGCGATAGCCGGAGATGCAAACCATGATTCCGAATACGCGCGCGAACTGCGGGCGCATGCCAGCGACCGCATTCTCTTCCTCAATTTCCAGCCGCGCCCGATCCTGAAATGCCTTTACGCCAACTGTTCGCTGTTCGTGATGCCATCATATCATGAAGGCCTCCCGATCGCGGCCCTGGAAGCCGCATCATGTGCGGCGCCGATGCTGCTGAGCGACATTGCCGCCAATCGCGACATCGGATTGAACGAGGACTGCTATTTTCCGGTGGGGGATACCGATCTTCTTGCCGAGCTCCTGACCGCCGATCGGCAACCGCGAATTGTTGACGCGCATATTGTGAAACGCCGTTTCGACTGGGACAACTCCGCCCGCAGCACGGCCGCCCTGTATCGCTCCTTCTCCCCCCCTGCCCGGGCCGCCACGCCCCTGACACACGCGGCTTCGCGTTCGGGCGAATAGAATGATGCCAAGCGCGAATCCCCGCAAAAAGGCAATCTTCGTCATCAATTCGCTCGCCGGTGGTGGAGCGGAACGGATCATGACCACGCTGCTGCGGGGATCCGCCCCCTGGCGCGACCGGTTCGATATCTCGCTGATCCTGCTGGATCGGGAGCCCGAAGCCTACAGCGTACCGGACTGGGTGGACATCGTCCAACTGGACAGTCGTGGCGGGCTGCTGTCCGGCGTGCTGTCGCTTCGCCGTGTGCTGGTTCAGGCTCACCCCGACGTCACGCTCAGTTTCCTGACTCGTGCCAACATCTGCAATATCGTTGCAACCTGGGGGCTGCGTGCCAGGTGCATCATCAGCGAGCGCGTCAACAGCTCCGCGCACTTCAGCGGACGTCTGGGGGGGATGATCAGCAAATGGCTGGTTCGGGTGAGCTATCCACGGGCTGATCATGTGATCGCCGTGTCAAGTGGGGTCGCCCACGACCTGGCGCGAAACTTCGCGGTGCAGCGCCGCAAGATCTCGGTCATCGCCAATCCCGTCGATCACCAGCTCATCAAACGGCTGAGCGCCGAAGCACCCGAGGTTCCGGTCGAGGGGGAGTTCATTGTGGCCAGCGGAAGGCTGGTGCCCAACAAGAATTTCCCGATGCTGATCGAGGCTTTTGCCGGGTCCGGCCTGCCTGGTTCACTGGTTATTCTGGGAGAGGGGCCTGAGCGTCCCCGACTGGAGGAGCAGATTGCCCGGCTTGGCCTGGGCGAGCGCGTGCTGCTGCCCGGCTTTGTCCAGAATCCCTTTGCCGTCATCAAGCGCGCGACTTTGTTTGCCCTTCCATCGAATGCGGAAGGTTTTCCCAATGGGCTGGTGGAAGCCATGGCCTGCGGACTGCCGGTGGTGGCCACCAACTGTGCGTCCGGACCATCGGAAATCATGCTCAACACTGCGCGAGAGGCCGTCAGGGGGCTTGTTCCGTGCGAAGTCGGGGCGATCGTCCCCACCAATGAGACCAGCGCATTCACGGCAGCTCTTCGGCTCGTTCACGATCCTGATACGCGCGCCCTCAAAGGGGCCGCGGCAGCGGCCAGCGCGAGCAAGTTCAACATTGGCCAGACCACGAAGCTCTACTGGGACATCATAGACCGGATGAGTGCCAGGAATAACAATCGCGCCGTCCTTGCCCATGGCCACGAAAGTGCGATGTCGAGATAGGTTTCGTGACGGGCGGCGCAGGCAGGAATGGAAAGAGGTGTACCATGGCCAGACGATGGATCCGGAATTTCTGCATTGTCGTCGCCCCGATTGCGATCGGCACGCTTCAACCTGCCTGGGCCGGCGAGAAGCCGCTC
>JARROF010000164.1:2167-12287 GCA_037384205.1 Novosphingobium sp. | reverse complement strand
CCATAACGGAGATGGTTGACGAAAATTAACGGTATTTTATTGTAATGTATTGTTACGAAATTCATATTTATCCCGGTGGAATACATATACCTAGGGGAAATGTTAAAACGGGCCGATAGGCTCGGCGGCCTGTTCGCACCGGCCGCTGCGAAGGGATGGCCGGAGAAAATTAACCATGTTGCGGGTGCAAACGCTTGCATTCTACATGCAATCGATTTCTTCCGCTTTCGCAAAGGGGTGAAACTACGCAGGGTTCCCTATACCGGAACCATCGAAAATGAACCTTGAAGGCCACCTGTTTTTGGGTGGCAGCGCATTTTTTTCCGGCGGGAAGGCCGGGCGGTCCTCTCCGCCCGGTTCGCGAACAGCCGAAAGAGGCGTGCCGGTGCGGCGAATCGAAAGTCAGGCGCCGGGAACTGCGCCTTGCGGACACCGGCCTTCGTCGTAGATGCGGATGCGGTAGCTGGTCGTATCGCCGCGTGGACTGGCGCGGGGGGATATCGCGAAGGCGGCCGTTCCCCCTTTGCGCAGGTTCAGCTTGAGGTCGATGCTGTCCGGGGCGGTGCCGGCCCGGGTCAGCAGCGTGTGTCCGTTGCGCGAGAGGGCAACGGCAATACCGTCGGTGCTGCGGGGGGATACCGCGAATTCGGCCAATACGCGCAACCTTCCGGCGTGCGAGGCGGTGTAGCGCAGGACCACGGCACTGTCCGGGCCCGTCACCGCAGGCAGGAGAGTGTCCGCGGCAAGGCGCAGATTTCGCATGTCCGCGCGTCCCAGATAAGGCGTCCAGGGCACATGGGCGCGCTGCTGTCCGGGTAGGACCTCGAACGGTTTCTCGTGTCCGGCGATCCGCACGAAGCGCTCGAAACCGTCGCCCGCCGCTTGCCGCTGCCCGGGAGCGGGGTAGCCGAACTGATAGAAGCTGTCGGCGACCAGCGGATTGCAGCCGAACCGCACCGATCCGTCCGAGAGCGGCTTTCGGCCGATCAGCACGATTGCCCGGTCTTCTCGCAGGGTCAGGCTGCCGGGATCGAGCGGGGCGCCGGTGGCATCGAAGGCGGTCACGGCTCCGGCGTCGATGCGGACGGTGCGGGGCGCGCCCCAGACGACTTCGATCTTGCCGCCGAACCGGTGCACGAAAGTGAACCGGTCGGGGCTGATGTCGCGCGCGCGCTTTCCGGCCAGGCGGGCCTGCACGAAACGGAAGGCCTGGCCTGCCTCGGTCAGCGCGCCGCTACGCCGGACCAGCGGAACCAGCCCGTCGCCGCGAGGATTGAGCGGATACCAGTCCAGTTCGGCCACACCCAGCGCGGCGAGCGTGGCATAGCCGCGCACGAGATCGTCGGCGGCGCGGCGGGGATCGGCGCTGCCGAATTCGGTGACGTGGAGCGGGAGGCCGGCGGCCGGGCCATGGCCGCGCAGCAGGCCGATCTGTACGGGAAGCTGATCGATCGGCGTTGTATAGGGGTGGACGGCCAGCCCGGCGATGTCCCCGGCGCCGGGCAAGTCCAGCAGGGGCCACAGGAACCCGGCGGGCAGCGAATGGGTGGAGCCGCCGAGCACTTCCACTTCGGGGCGCACGTTGCGGACGGCCCGCGCGGCGGCGCGCACCATCGCCAGATGATATGGCCCGCGCCTCGCCAGCCCGGCCTTCTTCACCGGCCCGGAGACGAAATTGGCACTGTTGACTTCGTTGCCGATCTCCAGCCTGTCGATCTGCGGAAAGCGCTGGACGACGGCGGCCGCAAACCGCCCGAAAGCGGCAAGGGCCCTGGGCGAGTGCGGTGTCATGCCGTGATCGTAGAGCGGGTTGCCCCAGTTGAGCGTCAGAGTGATCCGGACCGCGCTATGGGCGAACCGGTCCGGCCATGTCGTGGTCGGCTTGTCGAAGCTGTAATGCCCCGGCGTGCGCTCGACATCGGCCCAGTGAATGCTGTCGCGCAGGCGCGGTACCGGCAGGTCGCGTGCTGCCTGGGCCGCTCGCGGGTTCCAGCCTTGGGAGAAATTCGAGGCGGCACCCAGTTGCGTGCGGAGGGTCGCAGTGCCGCCGGAAGCGCCGTGGACGGAACGGGCCGCCGGAAGGCTCGCGGCGGCCATGCAGCCGATCCACAGCAGGGCGCGGGCTTTCATGGCCGGGCCAGCGCCTGCGCGATTTCGGCCTGAAGCACGGCGATGCCGCCGCGGGCCTGCTCCACGACGCCTTCGCGTTCTTCATCGGGCACGGGGCAGTGCATGGCGTCCAGCAGCCGCTTTGCTGCTGCCGCGCCGCGCATTTCGGCGGGACGGCACAGCCAGCCTTCCCGGCCGACCGAATGCAGGAAGGCGTCCAGCTTGGGGTCCCAGGCCAGAGCCTGGAACGGCACGCCGCAGGAATAGGCCGCGATCACGGCGTGCATCCGGAACGCGGCGAGCGCGCTCAGCCCCGCGATCAGGTGGACCAGCCGCTCGGGCGTATCGGGCGCGGCGAAACTGACGGCACTGCCCAGCGCCTCGAACGCGGGTTGCAGCCGCCGGGCACAGGCGCGGTCTTCCGGCGAGCCGTTGGTGAAGACGATGACGCGGTTGCCCCGCGCGATCAGGGCTTGCGCAAGATCGATGTACCATGCGTCCAGCTCGGCCGGAGAGGGGGCGTGGCTGGCGTGATAGCGCAGGGCGAGCTGGCTGGTCACATTGATGCCGATGACGGGCGGCCCGTCTCTGCGCGGCTTTGCCATCGCGCCGTAGCGCTGCGCGGCCAGAAGCCCGGGATCGCGCGTCAGCGAGGCTTCCAGCCCGAATGCGGTTCCGGCGAGATCGTTCCAGATCTGCCGCGAGCGTTCGTCCCGCACGAACACGCGCCGGATCGCGCCGTGCCGGAGCGCTTGCTCCAGCCGCGCCCGGCCGGGTGCGCTCCAGTTGCCGGACGCGCCGCAGCCATAGAGAAATACCGGCAGGCCGCGCCGGGCCGCTTCCGCCACGACGAGGCCGATCTTGGTGGGAAAGTTGAGATCGAGATCGGTGATGAGATTGCCGCCGCCGATCACCACGCAGTCCGCGCCTTCCAGCGCTTGCCGGTAATGCGGGCGCCAGACCCTGCGGGACTGGATTGCCAGCGGCGCGCGCACGGCCAGCCGCCGCAGGGGCGCGGGGAAGCCGCCGAGCACGCGCATCTGTATGGACCGGCCTTGCGAACCCGGGCCGAATGCCGTTCGCCCGGCAAGGTCCACGGACCGGGTGTCGGGCGCGGTGCCGCAGTCGATCAGCGCCTGTTCCAGGCATTCGCTGAGCAGCCCGTCGCCGAGGTTGGGGCTGTACTTCACGTTGAAGACCCGCGTGCGCGCGCCGCTGCGGTCCGGCCCGGCATCCACACCGCGCAAGGTGTGGGAAAACGCGTTCCACAGGATGCGGCTTTCGGGCGCCGCTGGCCTTGCGCCGGGCAGGAGATTCGTCACAGGCACCTCACGCCGCTATGTCCGGAAAACAGGGCCTGGCGGGCCGCGGTGTCCAGTTCCTCGGCCACGCGGCGGATGACGCCGCTCGATGTCGGCAGGTATTCGAAGCGCCCTTGCCGCCCGGCCGGAACGACCCCGGTCTGCGAGATCCGGCGGATGACTTGCCTGATGTGCGCGTCCGAACCCGGTGTGTAGAGCGGATAGCAGTTCCCTGTCCGTTCATGGCCTTCCAGTGCAAGGCCGCCGGCCAGCCCCAGCTCTTCCATATGCCGCCGGAAATCCTCGAAGACGGCCTGCGGATCGTGCCGGCCGCCGGGCGGGATCGTGGTTTCCACGGCCAGAAATGCGCGGTCCGTCGCCGGATCGGGATAGATCCGGGAATAGATCGTCGCGCGCTTCCACCAGCCCCGATGGTGGAAATTGTAGAGCACGTTGCCCAGCCCCGGCGCCAGCTTGGCGGCGGACAGGTACAGGGTGGTCATGTCCAGCGACACGAGCCCGCTGGCCGTGCCGAACATCGCCCTGTGCAGGCTGTCGAGCGGAATCGTGCTCACCACGGCTTCGACACGGCATGTTTCCGATGGCGCAGGGGCGGCCGGGAACGGTCGCCGCTGCGCGCGAACATGTTGCGCAGCGCCATCCGCGCGAGCGCGTCCATCCGTGTGGCGCGGGCTACGAAAGCCATCCGGTGGAAGAAGAAGGATTCGTCGATCTCGCCGGGAGAGACATGGTGAAAGCGCGCGATATAGGCGGCCAGTCCGGTGCTTTCGAACAGGCGGCGCCCGAGCCGCTTGCGGGAGATCGCATCCACGGTTCCGTTCCGCCGCACGGTCAGCCGCGACCAGAGAAGATCGATCAGGGCGCGGACCAGTTCTGCGAAGGGCCGCCCCCGGAACTCGTCCGGGGTAAAGGGATAGTGACGGATCGTTCCGTCCGGCGCGATGCGGCGCTGGTGCCGGTTCACCTTGGGGCACAGCTCCCGCAGGCCCGGAGCCAGATCGAAAAGCCGGGCGTGCTCCTCGTAGAAGATCGATCCGGCATCGAACGTATATGGACCGATATGGCAGGCGCGATGGAATCCGCCGACGTCCGCACCGCGTTCGACAACGCGTACGCGCCATCCCGCCCGGCAAAGCCGGTCGGCGGCGGCCAGCCCGGCAATGCCCGCGCCGAGCACGACGATCACACCGGGCGGCCGCGCGGGTGCCGGATCAAGCATGCGCGGCCCGGCGCGGGAAGGCCTGCGCCTTCGGGCATTCGCGGCTTGGCAAGGCTATGCGCGGCAAGATGGCACTCCGGACAACACGGCATGGAATACCTAGCGCGACGCCGCCGCCGCCGGTTATCGCAATCGGACCCGTATCGGAGGTAACATCCCTGCTGCGGGAAACGGCGGCTCCCCTTGCCAGAGCGCCTGCTGCACTGCACAAGGTCCGTCTATGCGCATAGCCATCATCGACGAAAGCGCCGCGCGCGCCTCCATCCTGCAGGAGGGGATTGCCGCGCTCGATGACTGCGAACTGTTCGTCATTACCGAACGGCACGGCCTGCTGGCGCGGATCGGGGAGATCAATCCCGATATCGTGCTGATGGATCTCGGCAACCCGTCGCGCGACGTGCTGGAGGAATACTTCGCGGTCAGCCGCGCGCTACAGCGCCCGATCGCGATGTTCGTGGACGAATCGGATGACGAATCGATCGTGGCGTCGGTGGAGGCGGGCGTGTCGTCCTATGTCGTGGACGGGCTGGCGCCGGGCCGCATCCGGCCGATCCTCGATCTGGCGGTAACCCGGTTCAATGCCTTCTCCCGGCTGCAACAGGACCTTGCCGAAGCCAAGGGCAAGCTGGCCGAGCGGGAGACGATCGACAAGGCCAAGCGCATCCTGATGGACAGCCGCGGGCTGCCCGAACCGAAGGCCTATGCCGAACTGCGCAAGGCGGCGATGAATCAGGGCAAGCGGATAGCCGATATCGCAGAGGCTATCGTGACGGCCCGCAATCTTATGGGGAACGTCTGATGGGGCTTGAAAATCTGGGGGATTTCGTGACGTGAGTACCGAGCTGACAATCGGCTTCCTGCCTTTGGTCGACGCCTGTCTGCCGATCCTCGCGCATGAGCATGGCTTTGCCGAGGACGCAGGTGTTTCGTTGCGGCTCATCAAGGACATGAGCTGGGCGACAGTGCTGGACCGGTTGCTCTATGGCCACAGCGATGCCGCGCACCTGGTGGCGCCGCTGGCGATTGCCGCGACGCTGGGACGCGGACGTCCGGCCCAGCCGCTCTCGGTGCCGTTCGTGCTGGGGCTGAACGGCAATGCCATTACTTTAAGACCCGAACTGGCGGAAAAAGTCCGCCCGGAAGGCGGCATGGGCACACCCGCCGAAGTGGGCGCCGCGCTCAAGGTGATCGCCGGGGAGCGCAGCAAGGCGGGCAGGCCGCTGACGTTCGGTGTCGTCCACCGCTATTCCAGCCACAATTACATGCTGCGCTACTGGCTGGCGGCCTGCGGTGTCCGGCCCGACCATGACGTGGATATCTCCACGGTTCCGCCGCCTTTCTGTGCCGATGCGCTGAAGCAGGGGGAAGTCGACGGCATCTGCGTGGGCGAGCCGTGGAACAGTGTCGCGGTGGAGCAGGGCGCGGGTGAGATCGTGCTGTCGACGGCGCAAATCTGGCGGCGCGGCGTGGAGAAGGTGCTGACCCTGCGCGAGGCCGTGCTGGAAGAGAAACGCGAGAGTGTCGAGCGGCTGATCCGGGCCCTGTGCCAGGCCGGCGCGCACTTCGTCGATCCGGAAAACTGGGACCGAAATGCCGAGATACTGGCCCGGCCCGAATATCTTGACGGTTCCGCCGAACTGATACGCCGCGCAATTTCGGACCAGTTGCTGATCGCGCGGGGCGGGCCGCTCGTCCATTACCGTGATTTCATGTTCCAGCACCGCGAGGCGGCGAACTTTCCCTGGGTCAGCCAGGCGGAGTGGCTCTACACCCAGATGGCGCGCTGGGACGGCACGCCCTTCGCCGAAGAAGAATGCCGCAAGGCCGCCCGGGTCTTCCGCCCGGACGTCTATCGCAGTGCGCTGCTGGGCACCGGCGCCCCGCTTCCGGGGGCCAGTTCGAAGGTCGAGGGCAGCCTTGCCTCGACCACGGTCGTGGGAACGCAACAAGGTTCCATGACACTGGAAAAGAACACTTTCTTTGATGGGATGGTGTTCGATCCAAGCGACATTGAAGGGTACATTTCGCGCCTGCCCTGACCGGCGTTTTGTGTTGCGCTGCAAAAAGGGGCTTTACGCGAAAGGCACGAATCGCTTACACAACGCGTAACGCAGTTCGGTTGTCTCCCAAGGACGGGAGCGAATTCAAACCGGCCTGCGCTTTCAGCAATCAGTGGCAACGTGGCCGCCCGATGTCGTCCCGAGAGGACGTGCGTCGAGGCGGTTTTTCGCGTTTGCCGTTCGGACGTGGGGTTGGTTTCGATGAGCATGGATCGGGGGTTCGGTTTCACACGTCGCGCGGCGGTTATCGCGCTGATGGCCAGCGTGGCGCTGGCGGGCTGCGGCAGCAAGCGCGAGGCCCCCTCGGGCGAGGCGCTCAAGGCGGCAACGGCGGCGGGGGCCATCGAAAAGCCGGTGTTGAAACTCGGCTTCATCAAGCTGACGGACATGGCCCCGCTGGCCATCGCCAGGGAAAAGGGTTTCTTCGCGCAGGAAGGCCTCAACGTCACGCTGGAGCCGCAGGCGAACTGGAAGGTCCTGCTCGACGGCGTGATCGGCGGCCAGCTTGACGGTGCGCACATGCTCGCGGGTCAGCCGATCGCGGCGACGCTGGGTATCGGCACCCGGGCCGACCTGATCGCCCCGCTCAGTCTGGACCTCAATGGCAATGCCATTACCGTTTCGAACAAGGTCTGGGCGCAAATGGAACCGACACTGCCCAAGGGGCCGGACGGCAAGCCCTTGCACCCGATTTCGGCCTCGGCGCTCAAGCCGATCGTCGATCGCTACAAGCAGCAGGGCAAGCCCTTCAACATGGGCATGGTCTTCCCGGTTTCGACGCATAATTACGAATTGCGCTACTGGCTCGCCGCCGGCGGGTTGAACCCCGGGTATTACCTGCCGGGCGACATCAAGGGCACCACCGATGCCGATGTCCAGCTTTCGGTCACGCCGCCGCCGCAGATGCCTGCCACGCTCGAAGCCGGGACCATCGAGGGCTACTGCGTGGGTGAGCCGTGGAACCAGGCTGCCGTGCAGAAGAAGATCGGCGTTCCGGTCGTGACCGACGACGGCATCTGGCACGACAATCCGGAGAAGGTCTTCGGCATCCGCAAGGACTTTGCCGAAAAGTACCCGAACACCACCGCCGCCATGCTGCGCGCGATCATCAAGGCCCAGCAGTGGCTCGATGCCGATGGCGGCAAGAACCGTGCCGAGGCGGTCAAGATCCTGAGTCAGCCGAACTACGTGGGTGCAGACGCTGATGTGATCGCCGCTTCGATGACCGGCAAGTTCACTTTCGAGCCGGGCGACACCCGTCCGGCGCCGGGCTTCAACATCTTCTTCGACAGGAACGCGGGCTATCCGTTCTACTCGGATGCCATCTGGTACATGACCCAGATGCGCCGCTGGGGCCAGATCCCCGCCGATCATGACGATGCCTGGTACGTCGAAAAGGCTAAAGCCGTCTATCGCCCGGACCTCTATCTCGCAGCGGCGAACAAGCTGGTCGCGGACAAGGTGATCCCGGCCGCCTCGGTGCCCGAGACCGACGGTTTCAAGCCGGTCGACAACGGCTTTCTCGATCACGTGCCCTATGATGGGCGCAAGCCCAACGCCTATATCCAGTCGCTCAGGATCGGCCTCAAGCAGGGGCAGAAGGTCACTGCCTCGGGCGTGACCGGCGGCTGATTGCCGCAGTTCCTTTCAAAAGGAGAATTTCGATGGCAACCGCCTTTGCAGATGTTGAACCGGTTCGCCCCGCGGCGGGTCCGGGCGGAGACCAGACGGAGACCCAGGTGACGCAGACCACTTCGCAGCCGGTACAGGGCGGCAAGGCCGGTTCGCCATCGGCCCCGGCGTCGCGCCTGCAGGCGGCTGTCGCGAAACATGGCAAGGCATTGCTTGCGCCGGTGCTGGGCATCGTCGCTTTCCTGGCTCTGTGGGCGGTTCTCGCCCCGCAGGTCGACACCTCGCTCGGCGCGCTTCCCGGCCCCCTGGAAGTCGCCGGGCAGGGCGTGGCGCTCTACGATGAATGGCAGGCCTCGAACGAGGCCAAGGCCGCATTCTACGCCGCGCAGGATGCCCGCATCGCCGCCGGGACGCAGGCGATGGCCTTCGATTACGCCGGGCCGCCGACGTTCCTCGATCAGGTCTTCACTTCGCTCAAGACAGTGGCGCTGGGCTTCGTGCTGGCAACGGTCCTTGCCGTGCCGATCGGGCTGGCGGCGGGGCTTTCGCCGATGTTCAACGCCGCGATCAATCCGCTGGTGCAGATCATGAAGCCGGTCAGCCCGCTCGCCTGGCTGCCGATCGTGACCATGGTCGTCTCCGCCACGATCACCAGCGCCGATCCGATGATGGCCAAGAGCTTCGTGATCTCGGCCGTGGTGGTGATGCTCTGCTCGCTGTGGCCGACGCTGATCAACACTGCCGTGGGCACGGCCTCGATCGACAGGGACCTGCTCAATGTCGGCCGCGTGCTCAGGCTGGGCTGGTTCGCCAAGCTGACCAAGCTCGTGCTGCCTTCGGCGCTGCCCTATATCTTCACCGGCATGCGCCTGTCGCTGGGCGTGGGCTGGATGGTGCTGATCGCGGCGGAAATGCTCGCGCAGAACCCGGGGCTCGGCAAGTTCGTGTGGGACGAGTTCCAGAACGGTTCCAGCCAGTCGCTCGCCCGCATCATGTTCGCCGTCATCGTGATCGGCCTGATCGGCTTCCTGCTCGACCGGATCATGATGGCGGTCGAGAAGTTCGCCAGCCGCAACCGCACTGTTTGAGGAAGGATGCGACCATGGCCACGATCCTCTCTCTCAAGGGTGTCTCCAAGTCCTACACCGGCGTGGCCGGCGGCGTGACGCGGGTGCTCGACGGCATCGATCTCGACGTGGAGGAGGGCGAATTCATCGCCGTGCTCGGCTTCTCCGGGGCGGGCAAGACCACGCTGATTTCCGCGATTGCCGGGCTGATCGAGCCCGATGCCGGGAACATCCTGCTGCGCGGCCGGCAGATCAGGGGGCCGGACAAGGACCGGGGGCTGGTGTTCCAGTCCTATTCGCTGTTCCCCTGGCTGACGGTGGAAAAGAACGTCGCGCTCGCCGTCGATGCCGTCCACAAGGACCGCAGCAAGGAAGAGCGCGCGGCGCTGGTCAGGCAGAAAGTCGAACTGGTGGGCCTGGGCCATGCGATGGACCGCAAGCCGGGGCAGCTTTCGGGCGGGATGCGCCAGCGTGTCGCGGTGGCGCGCGCGCTGGCGATGGAGCCCGAAATCCTGCTGCTCGACGAGCCGCTCTCGGCGCTCGACGCGCTCACCCGCGCGAAGCTGCAGGATGAGATCGAGCGCATCCGCAAGGAAGAGAAGCGCACGATCATCCTTGTCACCAACGATGTCGACGAAGCCCTGCTGCTGGCGGACCGCGTGGCCGTGCTCACGCCCGCCCCGGCGGCGCGGATCGGGCAGATCTACACGG
>JARROF010000164.1:0-2123 GCA_037384205.1 Novosphingobium sp. | reverse complement strand
ATAGACCTTGTGGAGCCTGAAGAATTCCAGATCGTCGGCTATCTCGGCGCGCTCAATGCGGAAGGCTCCAGCGTCGGCGAAAGCAGTGTGGCGCTGCCCGAAGTCGCGCCGCTGGACCTGCTGGCGGGCCGGAGGGACGCGGAACTGCCCGCCGCCTATGTCGAGGCGGGCAAGTCCGCCGTCGAACGCCGTTATCTGGAATTCTTCAGGCTCCACAAGGTCTATCCCACGCCCAGGGGGCCGCTTACCGTGGTCGAGGATTTCAACCTGCTGATGGACAAGGGCGAGTTCATCTCGCTGATCGGCCACTCGGGCTGCGGCAAGTCCACCGTGCTGACGATGGCCGCGGGGCTCAATGCGATCAGCGCGGGCGGCATCGTGCTCGACAATCGCGAGATCGACGTGGCCGGGCCGGACAAGGCGGTGGTGTTCCAGGCGCCCAGCCTGATGCCCTGGCTCACCGCGCGCCAGAACGTGGCGCTGGGGGTGGAGCGGGTCTATCCGCACGCCGGCAAGGCCGAACGGCGCGATATCGTCGATTACTATCTGGACCGCGTGGGGCTTGGCGATGCAAAGGACAAGATGGCGGCCGAAATGTCCAACGGGATGCGCCAGCGCGTGGGGATCGCCCGCGCCTTCGCCCTCAGCCCGCGCCTGCTGCTGCTGGACGAGCCCTTCGGGATGCTCGACAGCCTCACGCGCTGGGACTTGCAGGACGTGCTGGTGGAAACCTGGAACCGCACCAGGGTGACCGCGATCATGGTCACCCACGATGTCGACGAGGCGATCCTGCTGGCCGACCGCGTGGTGATGATGACCAACGGCCCGCGCGCCACTATCGGCAAAGTGCTGAAAGTCGATCTGCCGCGCCCGCGCGATCGCAAGGCGCTGCTCGATGATCCGCAGTTCTATCACTACCGCCAGGACGTGCTGCACTTCCTCGCCGAATACGACCACGGCCCCGCGACCAGGGCGGCCTAGGGCAGACGGGGCGGCCTGGGGGCCTGGGGCAGGGGCGGAAGACTATGGCAAGCGCCAGCTCATGAGGGGCGGCGGACGGGCAAGGGCGCCCGCCGTGCAAGGCGCGATACGCAGGGCCGGGAGGCGCCCGGGAGAGGACGGTAAACCGGCGGGCAATGGCGTCTGCCTTCGATCCAGTTTTGGAAGGGGTGCCCGGGGTGGGTGCCTTTCGGAGGGCTATGCTTATGAAGACTGCACTTTCTCTCGCCGTACTCGCTGCCACCACCGCTTCGCTGGCCACCGCCGCTCCGGCGGCCGCCAAGGCGGGCGATCCGGTCAAAGTGAACGATGATCTCACCATCGATCCCATCGTCGAAGGCAACCTGCGCTGGGAACATGTCGATCAGGACGACGCCGGGCTCGATGCCGATGCCGTGACCATGCGCATCCGCGCGGGGGCCGAGGCGACCACGCACGGCCTGTCCCTGCTGGCCGAGGCCGAAGGCACGCTGGCGATCGGCGATCGCTACAATGACACGATTCCCGGCAACAACGGCTATCCGGGCGCCGAGCCCTATTCGGTCGTTGCCGACCCGCAGAACGTGGAACTGAACCGCCTGCAGATGGCCTACAAGGGCAAGTCCGCCAAAGTCACCATCGGCCGCCAGCGTATCATTCTCGACAATGCGCGCTTCGTCGGCAATGTCGGCTGGCGCCAGAACGAGCAGACTTTCGATGCCGTGCGCGGGCAGGCCAAAGTGGGGCCGGTGGCGCTCGACGTGACCTATTCGGTCTCGCAGCGCACGGTGTTCGGCGTCGACAGCCCGAACCGGCATTTCGACGGCAACATGATCCTCGCCAACGGCAGCTTCGATGTGAAGCCGGTCAAGATCACCGGCTTTGCCTACATGATCGACTATGACACCCGCCTGGCCTTCTCCAGCCAGACCTTCGGCTTTCTGGCCAGCGGGGCCGTGCCGCTGGGCGGCGGTGCCAAGGCGAACTTCAAGGCCAGTTACGCCAGTCAGAAGGACTACAAGCTCAACCCGGTCCATTATTCGGCGGACTACATCAACGCCGAACTGGGCGCTTCGCTTGCGGGCTTCGGCGTCAAGGCCGGGTACGAGGAACTGGGCAGCGACGGCGGCACGGCCGCCTTCCAG
>JARROF010000163.1:8185-19848 GCA_037384205.1 Novosphingobium sp. | reverse complement strand
GCCGACGATCTCTCGCGGCAGGCCTGCGACGCGGCCAGCGCCTGGCGTTTCCGGAGGGAACTGGTCGACGACTATCCGGTCGGCAGCGAGGACAGCAAGTACGATCTCAGCCTGTTCGGCCGGGGCGGCTGTCACTACGACCTGATCTACGATGGCGGAGCCTATGATCTTGGCCTGCTCAAGTACCTGAGCAAGGCGAATGTGACCTGGAGCCAGGTCATCGCGTTCGAGCCGGACCCAGGCAGTGCCGCCGTCTGTCTCGAAAATATCCCCGCGTGGGAGGAAAAGAGCGGAGGGGCGATCTCGCTCTACCGCAAGGCTCTGTCCGATTGCACCGGAGCCGGGCGTTTCCTTGCCAATGGTCTGCTCTCCTCGCGTCTTATCGAAGACGAGGCCATCGATCTGCCCGATATCACTGAGGTGGAAACGGTACGGCTGGACGATCTCAATCATGCGGGAGCGCAGCGCATTCTGCTCAAACTCCATGTCGAGGGAAGCGAACTGCCCGCGCTGCACGGGGCTGAGGCCCTGTTGCGCAGCGGTGCGGTCGATGTGTTGGCGAACCTGTCGCACGATCAGCGTTCGCTGCTCGACATTCCCGGATTTCTGGCCGGTCTGGACCGGCATGACCTGTTCTTGCGGTCCCACGCCCTGTTCGGCGAAGGATTGACACTGTTTGCCCGCTACCGGGGCTGAGGGAAAACCAATGGATTTCGCAACCAAGCGTGCCGAAATGGCCGAACGCAACTGGGCCGATCCCGCCTGCCGCGCGGCCGTGCAGCAGTGGCACGATGCCAGCCGCTCGTTCGATTACCAGTATATGTTCGAATGGATGGGCCGCCCGATCATTCAGGACCCGCAGGATGTCTGCGCCATCCAGGAACTGATCTGGCGCTACCAGCCCGATGCCATTGTCGAGACCGGTATTGCCCGCGGCGGTTCGCTTGTGCTTTCGGCCAGCATTCTGGCATCCATCGGCTACGGCGAAATGCTGCGCGGGCAGACGCCGGTGCCGCGCAAGGTGATCGGCGTCGATATCGATATTCGCCCTCATAACCGGGAGGCGATCGAGGCCCATGCGCTGGCCCCGATGATCACCCTCATTCAGGGCTCCTCGATCGATCAGGCCATTTTCGACGAAGTGAAGCAGGCGCTGGGCGGTCTGGAGCGCGTGATGGTGTTCCTCGATTCCAACCACACGCGCGATCACGTTTACGACGAACTGCAGCTCTACGCCCCGCTGGTGCCGGGCGGCAGCGCCATTTTCGTGATGGACACCGGCATAGAATTCGCGCCCGAAGACAGCTTCAACGTCACCCGCCCCTGGGGCCCGGGCAATAGCCCGCTGACGGCGGTCGACGATTTCCTCGCGACCGAGGCAGGCGCCGGCTTTACCAAGGACCTTTCCATCGAGAAACGGCACTTGCTGACCTGCGCGCCGCAAGGGCTGCGCTGCTGGTTCGGGTGTAATACCAAGACCCGCTGATCAGACCCTATTCCCGCAAGCCGATGGAAAGGATGGGCCATGGTTCGTCGATGAGCTTGTTCCAGGCATGACAGCGGTAATCGACGACGTTTCGCATCCAGACCCTGGCATGGCATCGCCCCACCGGCAGGATTGGCTGCGCTATTGGTAGACCGGTTAGGGGTTTTGCGCCATCGCCGCATGCAGCGCCGCGCCGAGCAGGATCAAGCTGATCCCCCGCGGATATTTCATCACCTTCCGTCCCCCGCCTTTTTTGCTCTAGAATTTCACCCGGGCTTCCACTGTCACGGTGCGCGGCTCTCCGGGGATCAGCGTGTTGACCTGATAGATCTCACCGGCCTGGAGCCCGCCGACATAATAGGTTTTCTTGAAGGCATTCTTCAGATTGGCAGTCAGGGACCATCCCCTGTCTTCATTCTCCAGCCCCAGCCGGAAATTCGCCAGCGTGTAGCCCGGCACATGGGTGCCGGCGAAGTTCGCCGAGCGCGGCGACGTGCTGCTGGACGACTGGTAGTAGACATCGCCATGCAGCAGCACGGAGAAGCTTGGGCCTATGGGTAGCGACAGGTCCGCGAACATCTGAGCGTTATAGCGCGGCGTGTCGGGCACCTGATCAAAGGTCTGGGTCGCACCGAGCACGGATACCTGACCCTCGGTGAAACGCGCGTTGGTGTAATTGAAGGCGCCACCGACGCTCAGCGGACGGATCGGGCGGAACTGCGTTTCCAGCTCGAAACCATAAGTCCGCCCCTTGGGCACGTTGACAGTCAAGGACGCAATGTTGCCGTTGACCAGCGCAAAGGCCACGCGCTGGCTGTTGACGACCCAGTTGTAGTAAACGTCGCTGGAGATGCGGAACGGCATACCCGCGAGATAGCCGTTGAACTTCGCTCCGCCTTCAAGGTCGGTCACGCGCTCGGCCTTGTAGGCATCGCCGCCGTTCACGGCCTCACCGACGAATGGCGCAGACTGGCCATTGAACCCGCCGTTTCGATAGCCTCTGCGGCTGGTAACATACAGCAGCAACTGATCGGTCACCTGATCCTGGAGTCCCAGTGTCCAGCTGACATTCTTGAAGCTGCGATGCTGGTCGTAGGAATAGCCCGGTGGCGGAGTTTCGCCCAGGGCGGCGCGGATCGAGTCGCCCGGTAGCACCCGCTTGCCAACGCGCTCGGCCGTATAGCGAAGGCCGCCCGTCGCCGCGATCCCCGTGTCACCGAAATGATAGGTGACCTGGCCATAGCCGGCCAGGGTGCGATTGGTGATATCGTAGATATTGTCCTGCGACAGGCCCCCGAATGCGATGCCGAAGAAGCCGCTGCGGAACCGGGTCGGTGACTTCTCGTGCGAATAATAGCCACCCACCACATAGTCGAGGTTGCTGTCGAGCGTGGTGCCGACCAACTGCAACTCCTCGGAGAAGGCGTGATAGGTCTGGTCCATCCCGCCATGGCCGAATTCGGCGCTTTCCTGCGAGATCGCATAGGGCGTGCCGTCTGCGTCGGTGGCCATGAAATAGTGGACGTCGGTATAGCCGAAGATGTTCTTGATCTTGGCGCCGCCGCCGATGTCGATCGTGAGCGTGTCGGTCACCACCGTATTGCGTGTACGGATGGCATTATCGCCATCCACCGACACGCGGTACGGCCCGCGCGCCTGCTGTGCGGCGAGCTGTGCATCAAGTCCGGTATTGGGGCGGCCGGGCTGCGCGAAATAATTCTGGTAGAACCCCGCGACGGACGGAAGCACCGGCGGGCAGGCGCCCAGGCCCGCAAAGGCCTGCAGCGTGCATTCGCCCGTCAGCGTCGCGGTGGGCGTCGCCGTTCCGGCGTAGAGCAAGGCAGCCGGCACGAGGGGCGAACCTGTTCCGGTGAAGGGCAATAGCCCCGGTAGAGATTGTACTGAAAACCGTCGCGCCTGGAATAGAAACCCGCGACGCGAAGCAGCAACTCATCGTCGACGAGCGGCAGATTGATCGCTGCCTCGCCCTTGGCCTGCCCGTAGTTGCCGACCAGGCCACTGGCATAGCCGCCCAATTCGTTGGTCGGCTTTTGAGTGGTGAACAGTATGGCGCCACCCGTAGCGCTGCGCCCGAACAGGGTACCCTGCGGCCCTTTGAGCACCTGGATCGATTGCAGGTCATAAAATGCCCCGGACGACGCCTGGCTACCGACCTGCACGTCATTGACATAAGGCATCACCCCGGGTCGCACATTGCTGTAGGGGTCCTGCGTGGCACCGCGCAGCGAGAAGTTGAGCTGCTCCGAACTGACACCGCTGCGAATGGAAAGCCCGGGCGCCGCCTGCCGCAGGTCGTTCGCCTGGACAATCTGCGCCTTGGCCAGTTGGTCAGCCGAAACCACGGTCACGGCAACGGGAGTCCGCGAAAGGTTCTCGTCTCGACGCTGCGCGGTGACGATGATCTCGGCGTTGGCGTCTTGCGGTTCCGTTTGTGCGTGCGCACTCTGCGCCATGGCGATCAAACCGGTGCCAACAACAAAAAGGCGATGTGCGCGCATAGCTTCCCTCTCTCACATGTACATGCCTTTAAGGCGACTATTGCCGGTGCGTTTTGGTTTCCTATAGTATCGTACGCAACTTTACAATCGGGGCGCATCGCGTCAAAAGGCGTGCAGAACACGTCGGGAAAATCTCGGAGGGGAAACGCCAATGCTCATCGCGCCGATGAAGTTGCGGGGAGATTTGCTCAGTCTCGCGGAACTCGGGACAGACCCTCGCGCAGTGTTACAGGGAACGGGGGTCAGTTACGAACAGATCCTGTCGCAAATTCCCCTCTCGCATATCAAGATCGGCGAGCTTTACGAAATCCTCGCCAGTGCGGCCCCGGACGATTTCGCAGTCGCCTGTGGCCGGTCCATTCGGCTGCAACATCTCGGCCTGCTGGGATATCGACTGAGTAATTGTAGTACCGTCGGTAAAATTCTCGAGGATTGGGCGGAGCAATGCGCCCATATCGACTATCCATTGCGAGCGACGCTGAGCAGCAGCGGTGACGAATGGTGCATGGCGTTCGTATCCCGCTATCCGATGCCGGCCCGCGCGGAAGCATTTTGCATGGCCTCCACTCTGGCGGGGTTCACGCAATCGCTGTTCAATCTTTCCGGATATCGGATCCGGCTGCGGCGGGTCGGCTTTCCGTTTCCGGCTCCGGCGCATGCCGATTGCTATGCGGATCTTGACAGTGACGAACTGCTCTTTGACTGTCCGGCGGGCTTCGTCGCGGGCGCGCGCGCGGACCTCGACCTGCCAGTCACGACCGCCGACGAAAATCTGCTGCGGATGTGCGACGATCTTTGCCAGCAACTCTGGAGTCGGGAACCGGCGACCACCGGGATCGCGGAGCGTCTGGCCATGCTGTTTGCCGACGAAGGCGTTGTCGAACTGGCCAAGGCCGCTGGCGCGCTCGGTATGAGCGCCCGCTCATTGCAGCGGCAACTGGCTGCCGAGAGGACTTCCTACCAGATGATCCTTGACACCCATCGTCGCGAGCGCGCGTTGCACCTCATTCGCAGGGGCGATCTCGGCAAGACGGTGGCCTATGATCTGGGCTTTGAAGACGTCGGCAGCTTCCGGCGATCATTCCGGCGCTGGACAGGCATGTCGGTGAAGCGATGGAGGAGCCTGAACGACTTCTGTTGTTGCCGCCCGTGAAACAAGAAGATCTTGATCCGGTGAATGCGGCATTTCAGAAGCCGCTGGCCGGTATGGTGATCTGCGGATCAGGTCCAAATCTAACCGTCGAGCTACAATGCTCTCATGACTGCCATCTGAGATGCAGGCCGAGTTTATTCTTCCGCTGACGGTAACGCCAGTGGTTGCTTGAACCTTGGCGGGTGTGCCGCGGGCTCCCGATCGACGGCGATTGATCAAGCTCTCGTCCGCGGATTGGCTACCGCACTACCTGTATCCGTCGCTGGGCCTATCCTCCTCCGGGGTCCGGTCCGCGCACTCCCATACTGGCCCGCAGCCATGGCGCTGCTCATCGAGGCCGGACAGATGACAGCATCCGAATACGTGCCAGAATACCCCAATGTACTCCTTGCATCCCACCATGGAGATATTTACTGGGAAAATGTCCGACGCGTCCAGTCCACAGGTGCGAGGGGCAAGTTGTTCAGATGCTGGGCGCGCCTGTCCCCCTGGGCCAAGTGGACTTCCGGCACATTTCGAGTTGCTCCTGCGCCATGTGTTGGGGATCGGGAACGCACGCACGCGTGATCTGGAGGCCCGCCTCGATGGAGAGCAATGGCACGCCTATGTGAATGCGGCGGATCATCACTATGTGAGCGGTCTTGCCTTGGGCAAGTCCGGCGTGTCCGCGCATGGCGGCGAGAGCACCATCGATCCTCAAGCTCTGGACATGCTCGTCGCGCAGGCGAAACGGTCTGCCTTCGGGGTCCTGGCCGTTTCGGCCGCGCTGCGCCGGCTTCACCGCGGCTACCTGGTGCCGCTGGGCATTCGCTATGTTACCTTCAAGGGGGTGACCCTTGGGGCAACGTACTACGGATCGCTCGGGAAACGCTCCTGTCGGGATCTCGATATCCTGGTTGACCAGAGTTCGGCGGAACTTCTGGTCGAGCACCTCCTCGATGGAGGATACCGCTTTGCTGCCGAGGCTGCGAACGAGGGGCGGCCGGCCCGGCAGGACGCTGTTCGCAAGGCTCTTGTCATGCGCGCGCGCGAATTAACGCTCATTGACCCGGCAGGTGGAGTGATCGACGTGCACACCTCCCTCGATTTGTCGTGTGGCAGCCTTGATCCCATGCGCGTGTTGGCGGATCGTGGCACCTGTACGATCGGCGGCGAAGATTATCCGGTCTTGAAGACCCCGGACCTGTTCACCTATGTTTGCTATCACCATGCCCGCCATCGCTATTCGCGCTTGCACTGGCTTGCCGACATCGTGACGATCCTGAAGCATCCCAGCTTTGATGCCGACTTGGTGCGGCAGACATCACATGCGGAAGGTTTCGGGCGCCTTGTTGAGGCTTCGATGGCAATGCCGGACTATTTTGAGGCCCGTCTGGAAGGACGGAGGTACGATAAAGCAGATAGCCTGACCCGGATGCTCGGCGAGGCGTGCCTGAGCTATCTCGACCCAGCCGAGCCCGCTCCCGAAGTCGTGCGCGAGGAAGGGCAGATCCTGGTGAGAGACCGTGTTGCGTACCTGATCGACATGGTCCGGTGGGACTGCAGTCTGCGCGATGGGGTCAGGGCTGTTGTCAAGGTCCTGCTCTGGAAGCTCAAGCCCAACCATGCGGATATGGAGGGGCTGGAACTGCCGCGCGCAGTGCAGGGCCTGTACTGGCTCACCCGGCCTTTCCGTCTGGCCATCAAGGTCATCCATTCCGACCGGTAAAGCCAGCGAGCAAATGTTTGAGGTAACGTTTCGTCCACTCCGAGTGCGTTGCGCGATGATCGGGAAGAAGCCGCCTTGCGAAATGCGGACGCGATGCCCTTTCGAACGAGGGCCTGCCGCCCCGAACGGGATGGCTTGCGGGCTGTGGCGGCAGCCACCGTCGTCGGATTTCACGCTCGCTTCGCAGCATTTTCGGGAGGCTTCGTCGGCGTCGATATCTTCTTTGTGATCAATGGCATTGACCGGGCTCTGAATCGGTGAGGGGGGCGGCTGGGCGCGAGGTGTATTCATAGTCGATCCGGGCGAGGGTGTTGTGTTCGCCGACCATGACGTCATATTGCGCGCTGATCGTTCCCGCCCAGGGGACGTGTCGATTCTCTCGCCTCCCGTCGCCACCGTGGTTCCCGCCCTGGCCAATGCGGTGTTTGCACTGACGGGGCCGCGCGTGCATAGCCTGCCGGTCAGCAAGGTGCTTGGCATGACGTGATTCGCTGGTCTATCGCGACGCTGGCTTTCCGGGCGGGGGGGAGCGGGCAGAATCTATTGCCGGGTTTTCGAAGGAGAGTTTGCTTTGCCGGACGGCGAAATGTTCGGTCATCCGTTTTTCTCGGGGCAGGGTTTGTGGCTGGAATCCGGATTTGTCACAAGCAGGATATTGGTGGGGCGATTGAGTCCTTCCTGAACTGCCGTCGGAACGTTTTTGACTTGAAGTTCGCTCCGGGAACGCGGACTTTCGGTCGGGATATAACAGGAGCTTGAGATTAACCGTGCGCCAAGTTGAACACTACCTCGCTGGCGGCAATGCGAGTGCCGCTCATTCCCGCAAGGGTAACATTTTCGATCCCAACAACGGTGTGGTCCAGGGGCAGGTCCTGCTTGGCGATGCTGCGTTGCTCGACCAGGCCGTTCAGGCAGCGCTTGAGGCTCAGCCCAAGTGGGCCGCGGTAAACCCGCAGCGCCGTGCGCGTGTGATGTTCCGTTTCAAGGAACTGGTCGAAGAACACATGGACGAACTCGCCCTGCTGCTTTCGACCGAGCACGGGAAGGTGATCCAGGATTCCAAGGGTGATATCCAGCGTGGTCTTGAAGTCGTGGAATTCGCCTGCGGCATTCCCCATGTGCTGAAAGGCGAATACACGCAGGGCGCCGGCTCCGGGATTGACGTCTTTTCGATGAAGCAGCCGATCGGGATCGGGGCGGGCATTACGCCTTTCAATTTCCCGGCGATGATCCCGCTGTGGATGAGCGCGGTTGCTATCGCTTGCGGCAATGCTTTCATTCTCAAGCCGTCGGAGCGTGATCCCTCGGTGCCGGTACGTCTGGCCGAACTGTTTACCGAAGCGGGCCTGCCGGACGGGATCCTGCAGGTGGTTCATGGCGACAAGGAAATGGTGGACGCCATTCTCGATCATCCCGCGATCGGGGCGGTCAGCTTCGTCGGATCGTCTGATATCGCACATTACGTCTACAATCGCGGTGTCGCGGCCGGCAAGCGCGTGCAAGCCATGGGCGGTGCGAAGAACCACGGCATCGTCATGCCGGACGCCGATCTCGATCAGGTGGTCAAGGATCTGACCGGGGCGGCTTTTGGCTCCGCGGGCGAGCGCTGCATGGCGCTTCCGGTCGTGGTGCCGGTGGGCGAGGATACCGCCGAACGGCTGAAGGCCAAGCTGGTGCCTGCGATCGAAGCTCTGAAAGTCGGCATCTCTACCGATCCTGAGGCCCACTACGGCCCGGCGGTAACGAAGGAGCACAAGGAGAAGATCGAAGGCTGGATCGCCAGGTGCATCGAGGAAGGCGGCGAGATGGTCGTCGACGGACGCGGCTTCAAGTTGCAGGGCTACGAGAACGGCTACTTCGTCGGCCCCACGCTGATTGACCACGTCACGCCCGGCATGGACAGCTATCACAACGAGATTTTCGGCCCGGTGCTGCAGATCGTCCGGGCTGCCGATTTCGAGAGCGCCGTGGCGCTGCCGAGCAAGCATCAATATGGTAACGGCGTGGCCATCTTTACCCGCAACGGCCATGCTGCGCGGGAATTCGCTGCCCGGGTGAACGTGGGCATGGTTGGCATAAACGTGCCGATACCGGTGCCGGTAGCCTATCATACCTTCGGCGGCTGGAAGCGTTCCGCCTTCGGTGACACGAACCAGCACGGCATGGAAGGCGTGAAGTTCTGGACCAAGATCAAGACCGTGACGCAGCGCTGGCCTGACGGTTCGGCCGACAGCAGCAATGCCTTCGTCATCCCGACAATGGCTTGATAACTGTCTCTATGCACCATGGAGGCATCCAGCTTCCATGGTGCAGGTTTGAGGTTGTGAATGAGGGCGATTTGGATCTTTGCCGCGGCGACGAAGGAGCGAAGGTGAGGCACAAATCCCAATAAGTGGTCGCCAGCAAGATTCCAGTCGCGCCTGAGAGGCGTGTGTTTTGCTATGCCTAGGCTTGCGGCACAGCTTCGGGTTGAAGCCTTTCGTTTTTCAAGTTCTCAATCTGGTGGCGTATGTGTCGCTCAGTGCGTTATTTGTTAGAACTGTTTTCTGACGTCTTCTGCATCCCAGATGCCAACAATGCGGCCGGGTGCTTCGCCGCCGTTTTCGTCCCGGATCGCCTGGAGCGGCTTTGGCAATGTAAAGGGTCTGCGCTGCAGGTTGAGTAACCGGAAATCGCCCGAGACGATGTTCGAGTTGAACTTGGTGCCCTTGTCGCTGGTCAGAAGAAGATAACGGCAACCTGTGCCAAGAGCATTGCGGATGACCGAGCGCGCATCAGCGAGGCTGAGATGGAACAGTACTTCGCGGCATAAGACTGCGTCGGCCTTCAGGCCCTGATTGTTTTCCACGAAATCCGCGACAAGGAACTTGCGTTTATCGTTCGCGTAGGACTTGGTATTCGCCACAATTACGCCGGGAACAATGTCGACGCCGATATAGTCGCATTCGATCCCGGTGTGCTGCATCCAGGTGAAATCACCGCACCCAATGTCCAGCAGCGAAGCGATTCCATATTCGCAGATGGCGTTGGCCAGTTCGGATCGAAGGGAAGCCGTGGCATCGATGGTTGAACCGGTTCCGGAGCCGGGGATATCCCCGTCCCCGTGCTGCCATACGCCGGTGCGGTATATCGTGTTGAAATTCGCGCTACGGTCACCCGACAGATGCGCATATTTGCGGCGATGTCCCATCCTGTAGAGAACGTGCCGAATCAACTCTTTGGCGGTTCTTTTTAGCGTCAACGTGGCCTCCGTCCATTTCTCGTCGACACTTAGTTCTATCGGGAGATAGTGCAAACAGCTATTGGGCCCCTTCGGTCTCGGATGTGAGAAGCAGGCCTGTGCCAAGCGCGGCCAGGCCCGTTAGAGGCCCAACTCGCTGAGCCCCGGGTAGTCTTTCGGGCGTGGTCCCAGGGGCCAGAGGAATTTGCGCTCGCTTTCCGTTATGGGATGTTCGTTAATGCTGGCGATGCGCCGTGCCATCAGGCCGGCATCGTTGAATTTCCAGTTTTCGTTGCCGTACGCGCGAAACCAGTTGCCGCTGTCGTCGCGGTATTCGTAGGCAAAGCGCACGGCGATGCGGTTTGCCTGCCAGGCCCAGATTTCCTTGATCAGGCGATAATCCAGTTCGCGGGCCCATTTGCGCCTGAGGAATGCGGTAATGTCCTCCCGTCCGGTGATGAACTCGGCCCGGTTCCGCCAGCCGCTATCGGGTGTATAGGCCAGAGCGACTGTTTCGGGATCACGGCTGTTCCAGGCATCTTCGGCAAGGCGCGCCTTTTGCGCGGCACTGACAGCATCGAACGGCGGCAGTGGCGGACGGGTCATGCGGTGGCTCCCGGCTGGACTGCAAGCCGGGCCGCCGCCTTGCGCGTTTGCGCTTTGCGCGTGGCAGCGATGGGCGCCATGCGCGTCTGATACTGCTCCACAATGGCCGCAGGCGCGCTTTCCGGGCGTCCCGCGTCGAACGGCGGGGCGGGAGCGTATTCGAGGCCGAGCTGAAGCGTCTGCGCGACCTCTGGCCCTGCGATCTCGGCGAGTATGGTGAGGGCGAAATCGATTCCCGCGGTTACGCCGCCACCGGTGATTACATGGCCATCGCGCACGACCCGGCCCGGATCGGGGATCGCGCCGAAATGCGTCAGCAGATCGCGCCAGGCCCAGTGGCAGGCCGCGCGTTTCCCCACGAGCAGCCCCGCAGCGCCAAGGATCAGCGAGCCGGTACAGACCGAGGTTACATAACGCGCGCTCGCCGCCAGCCGCCGGATTTCTCCGGTAAACTCTTCGTCCAGCGCCATCTCCGCCGCATTCACGCCGCCGGGCACGCAGATCAGGTCGCACGCGGAGATCTCCGCCAATCGCAGTGTATGGGCGAAGATGAGGCCTCCGCTCGTTATCTCGCCGCCTGCGGGACTGGCCACCAGCGTCTCGCTGTTGGGGAGCCGGGAGAGGAACTGGTGCGGCCCGGTGAAGTCGAGCTGCGTCATGCCGGGATAGATGGCGAAGACTGTGAGGAACGGGGATGAGGCTGCCATGATGAACTCCCTGTCTGGTGCCTGCTCTTCCTGGCATCAACCGCTTCTTGCCAAAATGACAATCGTCCCTCATTTCAGGCCATGGTCAGAACAATCGGTATCTACCTTTACGAGGGGTTTCAGATTCTCGACGCTGCGGGCCCCATCTCGGCGTTCGAACTGGCGGGGCAGGCCTGTGATCCTGCCGCCTACCGGGTGGCCCTGCTGGCGCGTGAGGCCGGGATGGTCAGGAGTTCGGCAGGGGTGCCGCTGATGGTTGCGGCG
>JARROF010000163.1:0-8154 GCA_037384205.1 Novosphingobium sp. | reverse complement strand
GTCGTGGGCGGCGGGGGGGTAAACCAGGCCGCGAAGGATGAGCAGATGCTGACCTTTTTTCGCGCGCGGGCGGATAGCGTGCGGCGGCTGTGTAGCGTCTGTTCGGGGGCGGTCATGCTGGCGGAAGCCGGACTGCTGGATGGGCGGCGGGCAACCACGCACTGGCGGCGCGTACCGGAATTCACCCGGCATTACCCCGCCGTGCGGGTGGAGCCGGACAGCATTTTCGTGCGCGACGGGCATATCTGGACCTCGGCAGGCATTAGCGCGGGGATCGATCTGGCGCTGGTGTTGATCGGGCAGGATCTAGGGGAGGGGATCGCGCGCGAGGTGGCCCGGGAAATGGTTGTCTATTACCGGCGGCCGGGCGGGCAGTCCCAGTTTTCAGCGCTTCTGGCGATGGGCTGCGCGGACGAGCGCTTCGGCCGTCTGCTCGCGTGGATGCGTGGGCACATCGGCGAGCGGTTGACGGTGGACGTGCTGGCACAGGAGGCCGCGATGAGCCCGCGTCACTTCTCCCGCGCGTTCCGCGAGGCGACCGGGATGAGCCCGGCCAAGGCGGTAGAGCGGCTGCGGCTCGAAATCGCGCGGGCGAAAGTGGAAGATACAGCGCAGCCGATCGAGGCCATAGCGTTTGCAACCGGTTTCAATGATCCCGAACGTATGCGCCGGGCTTTCCTGCGCGCTTTCGGGACGCCGCCTCAGGCCATGCGGCGCAACGCTCAGCGAGGATGACGGCTGCCTAGATCTCTGCTGGGAATAGCAGTCCGTCCCGAATGGCGGCCCCATCACGTCCCGGAGGTACGCCGAACAAACGGCGATAATCGCGGTTGAACTGCGAAGGGCTTTCATAGCCTATTGAATAGCCGATGGCCGCCACTTCCTGTCCCTGGCTAAGCAGCATACGCCGAGCGGTCTGCAGGCGGATCTGTTTCTGGAACTGGATCGGCGTCATCGTGGTTGCCGCGCGGAAATGCCGGTGGAAGCTGGCGGGGCTCATTCCGGCGAGCGCGGCGAGGCCGGACACGCGCAGCGGCTCCGCGCATATCCGTCACGGCTATGGGGGGCAGCGTGGTATCGGATAGTGGCTCAGGCGCTTCGCCGAGCAGGAGGTCCGCGATCATGGCCGGATCGATGGCAAGGCTGAACGCCATGTAAGGGCGGTCCTGGCTCGCTTCGACAATCTGGGCGGCCACGGGCAGGTCTATCGATGCGATCAGGCACTTTCCGGCATCATAGCGAAAGGCGCGTTCGCCCAGAAAACTGACCTTGGCGCCTTGCAGGACGCCGCAGAAGGACGTGCGGTAAACCGAACGCATCAGATCGGAAGGGCGGTCCGCCATCATCAGGGTCAGGCCCTCCAGCGGCGGTTCGCAGCCGAACCTTTGCCAGTGCCGGGCGTGCTGTTTGCGCAGTTTCTGAAGGAGGGCATCGTGCATGGCATCATCCTATCCACGGGCAGGGGGCGGAAAAAGCCTAAGATCCACGATTGAGAG
Organism: Novosphingobium sp.; assembly: GCA_037384205.1. Lineage (GTDB taxonomy): Bacteria > Pseudomonadota > Alphaproteobacteria > Sphingomonadales > Sphingomonadaceae > Novosphingobium. The sequence goes on along the minus strand of JARROF010000163.1, from coordinate 6,658 downwards.
AATCGGGCAAGGGAATGCTACGATCCGCGTGGCTGCGCGGCGTGAGCGGCCTATCTTGTCAGGTATCGATTCCCCAACCGGAAAGGATATTCCATGCGCTATCGTCTCCTCGGCCCCAGCGGCCTGTTCGTTTCGGAACTGTGCCTTGGCACGATGACCTTTGGCGGCAGCGAAGGCATGTGGGGGCAGATCGGCAAGCTGCGGCAGGATGAGGCCGATGCGCTGGTCAAGGCCGCCGTCGATGCCGGCGTGAACTTCATCGATACCGCCAATGTCTATGCAGATGGTGAAAGCGAGCGCATACTCGGCCGCGCGATCCGCAATCTTGGCCTTTCGCGCAGCGATCTGGTGATCGCTACCAAAGTGCTGGGCCCGATGGGCAGCGGGCCCAATGCGCGCGGCGCGTCGCGCGGACACATTGTCGATCAGTGCAAGGGCAGCCTCGAACGCCTCCAGCTCGATCATGTCGATCTCTACCAGATCCATGGCTTCGATCCCGCGACGCCGATCGTGGAAACGCTCGAAGCGCTCGATATGCTCGTGCGGGCAGGGTATGTCCGCTACATCGGCGTATCGAACTGGGCGGCATGGCAGATCATGAAGGCTGTCGGCATTGCCGAGGCGCGGCGGCTGGCGCCGATCCTCTCGCTGCAGGCCTATTACACGCTGGCCGGGCGCGATCTGGAACGCGATATCGCGCCGATGCTGCGATCCGAAGGGCTCGGGTTGATGGTCTGGAGTCCGCTGGCCGGGGGCCTCCTGTCAGGCAAGTACAGCCGCGAGGACGAAGCAGCCGGTGAGGGGCGCCGCGCCGCTTTCGATTTTCCGCCGGTGCAGCGTGACCGGGGCTATGCGGTGATCGACGCGATGTGCCTGCCGAATATCCGGGCTGGATGCTCGAACGGCAGGGTGAGTATCGCGCGCATATGGCTGAAACGGGCGAATAAGCCGGAACCGAACTACACCCCGGACGCCGTCTTTTTGCCTTGGCGGCGGTGGGTGAAATACAGGGTGGCAGGATTGCGAGGGAAAGTTTCTCAATCCTGCCACTGGATATTTCAATTGCGGATCGTTGCGATTTGACTGGGCGGGCGGGCACCTTTCACAGACTTTGCATTGCAAAGTAACGGAGGGGATGGTGTCCGACGTCGAGCAGGCCATCGTGCATATCGCCGCGATGGCCGCGCACAACTAGTGATCAGCACCCGTTTTCGCGGCTATGCGACGATGCCGCGCTGGCCCGCCATGTCCATCGGCTTGCGGAAATGGGCTCATGGGAGCTGATCAGCGAGTCCTGGTCTTAATTGCGAGCCAGCGTGTCGAGCACGAAATTGCCCCGTTCGGCGACGCTCGCTTTGGGCAGCAGGCAGATATCGTAATCGAGGCGGTCATAGGCCCTGAGCAGCCGCTCGTATTCGGCGATGGCCTCCTTCAGGCCATGCTGGCGGTCGTCGTCGGTCTCATAGATTTCCGGCCAGGGCGGGGCCATGAATATCCGCCGGTTATAGCCTTGGCTGGCGTAGTCCTGCAGGACGGGGCGGCCGGTGGCATGTTCCAGCGCGACGGCAGCATCGATCAGGCCGCGGTCGAAAAATATCCGGCCCGGCCGCGACGCTGCCTCGGCCCGGTCGCGCAAGGCCATGGCAATGGCCCGTTCGGCAAAGGCTTCGAGATCCACCCAGGGCAGCGCTTGCCCTGATCCCTGGAGTTCTTCGGCAATGATGCGGCGCCCGGGCTCTTCCACAGCGGCATGTCCACGCCGCCGCAATTCCGCCAGCAAAGTCGATTTGCCTCCGCCCGAACATCCGGAGATGACGACGAAACGGTGCATGGCCCGTTATCCCAGTGCCGCCAGCCGTTCGGCCAGATCCTCGAACACTGCTTTCGACGACGCGCCGATCATCCCGCGCCGTTCGAACGCATCGACGCGGTAGGGCGAGCCATCCGGCCTTGCGCAAAACCCGCCCGCTTCGTTGAGGAACAGCGCGCCTGCCGCATGGTCCCAGGGCAGCGTGCGTTCGAAGACCGACAGGTCGTTGGTCCCCAGCACCAGCCGCGGATACTGCTCGGCGGCGCAATGCGGGATGTCGACGAGGCGGTAATGCGGGGCGATGTGTTCGCGGATCTGTTCGCGGCGCGCCTGTTCGAGGAAGACCAGCGAAATCGCCGCGATCGGTTGTTCCTCGCCGCTGGGCGTGGCCACGGCGCGTTCGCCGTCGATCCAGGCGCCGGCGTCCTTGCCTGCGTGGCAGAAGCGGCCGGTCAGGCAGTCGAGGATCCAGCCGCCCAGCGTCTCGCCCTTGTCCGCCAGCGCGACGAGCACGCCGAAAGGCGGCTTTCCGGCGGCGAAATTGTTGGTGCCGTCGAGCGGATCGACGATCCAGCACAGGCGGTCCTTGAGCCGGTCCATCACGCTGGCATCGGCAAAAGTGGCTTCTTCGCCCACCACGGCGGCTTCGGGCATCAGGGCGGAGAGGCGCTCGGTCAGCAGCGCTTCGCTGTCCTTGTCGGCCACTGTCACTACGTCGTCGGGGGCCTTGGCATCGATATCGGCGCTGGTAAGCGTCTGGTAGCGGGGCAGGATCGCGCGCTCGCTCGCCTCGCGCATCACCGCCTCTACCGCACGGGTGAGTTCCGGTGTGATCATGTGAGCGGGATCATCACTTGCTGCGCGAATCCGGGCCGCTCCCTGATCCGCTCGTACCAGTTGGAAATCGCGGGGAAATCGGGCTTGTCGAACGGCAGGCTGAACCAGGTATAGGCGTAGACGCCCATCGGGATGTCGCCGATCCCGAACTGCCCGCCCGAGAGCCAGGGCTTTTCGCCGAGATAGCGTTCCATCACCGCCAGGTGCGCAGCACTGGCGGCCATATTCTGCTCGATGGCGGCCATGTCCCATTCCTCGCGCGGGGTGCGGGCGAAGCTGAGGAACGGCACGCGCTGGGAAGCGGCAAAAGTGATCTGCCAGTCCATCCAGCGTTCGCCCAGCGCGCGGTCGATGGGATCGGCGGGGAACCAGCGCTCGCCGCCGTATTCGGCCGCCATGTAGCGCAGGATCGTGTTCGATTCCCACAGCACGATCTTGCCATCCTCGATCATCGGAATCAGACGGTTGGGATTCTTGGAGAGGTATTCTTCGGTGAACCCGAACTGGCCGCCGATGTCGCGGCGTTCATAGGCAAGCCCCAGTTCCTCGGCGAACCACGACACCTTCTTGACGTTATGCGAGTTCGGGCGGCCCCAGAGGGTGAAGAATGGTTTGGCCATCAGCTTCTGTAATCGGCGTTGATCGAGATGTATCCGTGGGTGAGATCGCAGGTCCACACCGTGGCGCTGCCGTCGCCAAGGCCGAGATCGACCTCGATCGTCACGTCCTGCCCCTTGAGGTGTTTGGCCACCGGCGCCTCGTCGTAATCGGCGAGCGGCAGGCCTTCGCGCGCGGCCCATATGCCGCCGAACCCGATCGAGAGCCTGTCGCGATCCGCCGGTTCGCCCGCCTTGCCCACGGCCATGACCACGCGGCCCCAGTTGGCATCCTCGCCCGCAATGGCGGTCTTCACCAGCGGCGAATTGGCAATTGCCATGCCGATCTTGCGCGCGCTCTCGTCCGAAACGGCGCCGGTAACGGTCACGGCGATGAACTTCTGCGCCCCTTCGCCATCGCGCACCACGAGATGGGCAAGCTGGCGGCACACGTCATGGATGGCGGCGGCAAAGGCATCGGCGCCGGGGCTATCGAAAGAGGTGAGGGGGGCATTGCCCGCCTTGCCGGTGGCGAAGGCGAGCACGGTGTCGCTGGTCGAAGTGTCCGAGTCCACCGTGATGCACGAGAACGTGCGCCCATTCGCGGCCGAGAGGCATTCCTGCAGGAAGCCCGGTTCCACCGCCGCATCGGTGAAGATGTAGCCGAGCATGGTCGCCATGTCGGGCGCGATCATGCCCGAGCCCTTGATGATGGCGCTGATCGTCACTTCGGTATCGCCCACCATCGCCGTCGCCGCGGCGCCCTTGGCGAAAGTATCGGTGGTGGCGATGGTGTTCGCTGCCTCTTCCCACGAACAAGGCTCTGCGGTGAGGGCCTTGCTCACCCCCTCGCGTGCCTTGTCCTTGGGCAGCGGCACGCCGATCACACCGGTCGAGGATACGAAGACCTCTTCCTTCGCACAGCCCAGATGGCCGGCGACCTGATCCATGATCTGCTCCACCGCCTCGCGCCCGCGATAGCCGGTGAAGGCATTGGCATTGCCTGCATTGACCACCAGCGCACGGGCGCGGCCGCGCTTCACGTTCTCGCGCCCGATTTCCACTTCGCTGGAGCAGCATACGTTCTTCGTGAAAACGCCCGCGACGACTGTGCCTTCATCGAGCGTTACATACGTGAGGTCGCTGCGGCGCCAGTCCTTGTAACCGGCGCGCACCGCATGCGGCGTCACTCCGGCAATGGCCGGGAGGTGGGGAAACGGCGTGGCGAGAGGCGAAACGGGGTGCGTCATGAATGCAGCGCCTAACGTCGGATGGAAGCAGGTCAAGCATTCTGACGGGACGGTCACGTCCGTTGGAGAAAATCCTGTTGCAGGCGCGCGGAGTGACAGGCCCGGCGGCGGCCGATATACCCTGCGAACAGCATGGCAACTATCGCCACGAACAGGACAAGAGGAACCCCGCTGGCGCGGCCATGACCGGGGAGGAGATAGCTGTCCCAGATCGCGAGTACAGGAAGATGTAGCGCGTAGAGCGGAAAGGAAATGGCGCCTAGAAATGCGAGCCGGTGCGAGGCACCGGGGGATGGACCGCTTCCGAGAGCCAGCCAGAACAAGGCCGGAAACGCGACGAGAACTACGCCAAGATCGCCCGCCCAGACAGGGAGCCCGATCAGCGGGACTGCGAGCACCAGAAGGCCTGGCGCGAGCAGGGTCATACGCCAGTCGGTTCGGGGCGGCCGGAAACCTGCCACCCAGGCCCGTGCCAGCAGAATGCCGAGAATATAGGACCATCCCGTCCGCAACAGACCCGGGATCAGAGTGGCCGCCGCCGCGCCCAGATTGGCATGGCCGAAATGGCAGGTGCAGATCGCGAACCCGGTCCCGCAGGAGAGGGCGATAACCGCGAGCTGTCGCCATCCCAGCTTGTGCAGCAGTCCGGCATGAAGGGCATTGGCAAACAGTTCGTCGAGAAGCGACCATTGGGCCGCGTTGGTCTGGTACATCGGCTCGCCCAGCCCTTGCGGGATCATCAGGCAGGCGGCGACCGTTACGCCCACAAGCATCAGCGGATGATAGACCTCAATATTCGCCGCTAGTCCGAGCAGCGCGCCTGTAATGACCATGGGCCGAAACCGGCTCCAGCGCAGTCGGAGGAATTCGGACGTGCCCATTCCCTCGCTGAACTTCTGCCGGAAGGCGAGCGTAAGGACGAACCCGGAAAGCAGAAAAAACAGGTCGACGAGCAGGTACCCCCGAGAAAACGCGGGCGCCGAGCCATCGAGATTGGCATGGAACAGTACCACCATGAGGGCGGCGACGCCGCGCAGGCCATCGAGCAGAACCAGTCTGTTCCCATTGTCTTGCGCCACTGTCGTTGTCCTTCTGATGCAGGGGGACCTGCCAGAATAGGGTGAACGCCAGGTTATCGCGCCGGCGTGCGGCGGCATTCTGCGGCCGGAAATCACATGGAGCAGCAATCTCACCGGTGGACACATTGCGGCTCCCCCCCTATCTGACGGGCATGGCCAACCGCCTGCTCCTCACCCTGCTTGCCCTTCTGACGGGCCTGTCCGCGCAAATCGGCCCGGCCGAGGCACGTGCGTCGCAGGTCGCCAGCATGCAGGTGTCGGTGCTGGGAGAGGTGACAGTTGCCAAGGCGCAGCGTGCGCCGGTGGCGCTCGCCCGGTTGCCCGAGCCGGGCTGGCGTAATGCCCGGCGACATGCTCCCGCACTGACCGCAGCCCCCGTTGGCCTTGCCGTTCCGGCAGTCCTGACCGGGATAGACCGCGCCCGCGAATAGCGGCCCGCGCGCACCGGCTCTCGCTTTTCAGCGCTTTATTCCGACGCGCCCGCGCTGACCGCAGGCGCGCATTCAAGCACATTATACAGTCTTTCCAGAACAGGGATTCCCGGCCATGCTCGGCGCCATCGTCAAAACCATTTTCGGCTCGTCAAACGACCGTTACATCAAGTCGCTCGACAAGATCGTCCAGCAGATCAACGCTTTCGAACCCACACTGGAAGCGATGAGCGACGGGGAACTGGGCGCGCAGACCGCAAAGTTCCGTGAACAGCTGGCCGCCGGATCGACGCTTGACCAGATCCTGCCCGAAGCCTTCGCCACAGTGCGCGAAGCTTCCAAGCGCGTGTTCGGTATGCGCCACTTCGACGTGCAGATGATCGGTGGCATCGTCCTGCACCGCGGTGAAATCGCCGAGATGCGCACAGGTGAGGGCAAGACGCTGGTCGCTACCACGGCTACGTATCTCAATGCGCTCGAAGGCAAGGGCGTGCATGTCATCACGGTCAACGATTACCTCGCCAGCCGCGATGCGGAGCACATGGGGCGCCTGCACAATTTCCTGGGCCTGACGGTCGGGGTGATCGTACCGAACCTCAATGAGTTCGAGCGCCGCGAGGCCTATGCCGCCGACATCACCTATGGCACCAACAAC
>JARROF010000162.1:0-6277 GCA_037384205.1 Novosphingobium sp. | reverse complement strand
GCGGACGTTGCAGACCAAGCTAAGATCAACTTGTGAAACTCAGATTTTCCTCTCGGACGAAGTGGTTCGTTCTCGGTGCTACGGTGTTGTCACTGCTAGTCGCTCTGACTTGGCAAAATATATTGTTCGGCATCGCATTTGCATTAGCGGAAAAAAGACCCGCACTTCTTCGTGACGCAAGATGGGACACACCTGCCTTGGCTTTCAGCCAAAGATTTAGCAGGAGCACGCCAGAAACTGCGCTTTTGCAATGGCTCGATGACAACACGTTTGAGGTTGTGCGCAAGGGCATAGCGAATAAGACAATCCATGGCTTGCCGTGCCAAGAGCAAGTCGAGGTTTCTTGGACAGCTATTGATGGGATAATAGGCGAAAGTAGCGCTGTCGTTTCGGAAGCGGGTTGTTTGTAAGAAGATGACGGCTCCCCCGACTTTCCTGCCCTTCGACCCTTTTGAAGCCTTCGCCAAAACCTGACGTTCCTTCAGTCTCCCGCCTGGCCACGCCGCCCAAACATTGCGATAACTCCCGCGCATCCCTAAAGGCGCGCGGATGAGCAATTCACGCCGTACCTTCGCGATCATTTCGCACCCTGACGCGGGTAAGACCACGCTGACCGAAAAGCTGCTGCTGCAGGGCGGCGCCATCCACCTTGCCGGCCAGGTCAAGGCGCGCGGGGCTGCGCGGCGCGCGCGGTCCGACTGGATGAAGATCGAGCAGCAGCGCGGCATCTCGGTGACCAGCTCGGTCATGACTTTCGAGCGCACCGATGCCCATGGCGATACGGTGACGTTCAACCTGCTCGACACCCCGGGCCACGAGGACTTTTCCGAGGACACCTACCGCACGCTGACAGCGGTCGATTCGGCGATCATGGTGATCGACGCGGCCAAGGGCATCGAGCCGCAGACCCGCAAGCTGTTCGAGGTCTGCCGGTTGCGTTCGGTGCCGATCATCACGTTCATCAACAAGGTCGACCGCGAAGGCCGTGCCTGTTTCGACCTGATGGACGAAGTGGCCGACAAGCTCGCGCTCGACGTCTGCCCGATGTCGTGGCCGGTCGGCATGGGCGGGGTGTTCCAGGGCATTCTCGACATCGCCACCGGCAAAGTCAGCCGTCCCGAGGGCGGCAGCAAGGAATTCCTCGGCAAGGTCGAGGAAAACGTGACGCTGCCGGACGAGGTGGCCGACGAACTGGAGCTGGCCGTGGCCGGCTATCCCGAGTTCGATCTCGAAGCCTACCGCGCGGGAGACCTGACGCCGGTCTATTTCGGCTCGGCGCTCAAGAACTTCGGCGTGGCCGAACTGATCGACGCGATCGCGCAATACGCGCCGCCGCCGCGCCCGCAGCCCACCGAGGCGGGGCCTGTCGAGCCGGACAACAAGGAAGTCACCGGCTTCATCTTCAAGGTGCAGGCCAACATGGACCCGATGCACCGCGACCGCATTGCCTTCATGCGGCTGGTCTCGGGCACTTTCAAGCGCGGCATGAAGCTGACGCCCTCGGGGCTGGGTAAGCCGATCGCGATCCACTCGCCGATCCTGTTCTTCGCGCAGGACCGCGAGATCGCCGACAGCGCCGAGCCGGGCGATATCATCGGCATTCCCAACCACGGCACCTTGCGGGTGGGCGATACGCTTTCGGAAAGGAACCAGATCCGCTTTACCGGCCTGCCCAACTTCGCGCCGGAAATCCTGCGCCGCGTGGCGCTGAAAGACCCGACCAAGACCAAGCAGCTCCGCAAGGCTCTCGACGATCTGTCCGAGGAAGGCGTGATCCAGGTCTTCTATCCCGAGATCGGTTCGCAGTGGATCGTCGGCGTGGTCGGCCAGCTCCAGCTCGATGTGCTGATCTCGCGGCTGGAGGCCGAATACAAGGTGGAGGCGATGCTCGAAGCCTCGCCCTTCGATACTGCGCGCTGGATCAAGGGCAGCGATCAGGCGCTGCGCGACTTTGCCGATTTTAACAAGATGAACCTCGCGAAGGACCGCGACGGCGATCCGGTGTTCATGGCCCGATCGGCCTGGGACGTGGGCTATCAGCAGGAACGCAATCCCGATCTGACGTTCAGCGCCACCAAGGAACGCTGAGTCTCCATTTGGAAATCGGGGGGACTCAGGCATAGAGTCTTTGCCGTCAGCAGACCGGGGCCCCAGCGTGCAGATCACTTTCGCCAGCTATAACATCCATAAGGCCGTCGGGCTGGACCGGCGGCGCGATCATGAGCGTATCCTGCGCATCCTGCTGGAAATCGACGCGGACATCGTCGCCTTGCAGGAAGTGGACCGGCGGTTCGGACGGCGCATGGCGGCCCTGCCGCTCGATGCGATCCATGCGGCGACGGACTATGTGCCGGTACCGCTCTCGATGAAGCCGGACAGTCTGGGCTGGCATGGCAATGCCCTGCTGGTGCGCAAGGGTATCGACCTTGTCGAGGCGGCGCCGGTGCCGCTGCCGGTGGTGGAACCGCGCGGGGCGATTCGCGCTGACCTCATGCTGGAAGGCCGCCGGGTGCGGGCGATCGGCATGCATCTCGATCTGTCGGGCCTGCGCCGCCGCCATCAGGTGCGCAGCGTGCTGGACCATTGTGAGGACTGCGATCACCATGTCCCCACTGTGCTGATGGGCGATCTTAACGAATGGTCGCTGCGGGGCGGCTGCCTGCGGGAATTCGATGGCGAGGCCTGGCGGGTGCTCTCGCCGGGACGCAGTTTCCCCTCGCGACGGCCGATTGCGCGGCTTGACCGTATTATTGTTTCGCCGGAGTGGCAGGTTCAGGGAACCAATGTGCACCACAGCCCGTTATCCGCGACAGGTTCTGATCACTTGCCCGTCTTCGCCGCGCTATCGCTGCCCAAAAAATAGGCATGTGCTTACGAATCGGGCGATATAGCGTGCCTGTTTTGCGCCCATTCGGGTGAGAGCGCCTTGAATCTTGCTGATTGGTAAATTGGCACACCCTTTGCGTTAGTCTCTCTCAGCCGGCGCTGGGGCCGGTGACAAACAGGGGATAGGCATGAAGTTCATCATCGCCATCATCAAGCCCTTCAAGCTGGACGAGGTGCGTGAAGCACTCGGCGCGATCGGCGTCGCCGGCATGACCGTTTCGGAAGTCAAGGGCTTTGGGCGCCAGAAGGGCCAGACCGAGATTTATCGCGGGGCCGAGTATTCGACCAACATGCTGCCAAAGGTGAAGATCGAGGTCGCCGCGCCTGACGATCTCGCGCCGAAGATCGTCGAAACGATCCAGCAGGTTGCCAGCACCGAGGCCATCGGTGACGGCAAGATTTTCGTTCTCGATCTTGCTTCGGCCGTGCGCATTCGCACCGGCGAAGCCGGCGACACCGCGCTTTGAGGAGGCTTTCCACGATGAACCGCAAGATTCTCTGCGGCGCAGGCGCTCTCACCGCGTCGCTGTTCGCCGCCATGCCGGCCTGGGCCGAAGAAGCAGCCAAGGTCCCCAACCCCGGCAACAATGCCTGGATGATGACCTCGACCGTTCTGGTCATGATGATGATCCTCCCCGGCCTGGCGCTGTTCTACGGCGGTCTCACCCGCTCCAAGAACATGCTCTCCACCATGACCCAGATCGGGGCCGCCGCGGCGCTCGCGATGCTGCTGTGGATCATGTACGGCTACGGCATGGCCTTCGGTCCCGAAGGCAACGATTACGTCAGCTGGGGCAAGTTCTTCCTTTCCGGCGTCACATCCGACAGCACGGCCGCCACGTTCTCTGACGAAGTGATCAGCGAATACGTCTTCATCTGCTTCCAGATGACTTTCGCCGCGATCACTGTCGCACTCGTGCTCGGCTCGACCGTCGAGCGCATGAAGTTCTCGGCGGTGATGGTTTTTGCGGCTGTCTGGCTGACGATTTCCTACTTCCCGATCGCGCACATGGTCTGGGCGGGCCAGGGTCTGTTCTACAAGATGGGCGCTCTCGATTTCGCCGGCGGCACCGTCGTGCACATCAACGCCGGTGTGGCCGCGCTGGTCGCCGCGCTGATCCTCGGCAAGCGCAAGGGCTATCCCACCGAGCCGATGCCGCCGCACTCGCTGACGCTGACCATGGTCGGCACCGGTCTGCTGTGGGTGGGCTGGTTCGGCTTCAACGCCGGCTCCGAACTGGAAGCCGATGGCGTGGCCGGTCTTGCCATGATCAATACTTTCGTCGCGACGGCTGCCGCAGGTCTGTTCTGGATGCTGGCCGAGCGCATGGCGGGTCACAAGGGTTCGGCTCTGGGCTTCTGCTCGGGCGTGGTTGCCGGTCTCGTCGCGGTCACCCCGGCGGCCGGTAACGTCGGTGTTTTCGGTGCCGTCGTCCTCGGCGCGGTTGCTTCGGTGATCTGCTTCTTTGCCGTCAGCAAGCTCAAGCCGATGCTCGGCTATGACGATGCTCTCGACGCTTTCGGTGTCCACGGCATCGGCGGTATCATCGGCGCTCTTGGCACCGGTATCCTGCACGATCCGTCGCTCGGCGGCCCCGGTGACGGTTCGGTTTCGATGGGCGCTCAGTTCGGCATCCAGGCGGCAGCAGTCGGCACCACCATCGTGTGGACGGCGGTTGCGACCGTGATCGCGATCTTCATCGCCAAGATGGTCACCGGTCTGCGTGTCACCGAGGAAGTCGAGCACGAAGGTCTCGACATCGGCGAACACGGCGAGCGCGCCTACAACTAAGATCTTACGAGTTTGACGGCGGCGGGTGTTTCCTCCTCTCCTCCCATCCGCCGCCGTCAGCAGATGTTCCTCCTGCGAACACAAACTCAATGGGCCGGAGCCAGCCGCTCCGGCCCTTTTTTCTTTCGGGGCAGGCCAGCCGGGCCTGTTTTTCTTTGTGTGTGCTGCGGCAATATGAGAAAAACTGCCTGATCAGCCGTTCCGGGGCGCCCGGTTGCGGGGCGAAATCGGGGGGCAGGGCGTATGAAATTCATCACCGCCATTATCAAGCCGTTCAAGTTTGCGGATGTGAGGGATGCGCTTAGCGGACTGGGCGTATCCGGGCTGACCGTGACGGAAGTCAGCGGTTACGGGCGCCAGAGAGGGCAGACCGAGGTCTATCGTGGCGCCGAATACGTCTCGAGCATGCTGCCCAAGCTGAAGCTCGAAGTGGCCGTTCCCGATTCCCTGGCGGGCAAGGTCGTCGAGGTTGTGTGCCAGGCCGCCAACAATCAGGAGATCGGTGACGGCAAGGTCTTCGTGTTCGAACTCGAAGACACGGTGCGAATCCGCACCGGGGAGCGGGGCGAACTGGCACTTTGACGAGGCTGCCGAAGCGGCCGCGGGCTCAGCTGCCCGCAGCCAGCATCTCGATCAACTGGCGTACAGGGCTGACATCGTAGCCTGCGGATGCCGCTTTAGAGGCAATGGCCGTCGGGTTGTCGCCCGCCTTGGCGCGGGCCAGCGCCCAGAGCAGAGTGGAGCGCGTGCCCGAGCGGCAATAGGCGAGAACCGGCCCTCCGGCACCGTCCAGCGCTTCCAGCATGGCATCGACCTGGCCCTGGCTGAAGCCCGAATGGGTTACCGGGATCGCCACATAATCTAGTCCCGCTTCGCGTGCTGCGGCCTCGATTGCGGGCCCGGCGGGCTGTCCGTCTTCTTCGCCTTCCGGGCGGTTGTTGATGATTCGCACGATTCCGAGCGCCTTGGCCTCTGCAATGGCATCGGTGCCGATTTGCGGACTGGCAAAGACGGTATCGGTGATCTGGCGAAACATCGTGTGTATTCTCCGTTTGCTGGCTGTCGGATCCGAGATGGACCTGGCCTTCTGCCCATTTCAAGCCCTGCTTTACCGAACACGCAAGGCAAATCCCAGTTCGAGGCAGATCAAAATCGAAAGCGGATGCAAGGTGGTTCGAAATGGCCACGTATTTCTGTTCGCTATTGGCTCATGACTCGTGTAAGAGGCATGATTGCAGGCGGGAGGCAGGCTGATGTTCAGCTTCTTTCCCTGATGCCTGGCGCGGTCTCGTCCACGTGTCCGGGTAAATGCTTTCAGGGGCGCAGCGTAAGGTACGTTCGTAAAGATGGGTTTTGACAGAGGTCGTCGCGGAAGGGGACGCGATAAGCGGGATCGGTTTGGGGAGGACGATTTCGATCCGTTCTTCGGAGGACAGGATCGTTTCGGAGGACAGGATCGTTTCGGCGGCGGCGGCGGTGATCGTTTCGGAGGCGGTGGAGACCGTTTCGGCGGTGGCGGCGGCTTCGGCGGCGGTGATGACCGGGGCGGTGGCGCCCGTGGCGGCGGCGGTGGACGCGGCGGCTTCGGCGGCGGTGGCG
>JARROF010000161.1:0-6311 GCA_037384205.1 Novosphingobium sp. | reverse complement strand
TCAGGCGGCACGCTATCCCGAACGTCGGCGACGACGAGCCCCTTACAGATGGCATAGAGGAGACCTTGCCTTGGCTTGGCCCCTATCCCGAAACCTTGCTCGATGATGAGTTCTACCGATCGAATCCGCCTCTGGCGCGAACACTGTCCAACGGCAGTTTCGTATTCAGGAAATCTTAGATGACCAAGCCCATTACAATGAGAGTCGCGTGACTGGCGGTCCCGTCGATGGATTTCTACAGTCGCGGATATGCAGCGCAAGTCACGACCACCATGAGGTCCGATACAGAATTAGGTCGTAGCGCATTACGCGGTGCACCAGATACGCGCACAGATGAGTTTGACGGCAGCGAGGTAATTCTCGGGGCACTTGTCGTAGCGGGTGGCGATGCCTCGGAAGTGCTTGATGCGGTTGAAGAAGCTCTCGACGAGATTGCGCTGCCGATAGAGCCAGCCTGAGAACGCAAAGCGCTGCTTGCGATTGGAGCGCGATGGGATGTTGGCCCAACCCGCGGAGCAAAGAACGTCTGTTCAAAATTTGCACGGGTTCGCTCCTTCTTGGAAAATGACAGCGCGCCTCGAATGTGCCGACCGCGCAAATAGATTTCCGACCCGATGGACGGCACTTCATGCCCGACACCGCACAGGATGCGCTTGCATTCCTTTCGACCGATAAGGCTCCGGAATGACGGAGAAATCGCAATGCTTCGCGAAGTGTCGTTTGCCGCCATTCACAGTGCGTATAAAACCTCGAGTTGTTCGAACTCACTGTGGACTTGTCTTAAAAAATGGACACGATCGTGCTCTTTTTTAGCAAGTCCAGTCATCGCGCGTTGACATGAGGAAATACACATCATAGAGTTGCAATGAAGGTGGTCCTTGGGGCTGCCTTTTTTGTTGGCAGCGTCGGAACGATCATAGGGTCGCCCGGCGTTTTTTGTTGTGCAAAGCGTTTCCTGCCGGCCTCTGCAGTAGGCTGTCAATGGTACGGCCAGCTTTGCTTTACCCTGACGTCCTGATGACCAGCAGCTTGCGATCAAGCGTTTCCCTGAGAGGTGCGCGCGATTTGGGCTTTGGCGATGAAGCCCTTCACCAGCGGTGTGTGATCATCGGCGCGGCTGGCCAGAGCGATCGGCGCCCGGAGCGCGCTGCCGGAGATGGCGCGATAGACGGCGCCCTCGCTGCGGATCGAGCCGACCGAGCGCGGGACCACCGACGCGCCGAAACCTGCCGCGACCAACGGAATGATCGAGGTGATTTGGGAGGCTTCCTGACCAAGTTGCGGGCTGAACCCGGCCTCGTGGAAGGCGGAGAGGATGCTGTCGTAGAGACCAGGCCCGATATCGCGGGGAAAGAGGACAAGTGGCTCGCCCGCGATCGCCGCAAGGGGGATCGGGTCCTTGTCGCGCAACGGATGATCCGTGGGGAGCGTGATGACCATCTCCTCCTCCAGGCAAGGGTGAACCGTCAGAAGCTCGTCTTCGCCGGTCGGCGGACGGACAAAGGCCACATCCAGTCGCCCCTCCCGCAATCCGGAGAGTAAGGCTGGCGTGTTGCTTTGTTCTGGAGAAAGCACGACGTCCGGATGTGCGGTGCGATAGGCACGGATGATCTGCGGAATCGCAGGATGGAAATAGGTCGCCCCGGCAAAGCCGACCCGCAATCGCCCGCTCTGGCCCGCCGCATGACGGCGTGTTTGCGTTACCGCATCCTCGAAGCGCGCGACGATGTCCGCAGCAGCGGCCTGGAAGACGGTCCCCGCCGCGGTCAGTTCCACGCCTCGCGATCGCCGCAGGAACAACTGCGCCCCGATCGTCTCCTCCAACTGGCGGATCTGCATGCTGAGCGGCGGCTGGCGGATGCCGATCCGCTCCGCTGCGCGCGTGAAATGCAGTTCCTCCGCGGCGGTGAGAAAGTAGCGCAAGCGACGAAGATCAATGTCATTCAGATTCATATATGCAAAAACCTAAATCGATATATTGGAAAATAAGACAGAGGTGACCTACCTTCAAGGCAAACGATGTCGCGCGTTTGCCTAAAGGAGTTCCGTCATGTCGATGACCATCGCCAACCTGCTGGCCACCAGCCTCGCCGATGCGGGGGTAGAGCGGATCTGGGGTGTAACAGGCGACAGTCTGAACGGCCTCAGCGATAGCCTCAGGCGGTTGAAGCGTATCGCGTGGATGCATGTCCGCCATGAAGAGACCGCCGCCTTCGCCGCCGGTGCGGAAGCCGCTGTCACAGGGAGGCTCGCGGTTTGCGCCGGGAGTTGCGGGCCGGGCAATCTCCACCTCATCAACGGGCTGTTCGATTGCAAGCGCAACCATGTGCCGGTGCTGGCGATCGCCGCCCACATCCCTTCCTCGGAGATCGGCCTTGGCTATTTCCAGGAAACGCATCCGCAGGAGTTGTTCCGCGAGTGCGCGGATTTCGTCGAACTGGTATCGAACCCGGCACAGATGCCGGGCGTGCTCAGTCGTGCACTGAATACCGCCATCGGCCGTAACGGCGTCGCCGTGCTGGTGATACCGGGCGATGTCGCGCTGGCGGCCACGCCGGTGCAAAGAGTGCCGCCGCCGGCGCTGCCGGCCGCGCCGCGCATCTTGCCGCACGATGGCGAGATCGCCCGTCTCGCCGCGTTACTGGACGAAGGCAAGGCGATTACCATCCTTGCCGGCAGCGGCTGTGCGGGGCATCATGATGCCGTGGTAACGCTCGCCGACAAACTCAAGGCGCCGGTCGTCCACGCGCTGCGCGGCAAGGAGCATATCGAATGGGACAATCCCTTCGATGTCGGCATGACAGGGCTGATCGGCTTCTCCTCTGGCTATCACGCCATGGAGAATGCCGACCTGCTCCTGATGCTCGGCACCGATTTTCCCTATCGCGCCTTCTATCCGACCAAGGCGCGAATCATCCAGATCGACCGCGATCCGGCCGCACTCGGGCGGCGCGCATCGTTGGCTCAGGGGCTGGTCGGCGATGTCGGCGAAACGATCGCAGCGTTGTTGCCGCGTTTGAAGCCGCGCACGGACCAGAGTTTCCTTGACGCAGCGCGGCGTCACTATGCCGAGGCGCGCGATGGACTGGACGATCTGGCCAAACCGTCCGCTGCGGGAAGGCCGATCCACCCGCAGTATCTGGCGCGGCGCGTGAGCGAGTTGGCGGCGGAAGACGCAATCTTCACCGCCGATGTCGGCACGCCCACGGTTTGGGCGGCGCGCTATCTCGCGATGAACGGCAAACGCCGCCTGCTCGGCTCGTTCAATCACGGATCGATGGCGAATGCGATGCTCCAGGCGATTGGCGCCCAGGCTGCGGCACCGGCACGGCAAGTGGTGTCGCTGTCTGGAGATGGCGGTTTCACCATGATGATGGGTGATTTCATCAGCCTCTCGCAACTGAATCTGCCGGTGAAGATCGTGTTGTTCAACAATGGTTCGCTTGGTTTCGTGGCAATGGAAATGAAGGCCGGCGGTTATCTTGACACCGGCACCGACCTTCAGAACCCCGATTTCGCGGCAATGGCCCAGGCCATGGGGGTGAAGGGAATCCGTGTCGAGGCGTCGGATGATCTCGACGATGCGTTGCGAACTGCTTTCGCCCATCCGGGACCAGCGCTGGTCGATGTCGTCACGGCGAAGCAGGAACTTGTCATCCCCCCGAAGGTGCAACTCGAACAAGCCAAGGGTTTCAGCCTTTACATGCTGAAGGCGATTGTCAGCGGACGCGGCGACGAGGTGGTCGAACTGGGGCGCACCAATCTGTTGCGATAAGGAAATCGGAATTCTCTTGACCGAAGCTCACGCACGCGATCTCGCTTTCGTCCTGCGCTGCTCCTGCGCCGCGACCCTGTCTTTTCTTCTGGCTCAGGCGGTCGGGCTTCCACACCCGGTCTGGGCGGCAATGTCTGGCGTGATCGTCGGTCAGGAAAAGCTGGGGGACACGCGACAAGCCACGATCGGTCGATTTATCGGGACGCTGCTCGGCGTCATGCTCGCCGTCGCCATCGGTACGCTGTCACAATGGGTTCGTATGGACACGGCTGTCGAGATCGCGGTTGCCGTGGCGTTGGCGGCCGTCGCGGCGCGGCGGTGGCCGCCGATCAGGGTGTGCATGTGGACCTGCCCGATCGTGTTCCTGACGGCGACACCCGGCATGCCGTTGTGGGAGGTCGGATTGTTTCGCGGCGCAGAGGTGCTGCTGGGTGGTGCAGTCGGCGCCACACTGCATTTTTTCGCCGAAGCTGCGATCGCTCATATCGTTTCGCTCAACGGGTCAGGTCCAATCCGGTCGCGGCGGATGCGGGACGAACCCGATTCCAAAGGGATCAAGGAATGACATGGCGCCTGTCTGCCAATGCCTTGGCAAGACGTGCGCGCTGGGCAGCGCGGCGATTGGAACTGCGCGCTTTCGGCCTCACCCCCGAACAGTTCAACGCGGAGGAAGGTTTTCGGGCAGCGCTTGCGGTGGGGCCGCCATTGGCCCTCGCCGTCGTGACCGGCCATGCCTGGCTCGGATGGGCGGTGTTCGCCGCGTTCTGGACTTGCCTATGCGATGCGCCTGGGCCGGATGATCGGCGCCGCCGTTTGCTGGCGGCCTTTGTCCTCGGGGGAACCGTCATCGCCTTCACCGGCTCCTGGACTGCTTCCTTTGGTGTGACGGGGGCGCTCATGGCCGGCCCCGCGCTGGTGTTCTGTGCGGTGATGGGCGCGGCGGCCCTGCCTCATGGCGGCTTGTTGGGGACCTTGCTCGCTGTCGTCGCGGTCGTCGCGGTCGGGTTTCCGCATCCGGCGCAGTTGGCGGCGATGCAGGCTCTGGCCTATCTCGCGGGCGGGGCCTGGGCCTTCCTGCTCATCACCTTGTTCTGGCGGATCGATCCTGCCTTGCCGCTGCGCCGCAATGCCACGGTCATCATCGCACGGATGGCAGATATGGTGGGCGATCTCATCGCGATCGGTGATAGCACTCATCGTGACGCCGAGTGGCACAGTGAATATGGCGAACATCGCCGCGCGGTCCGGCTGGCCATCGAAGGGCTTGCTTCATCACTGGAGCGTTATCCGGCTGCCACCGAAGATAGGCAGGCTTGGCGGAGGTTGCTGGATGCCTTCGAAACCATGTTCAGTGCGCTGATCGCGCTTGACCATGCCCATATTCATCGGCTCGGGCCAGCGACGGAGCGCAGGGCAGCCGCCCCAGCGTTCAGGATCGCACTGGCGGCCTGTCGACTGACGGTACACAGGCGGGACAGAATCGAGGCCTTGCTCCGGCGCGGCATCCATCGGCTGGAGCGCCTTCGCCGCAGCCTGACGTACGAACCGATCATCGGATGCATAGTCGCGTTAGAAGACACCCTGGGCACGCTGAACCGGCCGACCGCGCCTTACGCGCTCCGGGTTCCTGTTCCGGATGGACTACGTTCAGGGTGGCGCGAGCGGTTTAGGCGGCAACTGCGCCCGGCGTTATTGCAATCCGCCGGCGTGGTCGGGGTCTATTACGTCGCCTTCGTCTTTCAGCTCGGTTATCCCTATTGGGCGACGATGGCCCTGATCGTCGTTCTTCAGGGCGGCGCACGGGTCACCTGGACGCGATGCCTTGAACGTATCATTGGCTCGCTGCTCGGCGGTTTGTTTGTTCTGGTATTGCTTCACTTCGTTGGCGTCGTATTTGTTCTGTCCGCGCTGGCGATCCTGCTCGCTGCTGCCTCCATAGCGCTGCGTTCGGTCAACTATACTCTCTTCGTCGTGTTCCTGACGATGCTGTTCATTACCGTTACCGAGATGCTCCAGCCGGGCGCGGGCGTCGCTTCGGCACGGATGGTCGACAATGTGATTGGCAGCCTTGCCGCCCTTGTTGCTGTCCTCGTTCTGTGGCCTGATCTCGGCCCACCGCTCAGGGAGAGGCTGGCGAAAGGATATGAGACCAACCGCGCCTATCTGGACGCGGTTGCGACCGGCAAGCCCAGAGCCGAAATTAGCGACGCCAGGCGGGCGGCAGGTCTGGCGAGCGTCGAGGTCGAGACCGCTTTGCATGATCTCGGTGGCCTTCCGCGCCGCTGGCACGGTTTGTCTGAGACAGATGTCTCATCGCTACGCGACATGCGCGAGCTTGCGGGTGAAGCCGCCTGTGCATGGCATAAGCGGCTCGTCTGCGGGCCTGAAGGAGAGCTATAGCGTAGACATAGTTCTCGACTTCACCCGGCGCGGTGCGCAGAAATATATATTTATATCAGATGGTTATGAGTTTACCCTTCGCTCCTCCGCTTTCCAGCGGATCTCCAAAACTCACCAGTTTCGCGTGCGATGTGGC
>JARROF010000160.1:0-6318 GCA_037384205.1 Novosphingobium sp. | reverse complement strand
ACATTATACGAATCCGTAGCGGAACTGGGGCTCATCAAGGCGCGAGATGCGGATAGCATCACGGCAGCCTTTGAATTCTCGGGCGAGGGTCAGAGCTGGATTCTCGACGTTACGCTTTCGACGCCGGACGGCGGCAAGACGCTCGTCCGCAAGGATAAGGGGCCGGACGCCGCGCCGGAACCGCTCACATACCAGAAGTGCCTATAAGCGGCCGAGTTACCAGGGACAGGGGTTGAAATGACCGAACAGTTCGGGCTGACCGAAGACCAGATCGCGATCCAGGAGACCGCGCGCAAATTCACTGCCGACAGGATCACGCCGTTCGCGGCCGAGTGGGACGAGACGTGCCATTATCCGGTGGACGTATGGAAGGCTGCCGGCGAGCTGGGCTTCGGTGCCATCTACGTTTCGGAAGAGAATGGCGGCATTGGCCTGGGCCGTCTGGACGCGGCGCTGATTATGGAAGCCATGAGCTACGGCTGCCCGGCGACCAGCGCCTATATCTCGATCCACAACATGGTTGCCTGGATGATCGGCACTTTTGCCGATCAGCAGCTCAAGGACCGTTATCTGCCCGATCTGGTGACGATGGAAAAGATCGGCTCCTACTGCCTCACCGAGCCCGGCTCCGGCTCGGACGCGGCGGCGCTCAAGACCTCGGCCCGGCTGGAGGGCGATCACTATGTGCTGAACGGTACCAAGCAGTTCACTTCGGGCGGCGGCTATAACGACGTCTATGCCGTGATGGCCCGTACCGGCGAGCACAAGTCGCGCGGGGTGTCCTGCTTCGTGGTGGACAAGGACACGCCCGGCCTCAGCTTCGGCGCGCCGGAAAAGAAGCTGGGCTGGAACGCCTCGCCCACTGCACAGGTGATTTTCGAGGATGTGCGCGTCCCGGTCGAAAACCGCGTCGGCGCCGAGGGGGACGGCTTCAGGTTCGCGATGGCCGGGCTCGACGGCGGCCGCCTCAATATCGGCGCCTGCTCGCTGGGTGGCGCACAGCGCTGCCTTGACGAAGCTGTCCAGTACGTGAAGGACCGCAAGCAGTTCGACCAGCCGATTGCCGAGTTCCAGAATACCCAGTTCCGTCTCGCCGAAATGGCCGCCGAGCTGGAGGCGGCCCGCGCGCTGCTCTACCTCGCCGCCGCCAAGGTGACGGCAGGCGCGCCGGACAAGACGCGCTTTGCCGCGATGGCCAAGATGATGGCGAGCGACACCGGCTCTTCGGTGGTGGACCGCGCGCTGCAGATGTTCGGCGGCTACGGCTACTTGCGGGACTACCCGATCGAGCGCTTCTGGCGCGACTTGCGCGTCCACCGTATCCTCGAAGGCACCAACGAGGTCATGCGCATGATCATCGGGCGCGATCTGCTGAAGTGATGGGGGGCTCTGAAGCGATGACGGATGAACTGCTGATCCGGCGCGAAGGCGTCGCGGGGATCATTTCCCTCAACCGACCCAAGGCGATCCATGCGCTGACGCTGGGCATGTGCGAGGGGATGACCGAAGTGCTCACCCGGTGGGCTGCCGATCCCGAAGTGCAGGTGGTGATCCTCGATCATTCCGAGGGGCGCGGCTTTTGCTCGGGCGGCGATATCAACCTGCTGCGCCAGTCCGCGCTGGAGGATGGCGGCGTGGCCGGGCGGCAGTTCTTCTTCGAGGAATACCGGCTGAACCACCAGCTTTTCACTTACAAAAAGCCCGTGATCGCGTTCATGGACGGGATCACCATGGGCGGCGGCGTGGGCATCTCGCAGCCCGCCAGGTACCGCGTGGCAACGGAGAACACCCGATTCGCCATGCCGGAGACCGGCATCGGCCTGTTTCCGGACGTGGGCGGCGGCTGGTATCTCTCGCGGCTCGACGGGCGCGTGGGCCAGTTCCTCGCGCTCACCGGCGCCCGGCTGAAAGGGGAGGAATGCCTCTGGGCCGGCCTTGCCTCGCACTACCTGCCGAGCGAGGTGCTGGCCGAAGCCAAGCGCCGCATAGCTGCCGGGCATGAGATCGCGGGCGTGTTGGGCGCCCTGGCAGTGACGCCGCCCGAATCGGCGATTGCCGGACATGCCGCGCAGATCCGCAAGCACTTCGCGTTCGATACGCTGGAAGAGGTGCTGGCCTCGCTCGATGCCGAGGGCAGCGAGTGGGCCGACAAGGAACTGGCCTCGCTGCGCACCAAGAGCCCGCAGGCCTGCAAGGTCTCGCTGCGCCAGCTCGCCGAATCCACGAAACTGGAAACCTTCGCGCAGAACATGGCGATGGAATACCGCATCGGCAGCCGCGTGATCGTTCTGCCCGATTTCGCCGAGGGCGTGCGCGCGGTGATCGTCGACAAGGATCAGGCGCCGAAATGGAACCCCGCCACGCCCGAAGGCGTGACCGATGCTATGCTGGACGCGATCTTCGCGCCGCTCCCCACCGAAGAGGAATGGAAGCCCCTATGAGCACCGAAAGCACCTACGAAACGATCCTGGTCGAACAGAAGGGTGCCGTCACCCTGATCACGCTCAACCGCCCGCAAGCGCTCAATGCACTGAACGCACAGGTGCTGGCCGACATGATCGATGCCTTCGGCAAGTTCCAGGCGGATTCGTCGCAGCTTTGCGCGGTCGTGACCGGCGCGGGGGACAAGGCGTTCGCCGCCGGTGCCGACATCAAGGAGATGGCGGACAAGGCCGGGGCCGAGTTCTATGAGCAAGACTTCTTCTCCGGCTGGACCAACCAGCTGGTGAAGGTGGTGCGCAAGCCGTGGATCGCGGCGGTCAACGGCTTTGCTCTTGGCGGCGGCTGCGAAGTGGCGATGATGGCCGATTTCATCATCGCGTCTGAAACCGCGAAGTTCGGCCAGCCCGAAATCAAGCTGGGCGTGGCGCCGGGCATGGGCGGCTCGCAGCGCCTCACGCGCGCCGTCGGCAAGTCCAAGGCCATGGATATGTGCCTGACCGGCCGCATGATGGACGCCGCCGAGGCCGAGCGTTCGGGGCTCGTCAGCCGCGTCGTTCCGGGGGACAGGCTGATGGAAGAGGCGATGAAGGCCGCCGAGACCATCGCCGCGATGCCGCCGCTCGCCGCGATGATGAACAAGGAACTGGTCGACATGGCCTTCGAGACCACGCTCGACACCGGCATCGTCATGGAGCGCCGCATGTTCCAGGTGCTGGCCGCCACGGAAGACAAGGCCGAAGGCATGAAGGCCTTCGTCGAGAAGCGGCCGGGCGTCTGGAAGGGGAAGTAAGGGCCTGGAGCGTGATCGCCCTTGCATGAGACACGCGTCATGGCGAGCGAGGCGAACGGGCAAAATAAGTGGGTGATTTGGGACGGGCAGAACGACCCGGCTTGATCTTTTGGAGAATGATATGAAGACGATCGCGTTCATCGGCCTTGGCAATATGGGTGGCGGCATGGCCGCGAACCTGGTGAAGGCCGGGCACAAGGTCCATGCCTTCGATCTTTCCGAAGAGGCACTGGCCAAGGCGAAGGACAACGGCTGCGAAACGTTCGCCACCGTTGCCGATGCCGTCGCCGGGGCGGATGCGGTCGTCACCATGCTGCCCAACGGCCAGATCATGAAATCGGTCTATACCGGAGACGTGATCGGCAAGGCGCCCAAGGGCGCACTGTTCCTCGACTGCTCGACCATCGATGTGGCCACCGCGCGCGAAGGGGCCGGGCTTGCCGCCGAGGCGGGCTATACCATGGTCGATGCCCCGGTCTCGGGCGGCATCGCGGCCGCGAACGGCGGCACGTTGACATTCATGGTCGGCGGCTCGGACGCGGCTTTCGCAAAGGCCGGGGACGTGCTGGAGCCGATGGCCAAGGCCGTGATCCATGCCGGGCAGGCAGGCAGCGGGCAGGCCGCCAAGATGTGCAACAACATGCTGCTGGCGATCCACATGATCGGCACTTGCGAGGCGATGGCACTGGCGGAGAAGGCCGGGCTGGACCAGCAGAAATTCTACGAGATCAGCTCGAAGTCGACCGGCTATTGCTGGTCGCTCAACGACTATACCCCGGTGCCGGGCGTCGGTGCGGCGAGCCCGGCGGACAACGGTTATCAGGGTGGCTTCGCCTCGGCGCTGATGCTCAAGGATCTGGGACTGGCGATCGGCAGCGCGCATGACGCCGAAGCCAGCGTGCCGCTGGGCGAACATGCGCTGGAAATCTACAAGGCCTTTGTCGAGGCAGGCAATGGTGGCAAGGACTTCGGCGCGATCTTCACTACGCTGTGAAGGCGCGCCGCAGAAAGGGTATCCGGTGAATATCGGGCAAGACGATCCGGCCGCGCCGCACGTTTCCGGTCTGCTTGCCTTTCATCTGGAGGAGTTTCGCGGCGTGATGGGCAAACTTGCTTTCGCGCTCGATGTGAGCGGCTCTCGTTCGCCCATGTCACGTTCTGGACGGCATGGCGGGAGGGCGAGCTTTGCCGCCCTCAGGCATCTCGCCGCCGGCCCGGCGCGCACAACCAGTTCATGGTGCTGACTTTCCGAGCCCGCGCCGCCGCTCGATCTCGAAGCGCGGCAGCTTCATCCCCTTGGTGCGGCTGGTGAGGTGATACTGGCGGCACAGCCCGCAGCGGTAGGGGCGCAGCGGGAAGGGCGCTTTCGCGGCAACCTCCAGCGCGGCCTCCTCGCTCGCATAGCGGGCCTTGCGGTGGCAGACGCCGGGGCGGGTGCGCATGTCAGCCCAGCAGCTTCGCGCCCAGCACCATGAGCATCTTCACATCGATGGCATAGCCTTCGGCGCGCCAGTCCGCCACGGCCTGTTCGATCCGCGCCAGCGGCACGCGGTGGACCACGATGTCCTCGCTGTCGACGCCGCCGCCTTCGCCCACTTTCACCAGATCGTGCGCGCGGAACAGCGTGAAGCTCTCGCTGACCATGCCGGGTGAGGAGAAGAACTCGCCGAGGTTTTCCATGCGGCCCGCGTGGTAGCCGGTTTCCTCTTCCAGCTCGCGCAGGGCGGCCGCGCTGGCATGTTCCCCGGCGACATCGTCATGATCGCCCACCAGACCGGCGGGCAGTTCGATGCAGCGCTTGCCCAGCGGAACGCGGTACTGATCGACGAGGATGACGTGATCCTCGGCATCGACGGCGAGGATCACCGCCGCATGGATACCGCGCGCGCGGCCGACATATTCCCATTTGCCGCGCCGCCTGGCCGTGATGAAGCGGCCCTCCCACATGATCTCTTCGGGTTTACCGGCATCATAGTGGTCGGCCAGCTCTTCGCTCACGCCTGTCATACCGCGATTCATACCTCGATCAGTCTGTCGGGAAGTTCGTTCACATCGTCGACGGCGCGCGGGAAATGCGGGGCGACGATCGCGCCCACTTTGCCGATCGCGGCGCACAATCCGTCGGCAATCCGGCCCTCGCGGACATGGGCGAGCATGGCCGCCATGGCATCGCCCCAGACTTGCGGATCGACCTTGGTGGCGATCGCCTCGTCGGCGACGATCTCGGCGCGGTGTTCGCGCATGGAAAGGTAGATCAGCACACCGGTGCGCCCGGTGGTCCGCCGCTCGGCGCCGATGCGGAAGGCGCGGACGGCGCGGTCATGCACGCGCGCGGTCTTCACCGGGGAGGGGATCAGCCAGAACTTGAGCGGTTGCCAGTACTGGACGAGGAACACCACGCCGAATTTCAGCGCGGCTACGGCTGCTGCCAGCGAGATGATCGCGCGCGGCGTCCATTCGTGGCCCCAGTCGGCCAGCATGTGGTCGTAGAGGCCCAGATAAAATTCCGGCGCGATCACCAGCGCGCACAGGGCCAGCAGCGAAGCGGCGGCCGACCAGGCAAGCTGGATGTCGATATAGCCGTCGGACCGGTCGGCGAGGATCGTGACGATCTCGCCCGCGCTCTGCAGTTCGGCCTGCGCCACGGCGGCGCTGATCTTCGCGTGGTCTTCCGCGGAGAGATACGTGGTCGGGGTCATTGTCGTCTCCGTTACCAGCTGCCGCTCGAACCGCCGCCGCCGAAGCTGCCGCCTCCACCGGAAAAGCCGCCTCCGCCGCCGAAACCGCCCCCGAAGCCACCGCCGCCTCCCCAGCCGCCGCCCCCGCCCCAGTGGTCGTCGTCGTTGCCCCAGCCGCTACCGGGGATCCAGCTGAACCCGCCGCCGCTGCGCCTGCGCCGTCCGCCGCTGCGCGCCTCGTTGATCATCGGCATGACCACGAAGAACAGGATCACGAGGATGAATACCACTGTGCCCAGAGAAACGCCGCCGTGGCTCTGGCGCTGCTGACCGGCCTGGGCCGCGATCTTCTGCGCTTCCTCGGGAGGCAGGGTGATCTGCTTGATGATGGCATCGGTTCCGGCGGCG
>JARROF010000159.1:0-8001 GCA_037384205.1 Novosphingobium sp. | reverse complement strand
ATACTGCGCCATCGGGGCCATCGCCACGCGGTTGGGCACGGTCATGCCGCGCAGCTTGAAAGGCGTGAACATCGGCGTCGGGCGCGTGTCGGACACATCGATGCCGGTCTCCGCCTTGTACCGGGCGTAGAAATCGTCCTCGCAAGCCTCCAGAAAATCGGGATCGCGCAGCTTGATGTTGTCCCACGTGATCGATTTCGCGCGCGACATGCAGGAAAAGGCGAAGTGCTTGCCCGTCTTCTTCCAGTGCATGTCCATGTTCTCGAACCAGCGGAGCGAGACTTCGGCATTGTGCTGGGTGATCTCGACCGGGGTGCGGCGTTCCTTCTCGTACTGCGCGAAAACCGCGCCCAAATCGGTGCCGTTATCGACCACCGCATCGGACAGCGCGATCGCGCATTCCATGGCCAGCTTCGTGCCCGACCCGATGGACCAGTGCGCCGTGGCCTTGGAATCGCCCAGCAGGACGATGTTCTTGTGGCTCCACTTGCCGCACATGACCTTGGGGAAGTTGCGCCACATGGACCGGTTGACAAGGAACGGGCGGCCGCCAAGATCTTCCTTGAATATCTCGGCCAGAACGCGCGCATTCTCTTCCTCGCTCAGCTTGCCGAAGCCGCCGGCTTCCCAGCATTCGGGCGTGGTTTCCACCACCCAGGTCGAACGGCCCTTCTCGTACTCGTAGGTATGGGCACAGAACATCCCGTGCTCTGTCTCGCGGAAGAAGAAGGTGAAGGCGTCAAGCGGCGTTTCCGCGCCCAGCCAGGTGAAATAGTTGCGCTTCAGTTCAACCGACACCTCGAACTCGTCGGCAAAGCGGGTGCGGATGCCGCTGTTGATGCCGCTGGCATCGACGATGAGGTCGGAATCGGGAAACTGTTCTTCCAGCCGGTCGGCATCGACGTTGCCTTCGAAGTGCATCTTGATGCCGACATCGACACAACGCTTCTGCATCATCTGCAACAACGTCATGCGGCTGCACCCGGCAAAGCCGTTGCCGCCGATGACGTGGCGATTGCCACGCTCGGAAATGACCATGTCGGTCCAGTAGGCAAAGTTGTCGCGGATCAGTTCATAGCTTTCCGGATCGGCATTGAGGAACTCGTCCAGCGTCTCGTCGGAAAACACGACGCCAAAACCGAACGTATCGTCGGCACGGTTCTGTTCGTAGATCTCGATGTCGAAATCGGGACGGCGCTTCTTGGTCAGAAGCGCGAAGTACATCCCGCCCGGACCGCCACCAATAACCGTAATCTTCATCGTTTCCTCCATGCTGTCAGGCGTGGACGGGGCGCAAACGCCCCGCCACCCTGTACGTCACTTACTGAAATGCCTGCAGGCCCGTGATCGCGCGGCCCAGGATCAGGGCGTGCACGTCGTGGGTGCCTTCGTAGGTGTTCACCGCCTCGAGGTTCATGACGTGGCGGATCACATGGAATTCGTCGGAAATGCCGTTGCCGCCGTGCATGTCGCGGGCCATGCGCGCGATTTCGAGCGCCTTGCCGCACGAATTGCGCTTGATCAGCGAAATCGTGGGAAGCGGCAGTTCGCCCTTGTCCATCAGGCGACCGGCCTGAAGACAGGCAGCAAGGCCCAGCCCGATTTCGGTTTCCATGTCCGCCAGCTTTTTCTGGAACAGTTGCGTGGCGGCCAGCGGCTTGCCGAACTGCTTGCGGTCTAGGCCATACTGGCGCGCGGCGGCAAAGCAGTATTCCGCAGCGCCCATCGCGCCCCAGGCAATGCCGTAGCGTGCCTTGTTAAGGCAGGAGAACGGCCCCTTCAGACCCTTGACCTCGGGGAACATGTTCTCTTCCGGAACGAAGACCTCATCCATCACGATTTCGCCGGTGATCGATGCGCGAAGGGAGAACTTGCCCTCGATCTTGGGCGTCGACAGGCCTTCCATGCCACGTTCGAGGACGAAGCCGCGAATGTCGCCAGCATCGTCCTTGGCCCAGACGACCATGACATCGGCGATAGGCGAATTGGTGATCCACATCTTCGCGCCGCTGATCGAATAGCCGCCATCGACCTTCCTGGCGCGCGTGGCCATGCCGGCCGGGTCCGAACCGGCACCCGGTTCGGTCAGGCCGAAACAGCCGACCCATTCGCCGGTGGCCAGCTTCGGCAGGTACTTCTGCTTCTGCTCCTCGGTGCCGAATTCGTGGATCGGGTGCATGACGAGTGAGCTCTGCACCGACATCGCGGAACGGTAGCCGCTGTCCACCCGCTCCACCTCGCGCGCGATCAGGCCGTAGGAGACGTAATTTGTCCCAGCGCAGCCGTAACCGTCGATGGTGCAGCCGAGCAGGCCCTGCTCACCCAGTTCGTTCATGATCTCGCGGTGAAAGATCTCGTGCCGGTTCGCTTCCAGCACGCGCGGCATCAGCTTGTCCTGGCAATATGCGCGCACCACACCGGCGATGATCTTCTCGTCCTCTTCCAGCAGCGCATCGATGCCCAGGGGGTCTTCCCAATTGAATGCGGTCGTCACAGCGCGGGTTCCTCGATGACAGCGGTGGTTTCGATCTCGATCAAGGCGCGTTTCTCGACCAGGCGGGTCACGCCGACGCAGGCCATGCACGGATAGGTACGGCCCAGCACTTCACGCCAGACCGCCCCGATTTCCTTCAGCCGAGCGGTGTATTCCTCCATGTCGGTGACGTACCAGGTCATGCGCACGATATCGGATGGCGCGGCTCCGGCGGCGGCCAGGATGTCGCGCGTATTGAGCAGCGTCTGGCGCAGCTGGCCGATGAAGTCGTCGCTCTCGAATTCCTCGTTCGCGTTCCACCCGATGACGCCCGCGGTAAACACCAGCGTTCCGGTGGCCTTGATCCCGTTGGAATAGCCGCTTGGCCGAACCCAGCCGTCTGGCAGCAGTGCCTGCTTCATTTGGAAATCCTGTTCTTATGGTCCGAAAGATGCTGCCGCGCGATGACGACCTTCTGCACCTCGGAAGCCCCTTCGTAGATGCGCAGGGCGCGGATCTCGCGGTAGAGCTCCTCGACCTTCACACCCTTCTTCACTCCCAGCCCGCCAAAGAGCTGGATTGCCTTGTCGATCACGAGCTGCGCCTGATCGGTCGCGTACAGCTTGGCCATCGCCGCCTCACGCGTGACGCGGTCTTGCCGCGTGTCGCGGGTCCATGCCGCACGGTAGATCAGCAACGCGGCGGCATCGACGTCGAGCGCCATTTCAGCGAGCTGCGTCTGCGCGCCGGGCAGATCTGCCAGCTTGCCGCCAAACATATCGCGCGAAAGCGCCCGGTCGGTCGCCTCGTCCAGCGCGCGGCGGGCAAAGCCCAGCGCCGCCGCGCCGACAGTGGTGCGAAACACGTCAAGCGTGCCGAGCGCAATGCCCATGCCGCGTCCGGCATCGCCCAGCTTTTGCGCATCGACGATTGCGCAATCGGTAAACTTCAGCGTTGCCAGAGGATGCGGCGCGATGACTTCGATCCGCTCTGCAATTTCAAAACCCGACTGTCCGGCATCGACGATGGCGGCAGACAGTTTTGCCGGATTGTCGGCATCGCGCGCGAAAAGGGTGTAGAAATCCGCGATCCCGCCGTTCGAGATCCAGGTCTTCGTGCCATTGACGACAGTTCCGCCGTCCTTGCGCGAAAAGGCGCTTTGCATCGCGGCAACGTCGGACCCGGCATCGGGTTCGGACAGGGCGAAAGCGGCGATCTTGCTGCCATTTGCGACGTCGGGCAGATAAGCGGCCTTCTGCGCTTCGCTGCCGTAAAGGCTGATCGCGCCCGATCCCAGTCCCTGCATGGCAAAGGCGAAATCGGCGATGCCTTCGTGTCGGGCCAGCGTTTCCCGGATGAGGCACAGGCTGCGCACGTCGAGCTTTTCGGTCACCCCGCCATGCGCGGCGGGAACGGCGTAGCGCAGCCAGCCGCCTTCACCGAGCTTGCGCACCAGCGCACGGCAGATCGCGTCGACATCGTCGTGCGATCCGGCGCAGATCGCCGGCAGTTCGCGGCTCGCCCAATTGTCGAGCTCGTCCGCCAGCTTGCGGTGGGCATCGTTCAGAAACGGCCAGTCGAGGAAGGTCCGGTCAGCCATCAGTCGCCCTCGAACGCCGGTTTTTCCTTGGCAACGAAGGCATGGTAGGCGCGTTCGAAGTCCCTGGTCTGCATGCAGATTGCCTGGGCCTGGGCCTCGGCCTCGATCGCGGTGTCGAGGCTCATGTCCCATTCCATGTTTAGCTGGTTCTTGGTGATGCCGTTGGCGAAAGTCGGGCCCGCGGCGATGCGGCGGGCCATGTCCATCGCGGCGTCCTCAAGCTCTTCCGCCGCGACGACGCGGTTGAAGAAGCCCCAGCGTTCGCCTTCGTCCGCGCTCATGTTGCGGCCGGTAAACAGCAGGTCGCTGGCCCGGCCCTGTCCGATAATTCGCGGCAGGATGGCGCATGCCCCCATGTCGCAACCGGCAAGGCCGACGCGGTTGAACAGGAACGCGGTTTTCGTATCGGGCGTCGCGATGCGAAAGTCCGACGCCATCGAGACGATTGCCCCGGCCCCGACGCTGATCCCTGCCACGGCGGCGACAATCGGCTGCGGACAGGCGCGCATCGCCTTCACCAGGTCGCCCGTCATGCGCGTGAAACGCAGCAGTTCGGGCATGTCCATCCTGGTCAGCGGGCCGATGATGTCGTGGACGTTGCCGCCCGAACAGAAATTGCCCTCGGTGCTGCCGAAAACGATGACCTTCGTTTTCGGGCAGTAAACCAGCGCGCGGAACATGTCGCGAAGCGCGGCATAGGATTCGAAAGTCAGGGGGTTCTTCTGGTCCGGCCGGTTGAGCGCCACGCGCCCGACGCCATCGGCGTAGCTCCACAGGAAGTGTTCCGGTGCGAAGGTTTCGGGATCGAAGGACATGCTCACTCCTGCCTAGGTAAGAATATTATTTCAGGCTTAAAATAGATTCGCGTCAACCGGCATTCCGGAGAAATTTTGCAGTTAAAGCATTTCCCCGGTGGCTGCCGTCAGGTCAGGACGGCACGAAGGCCAGAACGCGCAGCGGGCTGCCCGAACCGTCCTTGATCTTGAGCGGAGCCGCCACGATCATCGTGCCCGTAGCAGGCAGTTTGTCAAGGTTTTCAAGGCACTGAAGGCCATATCGTCCCGCTCCATGAAGCAGGGTGTGGGCCGGATAGGGAGGCTCCAGCAGATGCGCTTGCCCGGCATCGGTACCGATCGTCTCGACCCCGAATCCGATGATATCGCGTTCGTTCAGCAGGAATTCGATCGCGCCAGTATCGGGGCCGGGCGTGTGGGCCCCGTCCTCGCGCCGATTGCAGTACGCCTCGACGTCGCGCCTCGACCAGTCGGTGCGCATCAGCACCCAGCTTTTCACCGGGATCCTGCCGTGGTCTTCCTCCCAAGCGCGCAGGAAATCAGCGGTCAGCAGGAAATCGGGATCTGCGGCGCATTCCCTCGAACAATCGACGACCACCGCTTCGCCCACGAAATCGCGCGGGGGCAGGGCCTCCAGCGTATTGTCTTCCAGGTCCTTGCCCGACACCCAGTGAACCGGCGCATCGAAGTGCGTTCCGGTATGTTCGCACACCGTGAAGTTGTTCCAGTACCAGGCAACGCCGCGTTCGTCGTAGCGTGAAATTTCCTCGCGGCTGAACCCGGCGGCCTGGCCGAATTCTGGCGGCAGGACCAGCGTGGGCGTATCTTCATGCAGGGTCTGGGTCAGATCGACGACCGATATCGCGCCACTGGCCACCGCGCTCATGAAATTACCGAGGATATCTGCATTGCCGGCCATAGGTACGCTCCTGCTCAGAATCTTCCTGTCGATATATTTTAGGTCTTAAATATTATCTGCCGCCGCGGCGTATGCAACTGCCGATTGCAGCATCGTCGCTTCAGGCGAGGTCGGCCAGTTGCGCAAACTTGCCCCGCGCGTAGAGGAGCGGGGACAAGTCCGGATCGACATCCGAATGGACGATGTCGGCAATGACGACACCGTGGCTGCCGGTATCGATGATCGATCCGACACGGCAATCGAAGGTAACAAGCGCACCGCCCAGAACCGGCGCGCCGGTCGCATCGGTCCGCCATTCGCCAGTCGCAAACCGGTCCTCCGCCCCGTTCGGCGCGGGCGATGCAAAAAGCATCGCGATGTCCGACTGCCCGGAGCTGAGGATGTTGACGCAAAGCCGGCGCGAAGCCGCGATCAGCCCGAAGGTGTAGCCTGCGCGATTGACCGAGACGAGCAATCGCGCAGGCTCTGCCGACAGGGAGCAGACGGCCGTTGCCGTAAGCCCCGCGCGGTCGCCTTCATGGTTCGTGGTGATAACTGAAACGCCAGCGGCAAGTTGCTGCATGCCGGCGCGGAACTGGTCTAGCGAGATGGGGCGTGACTCTTTCATTAGTCGTGCTAACCGGTAGGTCTGAAAAGTAACAGATTTTAAAAAAAGTTTTAGCTTGCCGCCCCGGCCGGCCGTCAGGCCCGCACCCGGGCCTGATCGATCACCTGCTGCGCGGCGGCCGGATCCTTGATCGCGGGGAAGAACCCGTGCGGACGCGGGAAGTTCGAAAAGAACTTCTGGTCGGCGAAGAGGCGGTTCTTCGCGCTTTCCTCCAGCAGCATCGCCGCCGCCGGCTCCAGAGGTTCGAGCAGCAGGTTATTGAATTCGTAGGCCCACTTGCCATGGACGTACCACCAGTCGTCGTTGACCTCGGTCATCCATTCCTCGTCGTAGGGCTTACCCTCATTGGCGGTAATGCGGTCGGCCACGAACTTGGCCATGCGCTGGGCATTGTTGCCGCCCTGCCCGCCGATAGGATCGAACGCGATCGCCGGCATGATGAGCGCGCCCGAAGGCAGGCGGCCGAATGCTTCGCGAACGGTGGGCGGGAAACGCCCGATCAGCCAGGCATTGTCGTCGTCGGACACGTATTCCATGTCCTTCACCTTGTCCCATTCCCAGAGGGCGTGTTCGCGGATCAGGTCCTTGCTGATCTTGACGATATCCGCGCCGCTCTTGCAATCGCCGAACTTGTCGAATTCCTTGCCGGCCTTCGCTTCCCACAGCAAACACCAGGTTGCGCCGGCGGTCTTGTGCGTGAAGGGCACCCAGAAATATTCGCCGTTTTCAAAATCCTGCACGATCAGCTCGATCAATCCCCGCGCGGCGGCCATGCCGGGACGGTCCCAGCCAATTTCGTTTTCAAAATCCAGCCGCCCGGGCAGGTAACAGTCGAACCACTGTTCGGCGAAGCGTTCTAGCGCGAGTCGGTCGATACGCACAATCAGCTTGCTGCAATGCTGCGACCATTCCATCGACAGATCGTCGCACGGGTTGATCAGGCAGGCCTGGCCGGATCGCACCTCGAACTGGCGGGCATTGCTGGTGATTCGCGCAGACCCGTCGCGCACGATCTGGAGCAGGTAGAAATTTTCGAACTGCACCGGATCGATCTGCACGTCGCGGCCGTAATCGACCCAGTTGACCGAAAGCGCGCGAACCGGCGCATGGTTGAAGCGCACCTTGCCTCCGCCAATTGCGCTTCCCGGCAAGAGTTTATGAGAACAGAAGATGCGGCCCACTTCTTGACGGGCCTGATCCATGTCAGGCGTCTCGAACAGATTGTGCGCGCCTAGCAACGGCGTTGCCTGCATGACTGTCTCCCCGTTCCGGGTGGAATAGCGCCTCTGCCGAGCACCTGGGCGCAACAAAGGCGCAAAGGTCATGGTGTCGCGATCCCGCGCCTCCGTCAAATTATTTCATACCTAAAATATATCAGGCAAGCTTTTGCAATTGCGGCATCAGCGGGGTGTGCCCTTCCGGCCCCATCGCACTGTATCCGCCATCTACCGGCACTTCCCCGCCGGTCATGTAGGATGCAGCAAGCGATGCGACGAAAGCGGCGACATCGGCCACTTCGCGCGCATCGGCGACCCGGCCTATCAGGTTCAGCGGCGAAGACGTCGCATCGGCATGGGCCCGGTCACCCCCGGTCAGTGAGTCGAACGG
>JARROF010000158.1:0-7324 GCA_037384205.1 Novosphingobium sp. | reverse complement strand
GTTGCCGTTGAAGCAGAAGCTTCTGCGGGTCAGGGACCGAAGGGTGTCCCGGCAGGGTGTCATCGTCATCAAGGCTCAACGACACCGTTTGCAAGACCTGCGCACCAGCTCGGCGCGCACCATTGCCGACCAGAAGGAACTGCGCCGCCACGTCGCCAAGCTTGACAAGCTGCAGGCCGACTGGGCCGACAAGGCGCAGCTCGCGCTCAGCAAGGACCGCGAGGATCTGGCCCGCGCCGCGCTGCTCGAAAAGAAGAAGGCCGCCGACATGGCCGGACAGCTTCATGCCGAGATCGCCGTGCTCGACGATTCGCTGCGTGCCTATGAGCAGGACATCGAAAAGCTGCAAAACCGCCTGCGCGAGGCCCGCAGCCGCCAGAGCGCCATTGCCGCACGCTTGCAGAGCGCCGAAAACAGGGTCAAACTGCGCACGCTGCTCTCGAACGAGCGTGTCGATGAAGCGCTGGCGCGTTTCGACCAGTTGGAGCGCCGCGTCGACTATGCCGAAGGCCGCGCCGAAGCGATGAGCCTGGGCGACAACCGCCAGCCGACGCTCGCCGACGAAATCGCCGCGCTCGCCGATGGCGACACGATCGAGGCGGAACTGGCCGAGATGAAGCGCACGATGAGCCCCGGCGGCGAAATCACGCCCGAACCGGCAAACCGCCAGGACTGACAGACAGCGCAGCGCGCCTCCCGGACGCGCGCGGATTGGGCATGACCGGGAACAGGGGGACCGCACGGGTCCCGCAGACTATCTTACGAAAGGGACAACCAGTGTCACGCGGACCATTCTATCTCGACAAGTCGAACGCCAAGCTGGCCGGCGTCTGCGCGGGCATTGCCGACTATACCGGCATCGATGCCTTCTGGATTCGCCTGGGCGCGGTGCTGCTGACGCTGTTTGGCTTTCCCTTCGTCATCCTGATCTACATCGCCATGGCCGTGCTGGCGGACAGCCGCCCGGCAAGCCTCTACAGCGAAGAAGAGGAGGAACGCCTGCTGCGCCGCATGGAACGCCGCCGCCAGCGCCGCGGTTTCACGCAGGGCCTGACAATGCCCGGCACGTCGCGCTCCAGCCGCCTGCGTCAGGACATGTCCGACCTCGATCGCCGGATCGCCGACATGGAAGCCCACTACGCCAGTTCCAGCAACTCGCGCCTCGCGGCCGAAATCGACAGCCTGCGCTAAGCCGCAACCAACGGGAAAACAGGGACACGACCAGGAGCGATCTAGCGCTTCTCATTCCGCTCTCCGGCATCGCCTTCGCCACCTTCACCGTCTGGACCAAGCATCAGCGCAAACTGGCCGAACTCAATCTCGAGGCCAGTGCCGAGAAGGCCGCGCAATATGCGACAAACAATGCCCGGCTGGAAGAACGCGTGCGGGTGCTGGAACGGATCATCAGCGATGGCGGATACGACACCGCCCTCCAGATCGAGGCCCTGCGCGACAAGTCGTGCGCCGCGCTTGAAAACGCCGATAACTGAGCCTCAACGCCGACTGTAAACTATAGTGATTTCAATTCAAATGACATCATTTAACCAATCGGAAATCGCGGTACGACTTTAGCTTAAAGCCGCCGATCTGATTCAATCAGATCGAAAACCACCCTAACCGGCATGATATCCTCCATCGATACATACCGGCGATCCCGTCATATAGCTGGCGTCTTCGGAACAGAGGAAGAGGATGACGTTGGCTTGCTCTCTCGGCGTGCCAAGTCTGCCAAGCGGCACCGTACCCCTTAGCGAATCTCGATCGGCAGATTCGCCAGGGCCGACAATCTGGTCGATCATCGGTGTATCGACGGCATGCGGCCGTACCATCATAACGCGGATTCCATGCGGAGCAGCTTCAATGGCAGCCGATTTGGTCAATCCCTCGACAGCATGCTTCGAGGCAACATAAAGCGACATCATCGGGCCGCCGCGATTTCCCGCCACGGACGACATGTTGATGATTACGCCTGACTTTTTCTCCAACATGGCGGCAAGTTCATGCTTCAGTGCAAAAAACATGCCCCGCACGTTCACGTCAAACACGGCGTCGAACTCTTTCGCCGTCTTTTGATGAAGCGGCTTTAACTCGCCGTCCAGTATCCCTGCATTATTGATGGCGATGTCGACAGATCCGAAATGCTTGATCGCACTATTGATCACTTCCTCGACATCGGCTTCGCTCGCTATGTCGCCGGTCAGGCACAGCGCCTTTACGTTACGGGCCGCCAGCTTCGCTGCCAAAGCATCATTGGCTTTTGAATCCCGGCCGAGCGTGACGAGATTTGCCCCGGCATCAGCAAAGGCTTCGACGACAGCCGCGCCGATGCCTGACGTTCCACCGAACACGAGGGCGGTCTTCCCGGCGTATGAGTATCGGCTCATGGCTGCATCCGATCTATTGCATCAGGGGAGCAGGCAACGAAGGCAGCGCTGAAAGCCTTTTGATACGATCATTTCTGTTTCCCGTGGCCGGCATCTGTCTTTTCCACCATTAATCCCAACGGATATATGGCGGTGACTCAGTGCGAAACAGCGGCAAAAGGGTGCCGATACTGTCAAAATGCATGCATGATCCGTCAGTTGCTGGAAGTTCCGGCCGTCCACGCCAGGATCAGGCCCCATTAACTGGGCCGCCGCCTTCCGATGCGGAAACCGGACTGTAGGCACACTCTGCAGTCCGGTCATGATTTTGAAGCCGTGTCAGTCCTTTCGTCCGAATTTTGAGACCTCATTAATCACCGTCTGCGCAAAGGAGACTCGCCATGCATTCCTATGTGATGCCGGTTTTCATCGTGCTCGCCACTGCCGCCGGTATTGGTGGCTGGATCCTGAACAACTGGCTGCGAATGCGCCACGGCCACCCCATCGAGAACCAGTGGGGAAAAGCGATCTATCCCCAACACGACCTCAGGCGCAGGCCCGGGTACAATTGCTGACACAGGAAAACGCCCAACCGCGCGATGCACGCCAGTCGCTGGCCTCCAGCCCTGTGGGTGGAAATGCCCTGAAGGAGACCCGCCAGAAGGAGAGCAGCCAGTGAGCCCCGAAGAAGTCACTGCCCTGCTGGTGCTGATGACAGCCATCATCACGGTGGTCTGGATTCTCGCCGGTACCTGTAAACGCCATCTGGTCTTTCAGGAGCGCAAACTGGAAATCATGGCCGGGCAGACCGCCGAAAAGGCCGCGCAATACGCCGCACAGAACGCCCGGCGCGAAAACGCGTGCGCGTTCTGGAACGCATCGCTACAGAAGATGGCAACGATCTTGCCACGCAGATCGAGGCACTGCGCGGCACCGAACCGGTTGAGGTTACAAGGCAATGAGTTTCTGGACCGCTGTCGTCATCCTTTTCGCGATCGCCTGCTGGACATGGCTGCGAACGCAGAAGTACCGCGCCCTGGGCAAGAGCAACGGCCGATACGACCACACCGCGCGCGAGCACGAGTTGGAGAGCGAAGTCGAACAGATGCGCCAGCGTATCGCCGTGCTCGAACGCATCGCCACCGACGAACAGCGCGGCAAGGATCTGGCCCGCGAGATCGAATCGCTGCGAGACTAGGCGGCCCCTGCCCGCCGCAATTGCGGGCTGACGGACGGCCCCTGAAACCACGATACCGGCCCCGGCCTTCAGCCGACACCTGCAAAGGCCAGCCCCCAAAGAGCAAGACAATGCCCTGGGCGCTACCTGTTTGCATGCGTCAGAAACATAATACGGCAAAGCGGAGACCGGCGTAAAAATACGATCTTCCACGATGGCTCTGGCGAAAGACCGGCGCCGGCTGGCAGATCGCGCGTGCCATGGAACGGATTCCGCCGGGAAAAGGATCGTTCGGGGCCGAGGGGCGGTGGCTGCAGTTTCGCATCGCTGACGGCCGGCTTGAGGTAATGGACGAAGGGGTACTGGCCGCTTCGGGCAAGCGGCTTTCGAACGGGCCCCGGAACGGGGCGGCATTCAGCCCCGACCCGTGAACGCACAGATCTTGACATAAATAACCATATGGGTTATTAGTCGCCGCCATCCAGTCTGGCAAAGTACACGCCCGGCTGGTGTTTCGGGCCGGCGTTGCGGGCACGGGTGCGGTGTATTGCCGTGGCCACGCACACAGCGCCTGCACCGGATCGGTTCATATGCGTCTCCGGCAATGCCGCTCTCATTTGAGGACGGCCATCCCGGACACGTTCAGGACCGGCGCCTCATGCGAGCCCGCGCCGCCGGTTCGAACCGTTCCCACAGGGCCGAGCCGGGCTGTCGTTGCTGCTATCCGGCCATTCGCAAGCGCCAGCTTCCCTCCCGCGCCCCTTGCACAGGGCGCCCCAGCGCCGGCCCGGAGTCTGCTCCTGCCCCTGCGTTCCTGTTCAAGGCGTCATATCCGCGCTCGCCAGCGGAGGACGGCGCGTGCCTGTACGCCGCGGACAGCCCTGACCGAACGGCTCAGCCCGGCCGCCAGCAGCGCGGGTTACGCCGCGTCCCTGATCTCTACGAGCGTCAGCCCGAACTGCAGGTCTTCCCCGGCCAGCGGATGATTGCCGTCGGCAGTCACCGCTTCCTCGCTCACGTCGGTAATCGTGAGGTTCAGGGTCGAACCGTCGGGCTGGCTGGCGGTCAGTTGCATGCCGGGCTGCGGCGCGGTTTCCTGCGGCAGGCTGGAGCGCGGGATCTCGATCACCATTTCCTCGCGGCGCGGGCCGAACGCATCGGCGGCGGCGACCGTCACCAGTTGCACGGCGCCCACGACCATGCCGTCCAGCGCGGCCTCGATCTGCGAAAAGACCTCGCCGTCGCCTATTTTCACGGTCTGCGGCCCGCTCTGTTCCGTGTTGCCGACGACGCGGCCATCGTTTGTGCGCACCACGAAATCGATCACCACGGTATCGCCGGTCTTTGCGGTCTGCATAATCGTTCCTTCGGGTCGTTCGTTCCGGCACGCGCACGCGCCGCTCGATCGGCGCACATCCATTGCACCGGCGGTTCCGCATGACTCGCAATTTATGGGCAGCCCGTCAAATCGGGAGAGACTTCCATCCACATGCCCTTGCCGGACGGCGGCGCTATTCACCCCTGCGGCACCCGCGCGTCCAGTTCCGCCAGCCACACCGCCGCGCTGGCATCGGACGGCGCGCGCCAGTCGCCGCGTGGTGACAAGGCTCCGCCGGAGGAGACCTTGGGGCCGTTGGGGATCGCCGAGCGTTTGAACTGGCTGAAGGCGAAGAAGCGGCGCAGGAACTTTTCCAGCCATGCGCGGATCGTGGCAAGATCGTACTGGTTCCTGCGGTCCTCCGGAAAACCGTCGGGCCAGGTGCCCGCCATGGCATCGCGCCAGGCGTGCCAGGCGAGGAAGGCCACCTTCGACGGCTTCTGCCCGAAGCGCATCACATGATGCAGGAAGAAATCGTTGAGTTCGTAAGGGCCGATCTTCGCCTCAGTGCTCTGGATCGCACCGTCGGCGCCTGCGGGCACCAGTTCGGGCGAGATTTCGGTATCGAGAATCGCCAGCAGCACTGCATCCGTCGCCGCGTCGAACTGGTCGCCGCGCGCACACCAGCGGATGAGGTACTGGATCAGCGTCTTGGGCACGCCCGCGTTGACCGCGTAGTGGCTCATCTGGTCCCCCACGCCATACGTGCACCAGCCGAGCGCCAGTTCGGACAGGTCGCCGGTGCCGACCACGAAACCATTGTGCTGGCTGGCGAGGCGGAACAGGTAATCGGTGCGCAGGCCCGCCTGCACATTCTCGAACGTCACATCGTAGACCGGTTCGCCGCCCGCGAAGGCATGGCCGATATCTTCCAGCATCCGCGTCGCGGCGGGGCGGATGTCGATCTCCTCCGCCGCGATGCCCACCGCGTTCATCAGCGTCCACGCGTTGCCCTTGGTGTCGTCGCTGGTGGCGAAGCCCGGCATCGTATAGCCGCGAATGAAGGTGCGCGGCAGGCCCAGCCGGTCGCAGGCCTTGGCCGCGACGATCAGGGCATGGGTGGAATCGAGCCCGCCCGAAATGCCGATCACCATCGATCCGGCCCCCGTCGATTCCAGCCGACGCATCAGCCCGTCGACCTGGATGTTGAACGCCTCGTAGCAATCGGCGTCGAGCTTTTCGGCGCGGTCGGGCACGAAGGGGAAGCGGCCGACCGGGCGAACAAGGCCGATGTCTCCGCCGTGCGGGGCGTGGCGGAAGGCAATCGTGCGGAAAGTCTCTTCCGGGCACCCGGCGGCATCGTCGCCCCCGCGAGCGCCCCCAGCGCGCTTGGCGGCGTCGCGGCCCAGATGTCCTCGCAGATTTCGGCGCAGAAGCGGAAATGCGGCAGCACTTCGGACGCGAAGACCAGATCGGTGCCGAACGGCACGTCATGCCCGTTCACCCGGATCGCCTGCCCACGCACGCCCTTGCCGCTCGCGAACCAGCGCTTTTCATAGAACTCGCGGTAATTGGGCAGGTAGGACTTGGGCACCGCGCCCAGCAACCGACCCTGCGCAATGGCCAGCGCGCAATTGTAGAGCCGCCCCTTGTGCATGAGCGCCGCGCCCACCAGCAGCACCGGCGAAAGCTCCGCGCTGGCCTTCACGATATCTGCGATCGCCGCCTCCACCGCCGCGATCATCGCGCCCTGCAAGTGCAGATCGTCGATCGCGTAGGAGGAGAGGCACAGTTCGGGGAACACCAGCAGATCGACATGCGCCGCATGCGCCCGGCGCGCCTCGGCCAGCACCGCATCGCGGTTGAACGCGACATCGGCGGTGCGGACATGCGGGGTGGAAGTGGCAACCCGCACGAAGCCGTGTTCGTGCATGGCGTAAAAGGGATGCGCTTTCGCTTCGGTCATGGGCAAATCCCTGACAGGATTGGGGCCCAAGGGCAATCTCCCCGATCATCCTGTTCCTTGCCGCCCGATCCGTTCGTGTCGAACGGAAGTTGCGCAATAATGCGAAAAATACGCGCAACCCCGGCGAGACATCTTGTCCTCCCGCCCTGCCTTCCTAAATGCAAATACCATGCGCAGCCTTGACGATATTCGCGAAGAGTATGCGTTCCTTGACGGGGACGAACGCTACCGGCTCCTCATCGAACTGGGACGCGAACTGGACGAGATGCCCGATCCGCTCAAGACCGACGCGACCAAGGTGCGCGGCTGTTCGGCCAGCGTCTGGGTCTATCCCACCGCAAAGGACGACGGCACGTTGCATTTCCTGGCGGACAGCAATGCCGCGATCACCAAGGGCATCGTCTCGCTGGTGATCTCCGCCGTGCAGGACAAGCCCGCCGCGGACGTCGCGGCGACTGATATCGCCGCGGCGCTCGAACCCTTCGATCTCAAGAACCAGC
>JARROF010000157.1:0-6624 GCA_037384205.1 Novosphingobium sp. | reverse complement strand
CCGAGCGCGACTAAGCAGAACACGGTGTACTAGCCGAGCAGGTTCAACCCCGGCTGTAAAACGTCCTTGGGATTGCCTTAGCGGTCAACCCCCATGTCGCCGGTCTGCACGCCGATGACGGCGCCGTTCTCGTCATAGAGAATCTCGGCCGCCGGGAAGCCGGGGAAGATCTCGACTTCCAGCGCCTCGGCCTGTTCGGCCAGCCAGCGGCACAGATTGCCCAGCGAACCGGTGTAATTGCCGTGGTTCGACATGAACGGCGGCTGGATCAGGTGGGGCAGCGAGAACTTGCCTTTCCTGGGGAGATGCCAGTGCCAGTTGTCAGTCACCGGGGTCTCCGCCAGCGGGCAGCCGTCGTCGCGCCAGGAGGGCAGAAGCTCGTCGAGCGCCTTGGGGTCGATGGTCGCGCCCGAGAGGATATGAGCGCCCACTTCCGAGCCCTTTTCCAGCACGACGACCGATAGTTCCGGATCGATCTGCTTCAACCGGATCGCCGTCGACAGGCCCGCGGGGCCACCGCCAACGATGACGACGTCGAAAGGCATCTCTTCACGTTCAATCATGGGTATCCCCCGAAACCTGTTCATCGGACGCTTTAGCCGACCGATTAATTTCCCCTTGTGCCTTGATTGCTTGCACGCGGCAGGTCAAGACCCGCTCTGATGGATCACCCGGCAAATCCCGATTTTCTGGCCGATATCACAGGCGCGCTCGACTGGTGGCGCGAGGCGGGCGTGGATCACGACTTCGTCGACGAGCCGCGCGAATGGCTGGCCGTGCCCGAAACGGAAGGGAACGAAGACCGGCGCGGAGGCCCGGAGCGCCGCCCTTCCCGTGCCCCGGTCGAACCTGCCGATGCCGGGCCTCCCCGGCTCGATCCCGCCACGCTTCCGGCCGGCCTTGCCACCTTTACGCCCTGGTGGCTGGGCGAACCGCTGCTGGACGGCGGGGCCACGGCGGGACGCATCGCACCGCAGGGCACGGCCGGAGCCGGACTGATGATCGTGGTGGAGGAACCCGAGGCCGAAGACCGCGAGGCCCTGCTGACCGGACCGCAAGGCAAGCTGCTCGATGCCATGCTTTCCGCTTTCGGCACGCGGCGCGAGGACGTGTACCTCGCCAGCGTGCTGCCACGCCACACTCCGGCGCCGGACTGGACCGCGCTTCACCGTTTCGGCATCGGGCAAGTGCTTGCTCACCATGTGGCTCTGGCGGCTCCGAAACGGCTACTTGTGTTCGGAGGCAGCATTCTGCCGCTCATCGGACACGAATCACCGCAACGGCCTGCCGTTTTACGCGAATTTCACCAAGAAGGACGCATGATACCGATGCTTGCTGCATGGGGCCTGCCTGCGCTGATGCGACAACCGCGCGCCAAGCCGGTCCTGTGGAGAGCCTGGCTCGAATGGACCGCCGCCTGAAACGGCGGGGACATCGCAGTCGGAACAGGCAAGAGTATCGCACGATGCGGGGACATACTTTACGATGAAACGCAAGGCAGGATTGTTCGCGGGGCTCGGCATGGCGGCCGCTGCAACCGTGATGGCGGCGCCGGCCTTCGCCAACAGCGCGGCGGTGGACTATTTTCGCACCCGGGCGGACCGCACGGCTGTCCCCTCGCTGCTGAGCCAGGACGACCGGGCCTATTACAAACAGATCTTCGACGCGATCGATTCCAAGGACTGGTCGACCGTGCAGAAGATGCTGGCCGACCGGCCCGACGGTCCGCTGCACCAGCAGGCCCGCGCCGAATATTATCTGGCCGCCGGTTCGCCGAAAATAGACTTGCCCGATCTGCAGGCCTGGCTCGCACAGGGCACGGAGCTTCCCGGCGCCGACCAGATCAGCCGCCTCGCCCTCAAACGCGGGGCAAGTACAGTGCCCAGCCTGCCGGCCGAACAGAGCTTTGCCCGCCTGCCCTCGATGCCGCGCCGCGTGCGCCCGGCCGCGATTGACGATGGCACCATGCCGGGCACGGTCTCAGCCGGGATTATCGACCGTATCAAGAACGACGATCCAACGGGCGCGCGCGTCCTGCTTGACGGGATCGACGCAGGGCTCAGCAATGCCGCCCGTGCCGAGTGGCGCCAGCGCGTCGCCTGGAGCTTCTATATCGAGAATCAGGATGCCTCCGCCTACCAGATGGCGCAGCTTGCCGCGCTCGGCAGTGGCCCCTGGGTAGGGGAAGCATGGTGGACGGCCGGGCTCGCCGCCTGGCGTCTGGGTGACTATGACGGCGCCGCCGATGCCTTCGGAAATTGCGCGCGCACATCCGCCAACGCCGAACTGACTACCGCTGCGCAATATTGGCAAAGCCGTGCCTTCATTCGCGCCCGCCGTCCGGACAAGGCCGAAGACGTGCTGCGCGCCGCAGCGACGCGCGACGAGACGCTCTACGGCATGCTCGCCGCCGAACAGCTCGGCATGACGCTGCCCGAACAGCATTCCGAAGCCGATTTCACCCAGACCGACTGGCAGCGGCTGCGCACCAATCCCAATGTCCGCACCGCCGTGGAGCTTTCCGAGATCGGCAAGGACGGCCTTGCCGACGAGGTGCTGCGCCATCAGGCCCGCATCGGCGATGCCTCGCAGTATGAACCGCTGACCCGGCTTGCCCGCGATCTCGGCCTGCCCTCGACGCAATTGTGGATGGCCTACAATGCACCGCAAGGCGGCAACCCCGAACCGGCCACGCGCTTTCCTACCCCCAAATGGACGCCCGTGGGCGGCTGGAAAGTCGATCCCGCGCTGGTCTATGCGCATGCTCTTCAGGAATCGCTGTTCCAGACGAGCGTCGTCAGCCCCGCCGGGGCGCGCGGGCTGATGCAGATCATGCCTGCCGCCGCGCAGGATCACGCGGCAGACCTTGGCGTTTCGGGCTCGGCCCGCGATCTTAACAATCCGGAAGTGAACCTCGCCTTCGGCCAGCAGCACCTGCTGGCACTGGATCACGCCTCCGGCACGCAGGGCCTGCTGCTGAAAGTCATGGCGGCCTACAACGCGGGACCTGTTCCGGTCACCCGCTGGAACACTGAAGTGAAGGATCAGGGCGACCCGCTGCTCTGGATGGAATCGCTGCCCTATTGGGAAACCCGCGGCTACGTGAATATTGTCCTGCGCAATTACTGGATGTACGAGCGTCAGGCCGGCGGCCCTTCGGAAAGCCGGATGGAACTGGCACAGGACATGTGGCCGACCTTCCCCGGGCTCTCCGGATCGCAAGGCATGCACATGGCCGCAAACGGAGCGATATTGCGTGGCCATTGACACGGACCGGACCTTCAAGCCCATCAACATCGCGCTCCTGACAGTGTCCGACACCCGAGGCCCCGAGGATGATACTTCGGGCGATATCCTTGCCCAGCGCATCAGGGACGCCGGTCACAAGCTGGCCGCCCGCGCCATCGAGAAGGACGATGCCGCCCGCATCGCCAGCCGCCTCAACAACTGGATCGACGATCAGGGCATCGATGCGGTCGTTTCCACCGGCGGCACTGGCCTCACCGGCCGCGACGTCACCCCCGAAGCGCTGGACCGGGTGAAGGAAAAGGATATCCCCGGCTTTGGCGAACTGTTCCGCTGGCTCTCCTACAAGACCATCGGCACTTCCACCGTGCAGAGCCGCGCCATGGCGGTGGTTTCGCGCGGCACCTACATCTTCGCCCTGCCCGGCTCCAACGGCGCGGTGAAGGACGGCTGGGACGGCATCCTTGCCGAACAGCTCGACAGCCGCAACCGGCCCTGCAATTTCGTGGAACTGATGCCGCGTTTGCGGGAGGTTTGAGGCGAGGCAGCCTTACACCCGCTCTGGATTGCCGTTGCTCGCAATGACGAACGCAAGTTCGTGCGGGCGCGCTGATCAGCGCGTCACCCGAACAACGCCAATCCCGCCACCTCATCGTCGCTGAGCG
This sequence comes from Novosphingobium sp., assembly GCA_037384205.1. Taxonomy (GTDB): domain Bacteria; phylum Pseudomonadota; class Alphaproteobacteria; order Sphingomonadales; family Sphingomonadaceae; genus Novosphingobium. Next base: position 2,713 of record JARROF010000157.1, on the reverse strand, counting down.
CAATGTTGAAAATCTCGCGCAGCGTGCGCGCATAGTCCGCCGCATCGGCAATCGTGCGCGTCTCGCTGACGTCGCCGTGAGACACTGTCAGTTGCCGGTCGCTCATCCCGGCAAAGCCGTCCGGCAAGGCGATGCTGGCAATATGCAGTGCAGTGAAGCGCGTGTCCGGACGGGTCGAGGTCCAGTGGTTGCCCTGTTCCAGATCGTCGGGCGCGACTTCCGAAAGGTCGAACGTATATTGCGCCTGCCAGACGCCTTGTGCGCCGGGCGCCGCGCGTTCCAGCAGCCATTCACCGCCGAGCGAACCGGGAGCGCCCGCCTTGCGCAAACGGTGCCACGCGCCATCCGCCGTTCCCGCTTCCACGCCGTCTTCCAGCGCCAGCGGCGGGACGAAACTGCCGCCGAAACCCGCATCCGCGATCCACGGCGCACCGTCGAGACTGGCCAGCAGCAGCACATGCGTGCGCGGCGGCGTCGCGCCTTCGGGCAGGCCCAGCCGCACCCGCGCCAGCAGCGGCCGGGTATGAAAGCCCAGTTCGGCCAGCGCATCGGCATAGAGCCGGTTCTGCTCGAAACAGTACCCGCCGCGCCCGCGCACCACCAGTTTGTCGAACACGCCTTCGCTGTCGATGCGGATACCGCGCCCCAGCGGGATATCGAGGTTCTCGAACCCGATCGCCCGCCGGTGCGCGGACTGCAGCAAGGCCAGCCCTTCGGCATCGGGCGCAGGACGGGCATCGAGGCCGATGCGGGCGAGGTAACGGTCAAGGTCCATGGCCATTTCCCTAAAGCGCCTTCGGGAAAAGCAAAACCCTCTCCATCCATACCGCCTCTCGACAAGCTCCGGATAAACTTCAGCGGGGAAGGCCGAAGTCGAGACATGCCAGTCCGCGTGGACACATTTCAGTCACGCACCCACGCGTCCGCTATCCACCATTTTCGTCCAAAGCAGTCTTTCCCCTCGCTCCGACGCGCACGAACCGGCCGTGGGGGAAATGGTGCCTGGCCCGATGTTATAGAAAGAGGGCCTGCATCGCGCATGGGTTGAGGCCTGCCGATCATAGGCGGCCCCCTTCGACGCCTTCAACCGAAGAGCCGAACGATGACCGACACTGCCCCTGCACCGTCTCCCGGGCAAGGCGGCGCAACTATCTGCGCGACGTGCCGCGGTTCGCGACCTAAGGCGCCGCGCCGGAGAACCTGCCCGTTCATGCCCCCTCCGGTCTTCCCACCCACCGATGAAATCGAGAATCTGCGGCACCGAGTTGGAACATCCTCGACCAGTGTCCCTGTTCCGGTGTTCTGGCGATTGCCGCTTCCCCGTGCGCGCGTTAGAGTTTCCGTTCGTTTCGCTGCGGGATCCTGTCTGCGCGAACGGCGGAGGCAGGCATGGCCGCAGAAATGGAGCAATTGCATGCGCTTGCAGAGGCCATCGGCCTCACTCGCACATGGTGGGATGTGCACGGCGCCGAGCAGACGGTGTCCGACGCCTCGCTCGAAACCATAGCCGCCGCGCTGGGCTATCCGGCGGGCGATGCCGCGCAGATCGCGCGGAGCCTTGCCCGCGTGGAAGCGGAGCACCGCCAGCCTCCGGCCATGATCGTCACCGAAGTCGGCCTGCCCACCCCGCTGCCCGTCAGCCTCGCGCGCGCCGAACTGACCGGGGAGGACGGCGAGACCGTGGCGCTACCGGTAGAGCACTGGACCCTGCCGCCGGTTTCCACCCCCGGATACTACCGCCTCTCGCTCGCCGGGCACGAGCTGACGCTGGCCGTCGCCCCGAAAAACTGCCCCACGGTGCAGGACTTCGCACCGGGCAAGCTCTGGGGCCCGGCAGTGCAGATCCCCGCTCTGCGCGGCCCGGTTCCGCACGCGTTCGGCGCATTCGGCGAACTGGACGAAGCCGTGCGCCTCTTCGCCGCGCGCGGGGCGGACGTGCTGGCGATCAACCCGGTCCACGCGCTGTTTCCCGGCAACGGCAAGGGATTCTCACCCTATTCGCCTTCCAGCCGTCTCTATCTCAACAGTGCGATGGGCACGCCCGAACTGCTCGGCCTGCCGCCGCTACCGCCGCAGGAAGGAGGCGAACTGATCGACTGGGAAGGCGCCCTGCCCCGCCGCCACGCGGACTTGCGCGCCCTGTTCGACAGCCTCGACGACGAGACTCGCGCCCGCATTGCCAACGACAATGCCGTGCATGGCGAAGGTCTGCGGCGGCAGGCGCTGTTCGATGCGCTCGACAGCCACTTTCGCCCGCAAGGTGCCAATGGCTGGCGGCAGTGGCCCGAGGCCTATCACGATGCGGAAAGCCCTGCCGTCGCCGCCTTCTCCACGCAGAACGCGCGGGAGGTGGAATTCCATCTCTTTACCCAATGGCTCGCCCGCGAAAGCCTCGCCAAAGTGCAGGCCCACGCCCGCGCGGACGGCATGGCGATCGGCCTGCTCGCGGACCTGGCCGTGGGCGTCCACACTGGCGGCGCCGATAGCTGGCAGATGCGCGATGCGATGCTGCAGGGCCTCACTATCGGCGCGCCGCCCGATCCGCTGGGGCCGCACGGGCAGAACTGGATGCTCACCGGCTTTTCGCCGCAGGGCTTGAAGCGCAGCGGCTATGCCCCGTGGATCAACACGATCCGCGACGCGCTCAACCTCGCGGGCGGGTTGCGCATAGACCATGCGCTGGGTCTCTCGCGCCTATGGATCGTGCCCGAAG
>JARROF010000156.1:0-6686 GCA_037384205.1 Novosphingobium sp. | reverse complement strand
TCCCGTCACTGGCGCTCGTTAGCGTATATCCGGGTCCGTTTTATGTACCCCGTCGGCATCGGGCTGGTGCAAGGCTGGGCGCGCCAGGGGCAGGGTGATGGTGACGCGCAACCCGCCGCCAGCACGGTTCGCCAGCGTTACCGTTCCGCCGCTGGCCGCGATAGCGCGGCGGGCAATGCCAAGCCCGAGACCGAAGCCCGCGCCGCTCTGGTTCGCGCCCTGCACGAACGGCTGCAGCAGCCGCGTGGCCTCGTCCTCGGCGATGCCCGGTCCCTCGTCATCCACCGTGATGGTGCAGCGGTCCGTGCCATCGCGCGCAAGCGTGAGGTGGACGGCCTGCCCCTGAGACGAGAACCGCAAGGCATTGCGCAGGATGTTCTCGAAGGCGCGATGAACGATCTGGCCGCTTCCGAGGATCAGCCACTCGTCATCGGTGCCGTCCGGCGGCAGCTCGACATTCAGGGTCACGCCCTGAGCCTCGGCTTCGAACTGCGCGTCGTCGGTTACCAGCCGCAAGACCTCGAGCAGATCGAAATAGTCCTCGCTCGGCCCCGCATCGCTTTCCAGCCGGGCGAGGGTGAGCAGTTCTCCCACCAGCGCGTCGAGATGATCGGCCTCGCGGTCTATACGATCGAGCGATGTTTCGAGACGGGCCGGATCGCGGCGCAGCAGGTCGGCCGCCAGCCGCATCCGTGCCAGCGGCGAACGAAGCTCGTGCGAGACATCGTGGAGCAGGCGGTCGCGCGCGCCGACGAGTTCCTGAAGCCGCTCGGCCATGGCATCGAAATCGCGGGCGAGGTCCGCGACTTCGTCCTTGCGGCGCCCCATCCTCGGGCCGAGCCGGACACGCAGATCCCCCTGCGCGAGCCTGCCGAACCCCGCCTGCAAGCGATGGATGGGCGACGTAAGATAGGCGGCGAGCGCGGCACTGAAGACAAGGCCAGCCAGTGCGATGGCGATCAGGTAATCGGGCGGCGCGACGGTGGACACCCAGTCCTCATCGACATCGCTCAACGGCGGCAGTGCGTAGCGCAGGCAATAGCCGTGCGCTGCCCGCGCGATGGCGCGCGGGTCCGCCGTATTGGCACAGGAATCGCTGGCGAGGGGGGCAACGGTCAGCCGCTGGCGATGAGCGGCGGGCCAGTCCGCGATCTGCTGTTCCAGACCGGGCTGGCCGCCCCGTTCCAGCGCATTGGCTGCCGTCTCCACGAGTGCTTTGCCTGCCGCGTGAGGGGGATCCCAGTCAGGCTGGTAGGGGACTGGCTGAAGCGACCAGTAGGACCACAGCCCGGTTGTCAGCAGCAGGTAGGCCGCCAGGAACCCCAGCCAGATCTTCCAGAACAACCGGCGCTTCACGACGCCACCGCCAGACGATAGCCGATGCCGCGAATGGTCTCGATCTCGACCGCGCCCGCGCTGGCATGACTGAGCTTCTGGCGCAGATTGCTGACATGGACGTCGATGCTACGGTCGTAGCGCTGCCGTTGCCGGCCGAGCGCGGCCAGCGACAGCTCGTCCTTGGTCGAAACGATGTCGTCCGCACGCATCAGGGCCTCCAGCAGGCTGAACTCGGTGACGGTCAATTCGACGGACCGTCCATCCCAACGTGCATCGCGCCGGGCGGGATCGAGCGTCAGCTGTCTCATCGCCAAGGGCCCGATAGGGCTGGGCCCGCCCGTTCGCCGGAGCACAGCGCGGAGCCGGGCGAGCAACTCGCGCGGATAATAGGGTTTGGCGATATAGTCGTCCGCGCCAAGCTCCAGCCCGATCACGCGGTCGACATCGTCGCCGCGCGCGGTGAGCATCAGCACCGGTACCTGGCTGGTCTGGCGGATGCGGCCGAGAACCTCGATGCCGTTCATGCGCGGCAGCATGATGTCGAGGATCACCGCCTCGTACCGCCCGGTCAGCGCCTGCTGCACGCCGTCTTCGCCATTGCCGGCAACGGTAAGCGTGAAACCCTCTGCGGCGAGATACTCGCGCAGCATCGCGCTCAGGTCCGCATCGTCGTCGATCAGCAGCAGGTTGGTCACGTCTCGTCCTCTGGTTGCAAACGACGCTGGAAGGTCGCGCGCGCGATGTCAGCCCTCTTTACGCAATCTTTTCATTTCGCTTACGATCATCTTACCCACGGGTGGTGTGGCGCTTGTCATAAGGCCGCGCATGACATCACGCCGCCTTTCTCTCTTCGTTGGTCTCGCCGTTATTCTTGCTCTTGGCGGTCTTGGCTGGTGGCTCGCCACGCGCCCGTCGGCCGCCGAGGGTCTTACCACAGCGGAGGTCACGGTAGGCGATATTGAACAGACTGTGCTGGCGACCGGCAAGCTGCGCCCCAAGGAACTGGTGAATGTTGGCGCGCAGGTCTCCGGTCAGGTCACGAAGCTCTACGTCCATCTCGGCCAGCGGGTGCGGGCAGGCGAGCCGATTGCCGAGATCGATCCCGCGCCGCAGCGGCTGGCGCTGCGCAATGCCGAGGCCGCGGTCAAATCGCTGATCGCGCAGAAAGCATCGCGGCAAGGCGCGCTGGTGCAGGCCGAGCTTGCCTATCGCCGCCAGCAAACGATGCTCGCCGCCGATGCGACATCGCGCGCCGATCACGAGGCCGCCAAGGCTGCGCTGACCGCCGTTCGCGGAGACCTGCGCGCGCTGGACGCGCAGATCGTCCAGGCCCGTACGCAGGTGGAGACGGCGCGCCTCAACCTCGGCTTCACCCGCATCGTTGCGCCGATGGACGGAACCATCGTGGCGGTCGTCACGAAGCAGGGGCAGACGGTCAACTCGTTCCAGTCGGCGCCGACGATCGTCATGCTCGCCCGCCTCGACGTCATGACGGTGCGGACCGAAATTTCGGAGGCCGATGTGCAGAAGGTCCGGCCCGGCCAGACGGTGCGGTTCACGACGCTGGGCGCGCCCGACCATCGCTATCACGCGCGGATCGACCGGATCGAGCCTGCACCGGACTCTATAACCGCCACCAGTACGACGAGCACAAGCGGTGCCTCGGCCGGAACGGCAGCGATCTATTACAACGCGCTGTTCGATGTTCCCAACCCGGATGGATTGCTGCGCCCGTCCATGACCGTGCAGGTTTCGGTGTTGCTCGCGCGGGCGCATCGGTCGGTGCTGGTTCCGCTTGCGGCGCTGGGAGAACGCGGGGCCGACGGGCGCTATCAGGTGCGGGTGGTCGATCAGAGCGGGCAGATCGAGACGCGGCAAGTCCGCATCGGCATTGCCGATGATACCAATGCGGTCGCGCTCTCGGGCGTCAAACCGGGCGAAAAGGCCGTCATCGCGGAAGCGGTCGCCGCGCCTGCGACTGACAGCGGCATGGACATGGGTTTCTGATGAACCGCTCTCCGATCATCGAAACCAAAGGGCTGCGGCGTGAATTCCCGGCGGGTGAGGGCACCATTGCCGTGCTCAAGGATATCGACCTGACGATCCGCGCCGGAGAGCTGGTGGCCATCGTCGGCGCGTCGGGCTCGGGCAAGTCTACGCTGATGAACATCCTCGGCTGCCTCGATCGCCCGACATCGGGTTCCTACCGCGTGCAGGGCCGAGATACCGGTACGCTCGCGCCCGACGAACTGGCGGCGCTGCGCCGCGAGCATTTCGGCTTCATCTTCCAGCGCTATCATCTGCTGTCCGACCTTTCTGCCGTGGGCAATGTCGAGGTGCCGTCGATCTATGCCGGGCGCGATCCCGCTGCACGGCGCGAGCGGGCGCTGGCCTTGCTGGCGCGTCTTGGACTGGGCGAACGAACGCGCCACCTGCCGGGCCAGCTCTCGGGCGGCCAGCAGCAGCGCGTTTCCATCGCGCGGGCCTTGATGAACGGCGGCGCGATCATCCTTGCCGACGAGCCGACCGGCGCGCTCGACACCACGAGCGGCGAGGACGTGATGCAGATCCTCCAGGAGTTGAACGCCGAGGGCCATACGATCATCCTCGTGACCCACGACATGACTGTGGCCGGCCATGCGGACCGGATCATCGAGATCAGCGACGGCGTGATCGTCGCCGATCGCGCCACGCGCGAGCCGCCCCGGCGGCAGGCGCTGGCGCAGGCCGCGCAGCCGTCGGCCGCGCCGTGGCGGGCGGCGGCAGACCGGTTCCGCGAGGCCTTCCGCATGGCCCTGCTGGCCATGGCCGCGCACCGGATGCGCACGTTCCTGACGATGCTCGGAATCATCATCGGCATTGCATCGGTCGTCTCGGTGGTAGCGCTCGGCAATGGCGCACAATCGAAGGTGATGGCGCAGATCAGCGACCTTGGCACCAATACGATCGACATCTTCCCCGGCCGCGATTTTGGCGATCTGCGCGCCGCCTCGATCCAGACGCTGAGCGAGCGCGACGCGCGCGTGCTGGCACGGCAGACCTATATCGACAGCGTGTCGCCCAATGTCTCGGCCAGCGTCACTGCCCGGCGCGACAACATCGCCGCGACCGCCCAGATCACCGGGGTTGGTGCAGGCTATTTCCGCGTCCGTGGCTATAAGGTCGCGCAGGGCACGCTGTTCAAGGAGGAGGAGGTGGCGCGCACCGCGCAAGTGGCGGTGATCGACACCAAAGCCCGCACGACGCTCTTTCCGCACGGCGCGCGCCCTATCGGCGCCACCATCCTGCTCGGGAAAGTGCCCGTGCGCGTGATCGGCGTGCTGCGCCCCTCGCAAAGCGGCGGAGGAAGTTCCAGCGCCAATGTCTACATTCCCTATAGCACGGCCGCGACACGGATCACGGGGCGGACAAATCTGGAAAGCATCACCGTGCGCGTTGCCGACAATGTGACGAGCAATGCGGCGCAAGAAGCCGTCACCACGCTGCTGACGCGGCGGCATGGCTCGAAGGACTTCTTCATCTTCAACTCCGACCAGATCCGCAAGGCGATCACGCAGACCAGCCAGACGCTCACCCTGCTGATCTCCTCCATCGCCGTCATCGCGCTGGTGGTCGGCGGGATCGGGGTGATGAACATCATGCTCGTCTCGGTCACCGAGCGGACCCGTGAAATCGGCGTGAGGATGGCCGTCGGTGCGCGGCAGAGCGACATCCTCCAGCAGTTCCTGATCGAAGCCGTGCTGGTCTGCCTGATCGGCGGTGCGGTGGGCGTGCTGCTGGCCTTGCTGATCGGACTGGCCGTGCACCTGACCGGGAGCGGGTTCGCGATGGAGTTCTCGCTGCCTCCGATCCTGCTGGCCTTCGCCTGCTCGACCGGCATCGGCATCCTGTTCGGCTTTCTCCCTGCGCGCAACGCTGCCCGGCTCGATCCGGTCGAGGCCCTGGCAAGAGACTGATGATGAAACCTGTTCTTTCGCTGACGATCGCCAGCGCGCTTCTCGCTGGCTGTGCCGCCACCACGCCCTATGTGCGCCCTGACGCGCCGCTTCCTGCTACATTTGCCCATCAGACGCCCGCGCCCCAAATGGCGGTGCGCCAGGACAAGTGGTGGCATGCGTTCGGCGATCCGGCGCTCGATGCGCTGGTCGATCTTGCCATTGCCCGCAATCCGGACCTTGCCGCAGCGGCGGTCCGCGTACACCGCGCCCGGCTTGAGGCGCGGCTCGCCGGCAACGCGCTGATGCCGATACCGAATGGCTCTTTCAACACCGGACTGTCGCAACCCTTGTCGGGGTCGTCTCGCAAGTCTGCGGAGAGCGCCTCCGCATCGATCGGCCTGGCCTGGGAGGTGGACCTGTTCGGTCGTCTCGATGCGCGCCGGGATGCGGCTCGCTTCGAAGCACAGGCCACAGCCGAGGACCGCGACGGCGTTTTCCTCACGCTCGTCGGGACCACGGCCTCGCTTTACTGGCAGATCGCGCTGGCGAACGAGCGGATCGCTCTGGGCGAGCAGAGCCTGGCCTATGCGCGCCGGACGCAGTCTCTGGTCGAAACGCAGTACGAGGCGGGCGCGCTTTCAGCGCTGGAGGTGCGCGAGGTCGAGCAGACCGTGACTGCGCAGGAGGCTGCTCTCGCCGAGGTGCGGCAGGCGCGCGTGCAGATGCGCGAGGCGCTGATGGTGCTGCTCGATGGCGGTCCGGTGCCCACAAACGAACCGCAAGGCTTGAGGTCCGCACCGCTGCCGGACGTTGCCGCCGGACTGCCTGCCAATCTGCTCGGCCGCCGCCCGGACCTGCGCGCCGCTGAACTGCGGCTGCGGGGCACGCTTGCGAGGGCTGACGCGACAAGAGCCAGTTTCTACCCGGCGCTCACCCTGACCGGGGCGCTGGGGACATCGAGCCGTGGCCTTCTCAATCTTCTGGCTAATCCCGTGGCGACGCTCGGGGCGGGGCTGACGCTACCCTTCCTCAACGTCCATGCGATGCGCTTCGAGACGCAGATCGCCCGCACACGCTACGAGGAGGCGGTAATCCTGTTCCGCAAGTCGCTCTATGGCGCACTGGCCGAAGTCGAAACCGCGCTCTCGGCCAGAGCTGAGCTGGCGACCCGGGGCCTGGCGCTGCGCCGCGCCAGAGATGCCGCCGTCGATGCCGAGCGCCTCTACGAAGTCCGCTACCGCGCCGGGGCCGTGGCACTGCGAGCCTGGCTCGACGCGCAGGAGCGCCGCCGTGCCGCCGATCTCGCTTTATCGGCCAACCAGCTTGCGCAATTGCAGAACCAGGTCACGCTGTATCAGGCGCTGGGCGGTGATGCGTCCATGATCGAATTTGCTCCCTGAAATTCGCGAC
>JARROF010000155.1:0-7230 GCA_037384205.1 Novosphingobium sp. | reverse complement strand
AGCACCTACGAACCGGTCGCGCAAGCGGCGTGAATGAGATTGGCCGGTGCGCGTGCAGCAGCCGGATGATGTCTGCGGGAGGTGAGTGACAGATGGCCTGACAGTCGACCGGTGTCCTGGAACCCTACGGCGTAAAATGGCACTCGATGCCGGCCCCCTTATGAGGACCAGGACGCGCGGATCTCCATCTTGGCCAACGGTACCATGCTGAAAGGCCGGATACGTTTTCGCAGACTGATCAGATCGTCATACACAAACCGCTTGCCGACGGGGCGAGCCATACGTTTGCGCCAAAGGCTGCTCGCTGGATTTTGACATAGGTGCTATCGATGGCTGTGCTTCTGGTCACGGCACCGGCTTGCACCAGAGTATCAAGCGATTTCGACCAGAAGCCACGCCTCGACCAACGATTGAAGCGATTATAAACAGTGATTGAGGGCCATAATCGCCAGAGCAATCACACCGCCGACAGCCAGCCTTGAGAACATGGACAATCCCCGAAATAATCCGGGGGTCGTCCACCCGACGGGCTCCGGACTGGTTGCTGGGCAGATGTGGCGCGATTATCGCCCAGGCTTCATCCGACAGCCCAAATAGCGCCATTCGCTTCTCCTCTATTCCCATCAGCAGAAGGAATCAGAAAAAGCTATCCGCATCAATACACTGATTGAATTTTGACCCTAGCAGGGCAGGAAGCGCTTGCAGCACTGGATCATAGCGCGCACTTTTTCGCGCCGATTGTCCATCTGCTTCCTTGAAGTCACTTGCACTGCCTGCCCTCGCTCAGCCCTCATTGACCAGAACCGCTTCTACACTGCGCTGCCGACGCGTTGAGAGCCGCGCACTGCTTCAGAAAGCAGCAGAATATCACTGAATGATCATTATTTCATTCTATCTCGACTTTCCAAAACGGAACTACAACGGAATAGGGGCTTAGCAGCCCTGTGCGCGATACGAAGTGCAGAGTGCTCCGCACAAGTACACGAGCGCTCGAGAAATGATCGACTCTGAATTTTCCGTCGATGAGCAGGGGGACTGGAATGGCAAGGGTGAAGACTTTCGGCGCAATACCCAGGCGGCCGGATATTTCCGCCAGAGAGTTTCACGATCATTACCGGCATCCGCACGGCACCCTCGGAGCCAGCATGTCGACGACCCGCGCCTACGTGCAGAGCCATCAGATTCACAGCGATTTGCTCGACGAACGTCAGACGTATTTCGAAGCATGCGCAGAAGTCTGGTTCGACAGTCTTGAGGATGCCATGAATGTCGGCACGGAGCCGGTATATGCTGCGCATATCAGCGTTGATGAGCCTCTTTTCGTTGACATGCCCAGGCTTCGCTTTCTGATCACCGCTGAAGAGGTGTTGAAATCCGGTCCCGACCGTCGCCTCCCGCTTGGCCCAGCCGAAGCAGTGTGGGATGTTCAACGCCTGCCAACAACGATCAAGCTGCTGCAATTCATCGAAGAAGATGGTGATCATGCCTGGGACGGCGATGACGACTTCGATCTCGGCGAACGACTGGGCGCGCTGCGCCACGTCCGCTGCCGGCCGATTCCCGGCGCTATAGAGAACAGTTTCGCGATCGGCGTAAGAGAGCTCTGGTGGGGCAGCGAGTTCGATCTTGAAGCCGGCGTTGCACGTGATCGCGCCGCCTGGGAGGAACTCGTCCTGCGCCCAAGCAGATGGACTGGTTATATCGCGCGAGCGGAACGCTTTATATAAATGACAACTTCTTGTTACAAATAAATTATAAATAAGAAACTAGGGTTGTTATGTTAAATAACAACCACAATAAAAAATATAATAAATAAACGGAGGGGTGTGTGAGGAGAATTTTTCTTGCGGCAGCGAGTATTACGGCACTGAGCGCGCAGTCAGCACTGGCTCAAACCAATCCGCAACCCGGGGGCGACCCTCAGGCGAATGGCCAGGAGATCGTTGTAACCGCGCAGAAGCGTTCGCAGCGATTGAACGACGTCGGCATCTCGATCGTCGCAGCCAGTGCGGAGCAGCTCCAATCGGCAGGTGTCACGGATATAACGTCGATGGCCAAGGTGGTATCGGGTTTCACCGCCGCAAAATCGACCTATGGCTTTCAGATATTTTCGATCCGGGGCATCGGGTTTAATTCGAACCAGGCATCGGCCACCCCCACCGTTTCATCCTATATCGATGAAGCCGCGCTGCCTTATGCGTCGATGACGGCGGGCCTTCTGCTCGATGTTGACCATATCGAGGTGCTGAAGGGGCCGCAGGGGACATTATTTGGACAGAATGCCACCGGCGGTTCGGTCAACGTGATCGCTGCAAAGCCGACGGAATATCTGGACGTAGGCGGCCAGTTCAGCGTCAATCATTTCGGTGGCGTCGAACTTCTGGGGCATATCAGCGGTCCGCTCAGCGATACGCTACGCGCCCGACTTGCCTTCTCCACCAATCAGTTCGGCGAATGGCAGAAGGGCTATTTCGCTACCCACGCCAAGCACGGAGACCAGAATCGCGGAGCAGCGCGACTTTTGCTCGATTGGCAGGCGAGCGAACGCCTGAAACTATCGGTCAACGTGAACGGAAACTATGATCATGGAGATTCGCAACTGCTGCAGTTGCAGCGGTCGGCACCTCAGAATCCCGCGAACGAACAGTCAGAGCTGGCGAATTATCCGCTACCGCACTCAGCCCGGGCGGCCGAGGCCGATGATATGAAACGCAACCGTAATCACCTGTTTCAGGCGGTCGGACGGGCGGATTACGAGATCGACGACAATCTGACGCTGACGTCGATTACCAACTTCGTGAAAAACAAGAATGATACCTTGGTCGATACCGACGCCACCGTGTTCCATGGCGGCGCCGTCAATCCCAAGTCCAACTTGCGGAGCTTTAATCAGGAAGTTCGCTTCACCGGCAAGATACCAGAGGCCGAAGTCCACTATATTCTGGGCGTAAGTTACCAGAAGGACAAGATCGGCGAAAACGTATTTTCTGTTATAAACAACTCCTCCAGCCTTCCGCCGGTATCATTCGACACCGTCTTCACCGGCACCAACCGGGCAGCAGCGATTTTTGGCAATGTAGACTGGGAGTTTATCGACAAGCTCACGCTCACCGCCGGCATACGCTATACCGCAACGCGCCAGACCACGAAGGGTTGTACGCGGGACACCGGCGACGGAAGCTGGGCTGGATTCCTGACCGCCATCGCGGATTTCGCCCGCAGCACTCAGGGCCTCGGCCCGATCGTGCCCATCGCACCGGGTGGCTGTGCATCGCTGGACGATTCAATGTCCCTGCCGGGAGGTCTGCGCAGTTTCGAACCCACGAGCCTGTCGGCAGCGCAGAAAGAGGACAATGTATCCTGGCGCATCGGACTGAACTACAAGTTCGCACCCGATTCGCTTCTCTATGCCCTGGTCAGCCGGGGCTACAAGTCGGGTGGCTATCCGGTCTACGACGTCGTCATCGCCAGCCAGGCCAATCAGGTCAGTCAGGAACAGCTGACTTCCTACGAAGCCGGCATCAAGACCGACCTTCTGGATCGCCATGTGACGCTGAGTGCTGCTGCTTTCTACTATGATTATCGCGACAAGCAGTTCTTCACTTACGGCAATGTTCCACCGCTCGGGGTGGTTTCCACCGAGGTGAACATCCCGAAGTCCAAGGCGACCGGCGCAGAGGCTGATATCCAGCTTCGCCCGTTCAAGGGGCTGACCAGCCGAGCCTCGTTCACTTATATCCGGACCAGGATCGGCGACTATCAGGGACGGGACATCACGACCGCAATCGTCGATTTCAAGGGCAACTCGTTCAATTATGCGCCCGAATGGTCTGGAACGTTCGAGATCGAATACCGATCGAAGATCGGCGGAGGTTTGGAAGCTTACGTGGGCGGAAACGCGCTTTATAACAGTAAGACCTATGCAGACCTGGCCAATTCTCCAGACTCACTGATCAAGGCCTACACGGTCTACGACGCTCGGATCGGCATTGAATCTGCCCATGGCTGGTACGGCTCTCTCTGGGTCCGCAACCTGACCGACAAATATTATTGGACAAGTGTCGGCGTCGGATCGGACATCATCTGGCGCTACGCGGGTCTTCCGCGGACCGCTGGTGCGACCTTTGGCGTGAGGTTTTGACACGGCGCTGTATTTAGCTCGACAGTATTCTACAAAATTTCGGAAAGGTATCCCCTATAGAGGCGGCACTTCTCCGAATGAAAAGGGAGAAACAAATGATAAAAATGATTACGTTGATAAAACGCCACCCCCGAATCACACACCAAGAGTTCGCTGATCATTGGAAAAATGTCCATGCTCCGATTGCCATGAACAATCCGGATATTGAAAAATACATTTTCCGCTATACGCAGAACTATTTAAATTCTGGATCCGATGTCGCATCACAGCAGTTTGGCGGCCTTGCCCTCCCTGCCCCGCCCTTCGATTTCGACGGCATCATGGAAGTGTGGTTTGAATCAATGGACGATCTGAAGGCCATGACCTCAAGCCCGACCTATTTTAACGTGCTAAAGCCAGACGAAGACAGCCTTGTCGATAAATCAAAATGTCTTGTTTATATAGTTGAAGAGCATACATTTATTAATAAAAGTAAAAATATGGCGCAATGATGGAGCGTATGTGTTGCGCAAATGTCGGATCTATTCGGGGAGGGCGCAGCCTGTTAGTTGGGCACCCTGGTTACCCTGTCCGGGCATCCGGCTGAGGGTATTGGACGTAGTCTTGGGCATGGAGCGGGGGGGCTATGGGATGGCCCGGCTTTGTTGCGCAAATGGCAGCGTGTTTCCGTTCGTGAATCCAGTTTGTTAAAGGGCGCCGATGAGCAAACCGCCCCGCGCACGCTATCGTACGACGAATTGGAAATCCTACAACGCAGCATTGGCGCAGCGAGGTTCGCTTCAGATCTGGTTTGATCCCACGATGCAGTGGCTGTCCCCGCCAACCGGCAAGCGCGGGCGTCAGCCTGTCTTCTCGGATGCCGCGATCCAGGCATGCCTGACGCTGAAGGCGTTGTTCAAGCTGCCCTTGCGCCAGACCACCGGCATGGTCGCAAGCCTTCTGGAGATGGCCGGGCTCGATTGGCCGGTGCCGGACTTCAGCACGCTGAGCCGGCGGCAGAAGACACTGCTCGTCGAGATCCCTTGCCAGCCCAGTTGTGGAGCGCTGCATCTGCTGATCGACAGCACGGGCATCAAGGCCGTGGGTGACGGGGAATGGTGTGCCCGAAAGCACGGCCCGTCCAAGCGCCGGCAGTGGCGCAAGGTCCACCTCGGCGTCGACGCCGGACCACTGGAGATCAGGGCTATCGAAGTGACCGGTAGCCGGGTGGGCGACGCGCCCATGCTTCCCGAACTGCTGGCGCAGATACCGGAGGATCAAGCCATCGCGACCGTCAGTGCTGACGGGGTTTACGACACAAAGGCCTGCCACGATGCCATCGCCGCACGCGATGCCCATGCCGTCATTCCCGCCCGCCGCAATGCGCGGGCCTGGCCCGAGAGCACGCCAGGCGTCGCGGCACGCAACGAGACCGTTCGGGCAAGCCGCCGCCTTGGCAGGACCATCTGGAAAACGCTGGAGTGGCTATCACCTGCGAAGCCGCATCGAAACCAAGATGCACTGCTTCAAGCTGCTGGGAGAAAGCGTCATGGCAAGAGACTTCGATCGCCAGGTGGCCGAACTATACAAGTCCGGGCAGCCATCCTCAACCGCTTCACCGCGCTCGAAACGCCTCAAACTCAGCGTGTGCCGTATCTGACCGCCTCCAAGGCCCGACGGCGAACCTGCGGCCGATTTGTGCAACAAAGCCGCGGCAGGTGCCAAGCTCCTCTTCCTCCCGCCCTACAGCCCCGACCTCAACCCCATCGAGCAGGTCTTCGCCACGCTCAAGCTGCTGCTGCGAAAAGCTGCCGAGCGCACCGTCGAGGCAACCTGGAAGCGCATCGGACAACTCCTCGATGCCTTCCCACCGCACGAATGCGCGGCATACCTCAGAAACTCCCGATATGCTTCAATCTAAACAGGACAGACTCTAGTGCCACCACGACGGTGTTGGGGTGGGAGCGTGAGAGCAGGCCTCGTAGCCAGGCACCGAGCCGCGTATCGTTCTTGCTCATCGTCGGCAGCGACGAACGTGCGCCCTGGATCAGATTTTTGCGTAGATAGCGGCTCCCACGCTTGGTAATGCCAAGCAGCCGAGGCTTGCCTCCGGTGGTTGCTTGCCCCGGTACCAACCCAAGCCAGGCGGCAAGATCCCGGCCACGGCCGAATGTTCGGGCGTCTCCGATCGCGGCCACCAGCGCGGTCGCATTAAGTGCACCGATGCCCGGAATGGTCAGCAGGCGCCGCGTTCGCTCATCGATCCGGGCCGCGTCGGTAAACTCCGCATCGAGATCAGCGATCCGTTCACCGACGAGCCGATCACGAACGCGGTGCAACGTCTGCATGTCGAGTTGGTCCTCGGTCTGAGTAGCCCCTAGGCTCAGGACTCATTGATCACAGCCAGTAGCAGACGGTAGCGGCGATCGAGATGGCTGACATGAAGGTGTGGGCGCACCGGTCATAGCGGGTTGCGACGCGGCGCCAGTCCTTGATCCTGCCGAACATGTTCTCGATCTTGTGGCGCAGGCGGTAGAGTTGCTTGTCGTAGTGGTATTGAACCTTGCGATTGGCTTTCGGCTGTCATAACCCTTGTCACCGAGCAGCACCTTGGCCTTGGGGATGCTGGAAAACAACAGAACTGCGCCTTTGTGGTCGCTCATCTGGCCTTCGGTGAGGAGCAGGATGATCGGCCTGCCAAGCCCATCGCAAACGGCATGGAGCTTGGAGTTCAATCCCCCCTTGGTGCGCCCGATACGTCGGGGAACAGCCCCCCTTTTAACAGACTGGCGGCGGTGCGATGCGCTTTCAGGTGAGTCGCGTCGATCATGATTGCGTCGGGTTCTCCCACCTTGCCCGCGAGCTCGGCGAAGATGCGGTTGAACACGCCCAGGCGGCTCCAGCGGATGAACCGGTTGTAGATCGTCTTGTGCGGGCCGTAACCCTTGGGTGCATCGCGCCACATCAGACCGTGCTTGATGACATAGACGATCCCCGAAACAACCCGCCGGTCATTGACCCTTGGTATCCCATGTGAAAGCGGGAAAAATGGCTCGATCCTACGCATCTGCGCAACACTCAGCAAAAACGGAACATCCATCGGCAGCGCC
>JARROF010000154.1:0-6755 GCA_037384205.1 Novosphingobium sp. | reverse complement strand
CTTTTTCCGCGCCCTTGCGCAGGATGGCGTCGAGTGCCTCGCGGTCTTCACGCAGTTCCAGGAAGCGTGCGTTGATCGGCGAAAGTTTCTCCACCAGCAGTTCGCCGAGCGCGGGCTTGAACTTGCCGAAGCCTTCGCCGCCGAACTGCGCCAGCACGCCATCGACCGTCGTGTCGGCCATCGCGGCGTAGATCCCGGCGAGGTTCGCCGCTTCGGGGCGCCCTTCCAGATCGGCCTTGTCGCCGGGCAACGGCTCGGGATCGGTCTTGGCTTTCTTGACTTTCTGCATGATCGTGTCGGCATCGTCGGTCATGTTGATGCGGCTCATGTCCGAGGGATCGGACTTGCTCATCTTGGCCGAGCCGTTGCGCAGGCTCATGATGCGCGCGGTGCCATTAAGCAGCCACTGCAGCTCCGCGTGCTGGGGAACCTGCGCCTGGTTGAACAGGATCGAGCGGTCGGGATCGACGCCGCAGGCGACCAGCGCGGCCACCATCTCGCGGGTGTTCGCGGCCAGTTCTTCGGGAACGTGCGGCATCGAGATCGCGTGAAGATCGGCGAGGAAATAGAGGCACTGCCCGCCCGAAGCGGCGGCCTCGTCCTGCATCTTCACCCAGTTGCGGATGGCGCCGAGGTAATTGCCGAGGTGCAGGTTGCCGGTGGGCTGGATGCCGGAAACGATACGCATGGGTGCGTCCTTCATGAAACGTGCGGATAGAGCATGGAAGCTGCCGTTCAGAACGAACGGCGCAGGAAGTGGATCAGCGGGCGGCGCAGCGCCATCGCCAAGCCGCCCGGCCGGGACGACGGCCATGATTCCCGAGGGGCAAGAAAGCCTGCATGGCGCGGGCCCTTAGCACAAATTCGGGTCTTTGGAAGCCTCAGGAGGCTTTCCTGCGGCGGCGCAGCTGGGCCAGCAGGTCCTTGTCCAGCGCGCCGGTGACATAGGCCGTGCCGAAGAACACCAAGAGCCCCGCCCCGCACAGAACGCCGAGCGACCAGATCTTTTCGATCACGTTGCCGCCGTAACGGCCTGCCATCAGGGGCATCAGCCATAGCAGAACCGCGCTCATCGCTGCCGTGGAAACAAGCTGGCGCCCGATTCGCCCGCCCAATTTGCCGGTGAAATGGAACCACCCGCGAATCTGCAGGATGGTGTAGAGCGTCAGCACGTTGAGCGTGGAGGTGAACGCCGTCGCCGCGGCAAGGCCGACAATGCCGAAGCGCGGCACGACCACGATGTTCACACCGATATTCACGATCAGCGCCCCGGCGGAAATCCACACCGGGGTGCGCGTATCCTCGCGGCTGAAGAAGGCGGGCTGGAATACCTTGACCAGCACATAGCTGGGCAGCCCGGCTACCAGCGCGACGACGATGTCCGCCATGATCGCGCCATTGGCCATGGTCATCTTGCCGCCGACGAAGAAGGCAGTGACGAAAGCGGGCGCGCAGATCGCCAGGGCGGCGGCGGCGGGCAGGGTCAGCAGCGTCGCCATTTCCACCGCGTTGGTCTGCAGCCGCTGGGCTTCGCGGGCATCGCCGGTCTGGATGTGGCGCGAGAGCATCGGCAGGATGGCCGTGCCCAGCGCGATGCCGACAATGCCAAGCGGCATCTGGTTGAGCCGGTCGGCATATTTGAGCAGCGTCAGCGAGCCCTGCGCCAGCGAGGTGGCGAAGAACGTGTCGACGAACTGGCTGATCTGATAGACGCCCGCGCCGAACGTGGCGGGCAGGATCAGCATGGCCAGCCGCTTTACGTCGGGCGTGATGTGCGGTCGGGTGATCTTCAGCCGCACGCCTGCCTTGCGGGTGGCCCAGCCCATGTAGAGCAATTGCGCAAGGCCCGCGGCGGCCACGGCGATGGACTGGACATAGGCCACGGTCACATCGGTCCCGCCCGC
This sequence comes from Novosphingobium sp., assembly GCA_037384205.1. Lineage (GTDB taxonomy): Bacteria > Pseudomonadota > Alphaproteobacteria > Sphingomonadales > Sphingomonadaceae > Novosphingobium. Next base: position 4,851 of record JARROF010000154.1, on the reverse strand, counting down.
TTCACGCAGAAAATAGCCAGTGACGATGCCGGTGATCAGCACCACATTGAGCAGCACCGGCACGAAAGCGCCGGGTGCGAATCTCGAATGGGCATTGAGCAGGCCCGACAGCATCGCGACCAGACTGACAAGTCCGAGATACGGGAATGTAACGCGCGAGAGCGTGACGGCCAGCTCGAACTTGCCGGGGATTGCCTGAAATTCGCTGGCGAGCAGCCAGACGATCCCGGGCATTACCAGCATCGCTACGGCCGAAAAGCCCAGCAGCACCCAGATGAACACCGCGAGCACGTCGCTGGCGAACCTGTCGGCGGCATCCTCGCCGCCCTCGCCCGCCAGCGTGCGCGTGTACATCGGCACGAAAGCGACCGAGAACGCGCCTTCGGCAAAGAGCCTGCGGAAGGTGTTGGGCAGCACGAAAGCGAGCTGGAACGCGTCCGCCGCCATGCCCGCGCCCAGAATGCGCGCCACCAGCATGTCGCGCACGAAACCGAACACGCGGCTGAGCGCGGTCAGTCCGCCGATCGTGCCGACGTTGCGGACCAGGCTCATCGCCAATGGCCTTTCATGGCCGGTGCTGCCGCGCTGTCAGGAAAGGTCAGGCGTTGCCGGCCGGCTCGCCCTGCTCGGCATCGGCCTGCTGCTGGGCCTGCGCCTGAAGCTGCTGGACGTAGAGGCCGTTGAAATCGATCGGTTCGAGCATCAGCGGCGCGAAACCGGCATCGCGCACGGCATCGGCGACGATGCGGCGGGCGAAGGGGAACAGGATGCGCGGCGCTTCGGCGAAGAGGAATGCATGGCTCTGGCCCTCGTCGAGGTTGTGCATGCCGACCAGCGCGCAATAGCTCAGATCGACGACGAAGGCGGTGCCTTCGCTGGTCTTCGAGGCGCAGGTGATCTTCAGTTCGACTTCGTGCACATCGTTTTCGATCGCGCGGGCGCCGATGTTGAACTGCACGTCGATCTGCGGCTGTTCCTGCCACTGAAAGCACTGCGGCGCATTCGGATTCTCGACCGAGAGATCCTTGATGTACTGGGAGATGATCCCGGCCGATGGCCCGGTGTCGGCGCCGTTGCCCAGGTTGAGATCGGAGATGACGTTGCCTTCGTCGGCCATTGGTATGCTTTCCCGCAAAGAAATCTGTGTCAGCGGGCGCGCCTAGAGCATTTTGCGGCCGCGTGGAACACCCGGCGGGGGAAAATATGCAGGGGTGATCGATGCCGATACGTGGATGCAGGGCCGTTCGGGCTGCATAAGTGCAACGCTTTGGCGGAAAAATACCCCGATCCGCTCGCTCACGCGTTGTTCATTTGTAAACTGTACCTATCTCAGGCTATGCTGAAACGCTGCCGTACGACTCCTCGAATGTCGGTGACGGCAGGCGAAAAGGATTGATAGGGACGTGACAGCGGAAATCGTGATCCTGGCCATGATTGCAGCCTTTCTGGGGCTGCGGCTTTATTCCGTGCTGGGCCGCCGGGCCGAGCATGAGGAAGAGCCGATTCCGGGCCGCTTCGAGGGGCATCAGGGCCGTCCGGGTGCTCCGAGGGTGCAGGCTCAGCCCAAGTCTGACGGCAAGAGCGATGAACGTGGCCGCGCCGAGCAGGTGCAGCGCCCGCGCGAAATGCCGCTCGCCCCGCCGCCCGTCGAACGCGGACTGGCCGAAATCGCCAATGCCGACCGCCGTTTCGATGCATTCGCGTTCCTTGAGGGCGCACGTGGCGCATACCGCATGATTCTCGAAGCGTTCTGGAAGGGCGACAAGGCCGAACTTTCGCAGTTGTGCGATGAGGATGTCTATTCCGGTTTCGCTTCTGCGATCGATGCACGCGCCGAGGCTGGCGAAACGTTGGAAAACCGGCTGGTGCGGATCGAGGAGTGTTCGGTGACCGCCGCCGGGGTGGAAAACGGCAGTGCCCGTATCACACTGCGCTTTCGGACCGATATCGCTGCCGTTACGCGCAATGCCGATGGCGATGTGATCGCCGGTTCGCTCGACGACGCGATCGAAGCCGTGGACATCTGGACGTTTACCCGTGCGCTCAATTCGCCGGATCCTGACTGGCTGCTGACTGAAACCGATCAGGGCTGAGGCCCTGTTCGGGGGCTGGTGCCGCCCCACGGGAGATGAGTCTTGCGGGGAGGAAGCGTGCTGGCGGCTCGGTGCAATGTCCGGCTTGGCCGCAGACTGTCGGCTCTCCTGTTTCCGGCGATGCTGGCGTCCTGCGTCAGCGTGATTCCCCATAAGACCGCGCCGGAATTGCCGCCGGCGGAAACCGCTGTCGCGCTGGGCGTTCGGGCAGGGCCTTCGATTGCGCAGCTGGGGTTGGCCGAATCTGATGCGGCGGGCGCGCTGGCTTCCTTCCGGGAGAGTTGCCCGCGTCTCATGTCGCGCAGCGACGGCAGCGATCTCACCCGGCCGGATGACTGGCGGCAGGCCTGTACCGCAGCGGCAAACTGGGGCGCGGGCTCGGCCGTCCTGTTCTTCCTGAGTTATTTCGAGACGGCGAAAGTCGGCGACGGCAAGGCCTTCGCCACAGGCTACTACGAACCGGAGATCGCCGGTTCGCGAACGCGGCGGCGCGGATTCGATGTGCCGGTCTATGGCTTTCCGCCCGATCTTGTACGGGCGAAGCCCGGCGATGCGGAGCCTTTGAGCAATGGCAAGATGCCGCTCGGCCGTTATGGGCCGGACGGAACCTTCATGCCTTATTATGACCGGGCCGCGATCGAGCAGGGCGCGTTGATGGGACGCGGGCTGGAAATTGCCTGGGCCGCCGATCCTGTCGAGTTCTTCTTTCTGCAGGTGCAGGGCTCGGGCCGCCTGCGTGCGCCGGATGGCAGCGTGATGCGCATCGGCTTCGCCGGGCAGAACGGCCTGCCCTACACCGGTATCGGCGGCGTGATGCGGCAGCGCGGGCTGATCGGCGACGGGCCGGGGCAATATCCCGGTTCGATGCAAGGCATCATGCGGTACATTCATGAACACCCGACGGAAGGCCGGGCGCTGATGGATGAGAACAAATCCTACGTGTTTTTCAAGGAACTCGTCGGAGACGGGCCGTTGGGTGCGCTGAACGTCCCCGTGCGGGCGCGCAGTTCGGTGGCTGCCGATCCGCGCTTCGTGCCGCTGGGCGCGCCGGTCTGGCTCGATCTCGATCGGGCCGAGGCGGATGGCCTGTGGATCGCGCAGGATACCGGTGGCGCCATCAAGGGTGCCAACCGTTTCGATACGTTCTGGGGGGCGGGCGAGGCGGCGCGGACGACGGCGGGCGGTATGAGCGCCCACGGCACGGCGCTGGTGCTGGTGCCGAAGGGGACGCTGGCGCGGCTGGGCGCGCAATGAGGCGGCCAGGCCGCAGGCTGTCGAAAGAGGAAGCGGATGTCTGGGCGCAGGTTGCGCGGACAGTGACACCGTTGAAACGGCGCTATCCTGCCCCTGCGAGCGATGCGGACCATGCAAAGCGGCCGCAACAGGCGCTTGAAGCGATGCCGCCTGCTCCACCGCAAAAGAAAGTCAAAGGCCGCGTCCCGCCGCCTGCAGCCAGGCCGGCTTCACCCAAACCGAAAGGCGAATCGCAGCTTCACCTTGACGGTTCGTGGGAGAAGCGGATCGCCAAAGGCGCGCTGGTCCCGGATTTCAGTCTTGATCTGCATGGATCGAATCTGGATCAGGCCTATCGCCGCCTGATGCATGGGCTTACGCAGGCCAAGGCGATGGGTGCGCGCGTGGTGCTGGTGGTCACCGGCAAACCGCGTCCGGCGGACAGTATTGACCGCGGGGAACGGCGCGGGGCTATCCGCGCCAAGATTTCAGATTGGCTCGCCGTGAGTGAGCACGCGGGCGACATCGTCGCGATCCGGGGGGCCCATCGCCGTCATGGCGGGCCGGGGGCGATCTACGTGGTGCTCAGAAGGCCGCGCTAGGTCCTGATGCGCCCCCGGGCGGCGGCCGGAGAGGAACGGAAACAGCCGCAGGCAGGTGACCAGTACGAGCGGCCAGAACCATGTCGCTGCCATGTCTCGCAGGGTGTCGTGCCAGAGCCACGAACCATGCGCCACCCGGTCTATGGCTTCGTTGACCAGTTCAAACCCGATGACGGTGAGCAGCGGCCAGGCGGACCGGAGCGGCCGGCGGAACAGCAGTGCGGCGAGCAGCCAGATGGTGAGGCCCGCGTATGTATGCGCAAACTTGTCCGGCGCCGGGCACAGGCTGACGACCCAGCCGATAGCCTGCTCGTACCTTTGGAAGAAATCCATAGACCGCCTTATTCCGCATTGCAGCACAAGTGTCGAGGGTGTCGGGACAAAATGCGTCTTGCACCCGTCCGATCAGGACGGTCGGGCGGACAGAAGCGTTTTCCTTCTGCCCGCCTGCGGGTCGTATCAGGCGGCTTCGGCGATTTCCGCCGGGGCTTCGTTGCGGATCAGGTAGTCGAAGGCCGACAGCGCCGCCTTGGCGCCTTCGCCCATCGAGATGATGATCTGCTTGTAGGGCACCGTGGTCACGTCTCCCGCGGCGAACACGCCGGGCAGGCTGGTGGCGGCCTTTTCGTCGATCACGATCTCGCCGCGCCCGGTGAGTTCGACGCCGCTGTCCTTCAGCCATTCGGTGTTGGGCACCAGACCGATCTGGACGAACACGCCTTCCAGCTCGACATGCTTTTCCGCGCCGCTCTCGCGGTCCTTGTAGGTGAGGCCGTTCACCTTCTCGCCGTTGCCGGTGACTTCGGTGGTCTGCGCCGAGACGATGATATCGACATTGGCGAACGAGCGCAGTTTGTCCTGCAGCACCTGATCGGCGCGCAACTGCGAGTCGAACTCGATCAGCGTCACATGGCCGACGATAT
>JARROF010000153.1:0-7024 GCA_037384205.1 Novosphingobium sp. | reverse complement strand
GCCGCAGACGTCTGAGAACTTCCAGTTCGGCACCGTTTATCACGGATCGCACCTGTCGCTGGATGCCGACGTCTATTTCATCAACTTCAACAACAAGTTCGCCAACAAGAAGGTGAATGGCGACAAGGTCTTCTACAACGAAGGCGGCGTGCTCTACAAAGGCGTGGAAGGTCAGGTGACGGCCTGGCCCTCTTCGCCAATGCCTCGCGCAACTACGCCAAGACCAAGGAAGCGCCGCATACCCAGGTTAAGAAAGCACCATTCATGACCGCGGCGGCCGGCGTGCTCTACAAGCACGGCCCGATCAAGGCCTCGCTGATCGACAAGTACACCGGCGTGCAATATGCCGACGATGGGGAACCGGCGGCATACCGGATCCCCGGCTACAACAAGGCGATCCTCTCGCTCGGCTACGATTTCGGCATGTTCGAGGTGAAAGGCACTGTCTCGGACCTGTTTAACAGTACCAAGATCACGAGCATCAGCGTGAACGATGGCCCGGTCAACGATCAGTATCACTTCCAGCCTGGCCGTGAAGCCAGCGTCAGCGTATCGGCCAAGTTCTAAGAGGAGGTTCATCATGGCGGGAAAGTTCTCATGGCGCATGGCCAGTCTGATGTTTCCCGCCATGCTGTTTCCCCAGCAAGCAGCGGTCCGGGCGCAAGCGTCCGGGCCGCTCCTGTCCGCCTTTGTCGTTCTTGGGGAAGAAGGACAGCCGGTTGCCCGTGCCATCGTGCAGGCGGACCAGTGCCCGGTCGTCACTGTGGACGGACGGGACAGGCCGATGCGCCTGCGCGCCGCGCCTTCAACCGAGCCGCTGCGGTCCACGGCATCGGATCCGGCCCTTTCGAAACCTTCGGCTTTCCCGGTGCGCGTATGCGAGCTGCCCTTGCCGGCGGGTACACAGACGGCATCCGTGGAAGGGCAGGCGCTGCCTTTGCCGCCCAAACACATCAACCGCATCGTCGTGATCGGAGACACCGGCTGCCGTCTCAAGGCCAAGGATGACGCCTGGCAAGCCTGCAACGATCCCCAACAGTATCCCTTCGCCCGCATCGCTGCCCGGGCTGCCGCCTGGAAACCCGATCTCGTGGTTCATGTCGGCGATTACCTCTACCGCGAAAACCCTTGTGCCGAAGGCCATGCGGGCTGCGCGGGTTCGCCCTGGGGCTATGGCTGGGATGCGTGGGACGCCGATTTCTTCAGGCCAGGTGCGCCGCTTCTTGCGGCTGCCCCTCTGGCGCTAGCCCGCGGCAATCACGAAAATTGCGCCCGCGCCGGGCAAGGCTGGTGGCGCCTGCTCGACCCGCGGCCGCTGCAGGCCGGGCACGATTGCAACGATCCCGCCAATGACACGGCGGGAGATTACAGCCCGCCCTATGCCGTCCCGCTCGGCGAGGGCGCGCAAGTCGTCATGATGGACCTCTCGCATGCCGGAACCAAGGCGATCGCGCCTGCGGACCCGCGTGTCGCCCAGTATCGCCAGACCGCCCGAATGCTGAAGCGGATGACGGCCGGCAAGGCCTTTACGTTCGCGGTGGATCACTATCCTTTTCTCGGCATCAGGGCCGAGGCCAGGGCGAACGGCAAGGTCAAGCTGCACGGGGGGAACAGGGCCCTCGATCCGATTTTCGCCGAAGAGAACAAGCGCATTATGCCCAAGGGCGTCGATGTTCTGCTCGCCGGGCACATACACGTATGGGAACAGGCCGATTTTGGAGGCAGGGAGCCCAGCCAGTTCGTCGCCGGATTTTCCGGCACGCAGGAAGACACCGTGCCTTTACCCCGTACTCTGCCGTCAAAGGTCAGCCTGGCGCCGGGGACTTCCGTCCGGCGCTTCGATGCGATCGTTGCCTCTTTCGGCTTCATGACCCTGGAGCGAACCGGCCGCCGTTCGTGGCGTGCGAGTGTGTTCGACGTGGACGGACACAAGGTGCGTCAATGCCGGATCAAAGGCAGGCGCTCCAGATGCCGCGCTGTCGGGAATATTTAGAGTCCCCGTCTGAAATCTGAACTGACGTTCCGGACCTGGCCGGCTTTTCTGCGGTTCAGGAGCCCGGGCACTATCCCCGTCACTATCATTGTCATGCCGGGCGCGAGGCGGCAGATCTCGGGGAAGTGCGGCTTACCGCAGCATGACGCTACGCAGTTTCGCGATGTCGGCGTCGGTCATGCCAAGCGCCTGTTTCAGGTAACCTTCCGACCCGCCGTAGGTCCGGTCGAGATAGGTGAAGAACTGCGCCAGATAGGATGCGCCGCTCGGGGTGTAGAGCGGATTGGCCTTCATCGGCTGGTCTTTGCCGTGTGCCATGTACATCTGCACGATCGGGTTGTCCGGATAGTCCTTGGGATCGACCTGCGGCATTTCCCATTGCGGGCGGCGCAGTTCGGTGGAGAGGTGATAATCCCTGAGGATCGTCTCGCGGTCCACGCCGAGCACGTCGTAGAGCAGGGCGGTGGCAATGCCGGTTCGGTCCTGCCCGGCCGAGCAGTGATAGATCACCGCACCCTCGTCGGCGATAAGACGGCGAAACAGCGAGCGGAACTGCGGCGCCAGCATCTTTTCCATGCCCGAGTACATGTTCTCGCCGTTGCCCTTGCTGAAACGGGCCATCAGCGGCTTGAGCGAATAGTCGTTGGCGATGAACAGCGCGCCGGTGCGGTCGTCGACCAGATCGGGCGCGACTTCGCGTTCTTCGATCGAGCGCAGGTCCACCACGCTGTCGATATGGAGCTGGCCGATCAGTGCATAGTCGGCATCGGTCAGCAGCGGCATGGCGCCCGAGCGGAACGCCTTGTCCCAGCGCACGGTCTTGCCGTCCTTCGTGACATAGCCGCCCACGTCGCGAAAGTTGCTGCCCTGCTGGAGCGGCAGCACACGCTCGGCGACCACGGTCGTGTGGCCGTCCTCGCCGAGCAGGATGATATAGCGGCGCTCGTCCGCAGGGATATCCAGCTTCAGCTTGCGATCCTTCGCGGTGGCGGCAACGCGGCGGTCGCCGTCGTCTATCCGGGTGTCCGCGCTGATCCAGACGGAGACCGGTGCGCTATCGCCCCGGTCCAGTTCGACGGTCTTGGCGTCCAGCCGCGTGACGGTCGCCATCTCCCGAGCGGACGCGGGAGACGACACCAGAACGGCCAGCGTGACGAGAGCGGCGGAGCCCTTGTAAAGATGCATGGTTCCGTTCCTTTCCATCAGTAACTGAACCGCACGCCGAACAGGTAGCGCGAACCGATCCGCTCGACTTCGGTCGGATGCGCCAGCGTACCGGCGTAGGCGACGTAGGTCTCGTTGGTGAGGTTCGCGAGATCGGCGTAGAGCGTGAAGTTGTCAGTCACGGCATAGCGCAGCGTCACGTCGAGGTTCTCGTAGGCCGCACGGTATTCACCGCTGCCCAGACCGCCCAGTGTGTCGAGCCAGTGACTGCGCCACTGGTAGCTGGCGCGCGCGGAAAGACCGTACTTCTCGTAGAACAGCGAGGCATTGGCGATCGTGCGCGACATGCCCTGAAAGTCATAGGACTGTATCACGCCCTTCTTGTCGGGTGCCTTGAAGTCACCGTCGAGCAGCGTCAGGTTGCCCTGCACGCCGAAGCCGGAAAGCGCGCCCGGCAGGAAGTCAAACTGTTTCTGGACGTTGAATTCGATGCCATAGAGCTTGCCGCTCTTGCCGTTGTACTGGCCGGAGAAGAGATAGTTCGAACGGTCGATGCCCGGGGTGTTGTAGAAGTTCGAATTCACGGGCTTCTGCGTGTTGTAGAGGACGTTGTCGACCCAGCGGTAGAACGCACCGACCGCGATCATGCCATTGCCCGGCAGGTACCATTCGAAGCTGGTATCCACACCCCAGGTATATTCGGGCTTGAGCAGCGGGTTACCGCCCTTGATCTCGCCCGGTGTGGAAGTGTCGTTGACGGACGCGCCGACACGCGTGGCACCATAGGCCGGGCGGGAGACACCGCGCTGACCGGCAAGGCGCAGGATGATATCGTTCGATGCTTCGTAACGGATATTCAGGCTCGGGAAGAGGTCGGTCTTGTCGCTTGAATAGGTTTTGGGCGTATCGGCGCCGCCAATGCCAAGCCAGCCCGCGTTGTTCATGCTGTATTTCTCGATGCGCACACCGCCCGCAACGGTCAGCGGGCCTTTGACGAGCGTGCCCATGAAATAGCCGGCCAGCGTCCGTTCCTGCTGGTTGTAGCGGGAGGTGTCCTTGATGACGGCTGAGGGATCGAACAGACCGGCCGCTTCCATCGCCGCCAGCGTGGTTTCGGCGCCCTTGCGCATGGCCTTGTTGTCCACATAGTTGAGCGACAGGCCGAGTGGATAGTCCGTATCCCAGCGGGTGGACGTGACATAGTCGTTGATATTGAATGGCTGACCGATTCGCGAGCCGGCTTTGCCGATGGTCACAGGGCTGCCGATCGAGAGGACGTTGCCGGAAATGTCGCGGTCGGCATAGAGCAGGCCTGCCGAAAGCGTGAGATCACCCAGCTCCTTGGCTATGTCGAACTTGATGGTGTAGCTGTCCGACTCGATGCGCTGTTCGATTGGCAGCAGGATCGTGCCGGCCTGCGACATCGTCTGGCTGAACGATCCGTCGTTGTCAGAGAAAACCGGGAAGCGCGGATCGCTGAGAGTGTAGGTTATGTCTCCGAGCCCGGTGATGCTCGACCGGACCAGCGGGAGATCGGTCGTGTACACGGTCTTGGCGTAGTTGGCCTTGAACGAAGCGGTGAAACCGTTGAAATTATCGTAATCGCCGCCGATCAGGCCGATCGTGTTGCGGTTGCGATACTTGCCGTCGTTGAACATGGCGTTGATGCCGGTGACGGCATTGCCGCTGACCGCGAAGTCGTAATGGTTGCGCTCTTCGTTGTCGGCGAATTCGGACCAGATTACCTTGGCGTAGAGCTTCTGGCCCGCCTCGGGGCTCCACTCGATGCCGCCGAACAGGCCGTTGTTGTAGCGCCTCAACTTGTAGCTGCGGACCGAGAAAGTGCGCGGCTCGCCGGTCTTGTCGTTGTACCCGGGTTCGCGGTTGTCGGTGATCTGGTCGCGCAGGTAGTGCGAACCGCCCAGCACGATGCCAACGGTGTCGTTCGACCAGGACACGCGCAGTGAACCCTGGCGCTGCTGGCCGCCGCCGTGACCCATGAAACCGTAACCGGCATCGCCATCGACGTGGAAGCCCCGGCGGTCGAACGGCGAATAGGTCTTGAGGTCGATCGTCGCGACGATTGCATCGGCCTGCAGGTTCGAGGTCAGCGACTTGTTGATGACCATTTCCGACAGCATCACCGCCGGGATCGCGTCGAAACGGAAGGCGCGGGTGTTGCCGTCTTCATCGACGCCGACCATCGGCACGCCGTCGATCGAGACCGAGGTCCAGCGGTTGGGCGCCCCGCGCACCTGAATGTAGCGCTCCTGGCCCTGGTCGCGCTGAACCGCGACGCCGGGCAGACGTGCCAGCGCGCCCGCTGCGCTCTGGTCCGGGAAGCGGGCCGCGGCGTCGGCCGAGGCAACGTCGGTCATGTTGATGGCCTTGCGCTTGGCTTCGACTGAGGCTTGCTGCGAGGCAACGATGCTGCCGGTGACGACGATTGCGTCGCCGGGCATTTCCGCGTCGGGCTTTTCATCGGCAAGGGCGATGGAAGAGTGTGTGAACGTCGCGGCCGCTGCGCCGGCAAAGGCGGTCGTGCGCAGCAGAATCGAAAATGGCAGTTGCATGAACAGGCCCCCGTTGTTGCCGGGGTCCTCTAGAACGGTTGTATGTATGCGGGGTGACAGATTTCTGGCGAAATATGACAGGGTGGGCGGGGGCGGTATGTCTCGCTTGTTCGCGGTGAACCTGTTATCGCGCGAAAAGGAGAGGGAGGGTAAGTGCCGGTTCGTCATGTTGTCGGAAATTGCTGTAAAGCCGCCATCTGATCGTCTGGTCGATACAGTTCTCGATCTGTGGGAAACGGTGGGCTCGGCGGGAGTGTCCGCCCGCCGGATCAGTGATGCTTCCGGTATTCCTGTTTCGTCGATCTATCATTACTTCGGATCTCTGGAACAGTTGTTTGTAGTGGCTCAAGAGGTTGCCCTGGCCGAGGCTCGGGATTGGTGTCATGAGCAGTTGCGGCAGTTGTCGGACTTTCCCGGGCAGCGTTCCGCGTTCGCGGGGTTCTTCTCGCAACTGGTTGATGGCTGGGCCTTCGAACAAAGGCGGCTCGCCTTTTGCTGGCGTGAGGGGCAACTGCTGGCTGAGACCGGGGAAGGCTTTCGGGGTGTCGTCCGCCAATGGGATACACTCTGGTCGCGCTTTTGGCAGGAAGCAGGGGGGATGTTCACGCTGGCCCGGGACACGATCGTGGCACAGCGAATTTTCGAAACCGAGAGCCTCATGCACATGCTGTGCTGGCGTCGGGCGGTGGACCGGGCGGGGCTCGATGAACTCGGGCGCGGACTGGGCGCCTGGCTCACAGGTGCGCCGATGCCGGATTCGCCTTGGCGTGATTTCGCCCGCGAACAGGCCGTTCGCTCCGTACCTTCGCTCCCCGCACGGGATGATGTAGCGGCGGCTATTGTCGCCGTGGCCGGAGATCTTATCGGAGCGGGCGGAGTGGCAGCCCTGACTCACCGGTCGGTTGCTGAACACGCCGGGGTCACGCTTGGTGTTGTCCTTCACCGGTTCAAGACCAAGGCGCATCTGGTTGAGGCTGCTTTCGAAGCGATCTACCAGTCGCTGGTGAACGGACTGCAGGAGTATCCTCCCGCAGCGGACGCGCCCTTGCCGGCGGTGGTTCTGGATGAGATGGCCGAAATTATCGGGCGCGGTGTCGGCAGGATCGGCAACAGGGAAATCTTTCTCGTTGCCGTGCGCAGTCCCTCGCTCAACCAGTTCGGGGCGCAGGTCCGCTATCTGCGCGGGCGCAAATCCCAGGGTACAGTGCAGGCGATTGCCGGTCCCGGCCGGGACGATGGACATCTGGAAGCAGCGCTGTTTTCCAGCTTCGCCTCGTCGCAGGCGCGGGCCTGC
>JARROF010000152.1:0-6847 GCA_037384205.1 Novosphingobium sp. | reverse complement strand
CGAAAAACTCGTTGTGTTTGAGGTCGCCGCGTAATTCGCTGTGGCCCACTCGATGATGCGGACGGCGTACCGTCAATACCGGCGCACCGCCCACAGGATCACTCCTCCGGTAAAAGCCGCCCCTTGAAATCGTCCATCACAACCGGCCTTGCCCATTCAAACGCCTTATCTTGGCGTCCGTGCGAGAGTTTGTAACAGTGCCCGCGCAGTCAACAGGTGCGGTCGGACGCGGATCCAGGCTCACAGATAATCCATGATTCGTCGCGCAGCTTTAGCAGTACGGCGAGGCGGTTCTCCACTTCCAGCTTATGCAGGATGGCGGAGACATGATGTTCCACCGTGCGCTGCGAGCGCGACATCTCGTCGGCAATCTCGGCGTTGCTAAGGCCCTCGGCGAGATGCTGGAGCACGATCATCTCCTTGGCGGTCAAGCCGAAGGGATTCTCGCGCGATGCCCGATAGGGGCCACGCGGAAGCTGGATATCTTCCCGCCGCATACCGCGCTCTTCCAGCAATTCAGTGAGCCGCGCGACCGCAGCCCTGGCTTCCTGGCGATGAAGCGCGGCGAGACCTACAGAAACGAGCTTCGGATTGTTGCAAAGGCCGAAACAGATATTGGCCAGGTAGTCCGCGCCAAGCCGGGCGAATTCCATTCCAGAGGCTTCGAAATCGCCCGCCAGTGCGGGGCCGAAAGCGGTGTCGTCCGCGCCCTCCGGCAAGGACTCGGGCGAGTCGAGCAAGTGCTTCCAGAAGGCATACTCCGCGCTGCCCCAGCGGCTGAAGCTCGTTGGTTCGATGCGGTCAAGCCCGGCACGGGCGTCCTGCGCGGCGGATTGCGATCCGGCAAGCCACGCGCGTTCGAGCATACCCAGCAGTACGGGGATCGCATATTGCACTTCGCCGGTCGCAAGTGCGTCCTTGCGGGCTTTTTCGAGCGCCCGCACCGCGTCGTTGTGGCCCAGCCTCACATGCGCGCGGGCAAGCATGATCCTTGCGGGCAATTTCATGAGCAGCGTCTGGCCCGACGTGTCAATCACAGAGCGGCAGATGTCCTCGACCTCGCGCAGCCGCGCCTGCTCAAGCCGCAGCTGCGCCTTGCGGCCAAGCAGGTAGTAGGTCCAGCTGTCGAGATCGTGTTCGGTGTCGAACGCGATGCCGCGCTCGAGCACGTCTTCGGCAAGGTCAAGCCGGCGCATGTCGATCGCGTATTCTGAAAGGTTGGTGTAGACTCTGGCGGCTTCCTCGTGAAGATTGTGCCGAAGCGCGATCTGCAGGCTGAGTTCCAGATCAGCGATGCCTCCCGCATCACCAAGGAACAATCGCGCCGTTCCGATATTGTTGAGTGCGTGGACCTCCACCTCCCGGCTGGTACCAACCTCTATCCGTTCAAGCGCGCGCCGGCCCCAGTCGATCGCCTTGTCCATCCGGCTCGCCAACATCTCCATCTGCGAACGCATCGAATAGGCGAGAGCCAGCCGCCCGTTGTCGTTGATTCGTTCGAACATGCGTACCGCATCGTCGAGATACCGGCTGGCCTGCACCGCCTCGCCCCGATACCAGTGAAGCCGCGAAAGGCTGCGCAGGTTTTCAGCAACCTTCGCCTCGTTACCAAGCGCTCGCCACATCGTCAGCGCGTGGCGGCGCGCCTCGATCACGCGGCCGTCGATCCGGTGCGATATCGCCGCTTCATAGGCCCAGCTTTCGTACAGCTGCGCGGCGTCGGCGGGTTCGGCTTCGTCGACGTACTCCAGCGCCGTTGCGAGGTAGTCGGCGGCCTCCTTGTGCGCGCCGATCAACGCCGCGCGCTTTGCCGCCAGCGGAGCGAAATGGAGGACTTGCGCGGCATCTCCGGCCCCGCGCGCATGGTGCAGCAATTCCCCTGCATCGTAGCGCCCGGCATCTTCGAGCATAGCTTCCAGATGGCGGTGGTGGAGATTGCGCATCTGGATGGAGGAGCAGCGGTTGCTGGTCGCCAGCCGTGCGAGCTCGTGGCGGAAGCGCAAGCGCCCGTCGCCGTCCTCGGTCAAGATCGCAAGGTCGATACAATCCTGCAACAGCCGCGTATGATCCTCGATCCACCGGCAATGCAATTCCGGATCGATCGGCACCGGGATGAGGCTGAGTGCTTCGAGCAGGCGGATATGGTTGGGCGAAAGCCGCGAAAGGCGGCTGTTGACGGCGTCCTGCACCGAAACCGGCACCTGGGTGTCGGCACCGCTGGCCAGGATTTCGGAGAGGAAGAAGGGATTGCCGCCGGTGATTTCGAGCAGGCTCTGCGCGTCCCTTCCGCTCTCGTCGACAAGTCGCGCCACAGCCGCGAGCGACAGCGGCGCCAGCTCGATCCGTTCCATCTGCGCGCTGGGAATGTCTCCGAACACCTGCAGCAGCGGATGCGCGCGGCCCAGCTCATCATTGCGATAGCTCACGATCATCAGCAGCTTGCACATCGTGATCCGGCGGCCGAGAAACCGGATGAAATCAAGCGTGCCGACATCGGCCCAGTGTACGTCTTCGAGGACCAGCACCGTAAGTCGGCCATGATCGACAAGATGGGCAAGCAGACGTGAAAACAGCGCGGTACCGCCGGCGGCCTGCCAGCATTCTTCCAGTCCGCCGAGCATAGCCGCAATGTCATGTACCGGCCCCAGCGGGCGCGGCGTGAACAGCGCGTCGCACATTCCCCAGATGCAGCGGCAATCGTGAGGCAGGCGCGAGGCAAACTCGCGCAGCAGCGCGGTCTTGCCGATTCCGGCCTCGCCTCCGACCGCAGCAAGCTGACCGGAGCTCTCCGCCCGTTTCAACAGGGCGGAAAGGCGTGCCAGTTCGCTGTCTCGTTCGGCGAGCATGGGACGAGCATGCCGCAAGAATCCGGTGGCGACCAGCGCCGCGGGGAAAATTGGGTGAGGTGATGCGAATAATGGGTAGGCGCCCGGATGACCGAAGGCGCGTTGCGTCCGATATTGCCCACCGATGTCAGGCGGTTTGCCCGGCCGCTGAGCATGATCGCAAGCAGGATCGAAGCCGCGAAGCAAACCGGGCCGGTTGATCGGAGGAGAGCCCCCATGGCGGACGAAAGCCAGCCCTTTATTGTACTTGGCGACGATGGCGAGGATGCCCCGCGCCTGCGATACAGCATCCCGGAATCGATTGGCTATGCCGGGACCACCGCCATCATGGTGGACGTCGCTGCGCACGAATTGAACGAGGCAACGCGTGAACGCATCATCGAGAACCGGCAGGACAAGTTCCGGCCGCGCCGGGTCAATACGCCCGATGTACCCGTGCGCACCAATCCACCCGCGGGAACGGGCAATGGCCCCCGCAGGGCCAACCCGGCGGCGGGCCGCAGGGCCAGTACCCGAACCCGTGCAATGGCTATCGGTGTGGCGACGCGCGCGGGGGCTTCATTGGCACCGGGCATCGCAGCGGGGCTGCGGGAAACGCCGGAGGTCGTGTCATCGGATGCCGAACCGGCGCTGACCACCCTGATCCGCCGCCCGATAGAGGCCGCCAACGGCTTCCTGCCCGAATTCGAGCTGATCGCACCGAGCATGGAGCCGGTGTCCACCATCTCGCCTGCGATCATCTTCTTCGAGACGATCAAGATATCCAGCTTCCTGGGCGATTACGGCGCCGGTAGGGTCATCAAGACCTATTCTCTGTTCCCCGGCGAGAAGGCCACGATCACCATCAAGAACTACGAGAAAACGAAGGAGAAATCCTCCACCACCGTCAATGCTGGCTCCTCGATCCTCGATTCGGTAACCGAGGAGGCAAGCGAGGATTTCGAGAACAGCATTCAGAGCGAACGTTCGCAAAAGCTCACCGAGGTGGAGGCGGACATTCTCAATTCCACCTCCAGTTCGCACAGCAAACAAGCCAGCGGCAGCGCATCGGCGCTGTGGGACGCGGCCAAGGCCTCCGGCTCCACCAGCTCATCGGGTGCGTCGGCGTCGACCGGCGAATGGGGCACGCGCAGTGCGCGCGAGACGGCCGCGAAGAACATCGCCAGCGCGCTGAGCAAGCATTCCACGCGCGCCTCGTCGAAGCGCAATGTCGAAGTCGAAACCAGCGTGCAGGAAGAGACGACGACGACCACGGAAACCGTGACCAAGACGCTGATCAAGCGCAAGATCGAGAACGTCAACAAGAGCCGGACGCTCAACATGGTCTTCCGCCAGATGGTCCAAGAATATGTCTCGGTCATCCATATGACCGATCTGCGGTTTGCGCTCTATGACGAGACTGCCGGCCCCTACGCGACCTACTCGATCCACGAACTGGACCAGTTTCTGGACGAATATTTCGAGACGGACACCCATGCCGCGATCCGGCAGCGTGTGCTGGCCGAATATTACTTCGTATTCGATTATCAGGACCAGCCGCAGCAGTTCCTGGAATTCTCCCGGCTCGAGTATCCCGCGCCCACCGTGGGGGCCGATCCGGACATCGTCTTCCCGGAATCGACCTCCTATTTCCGCACCCGCAAGGACATGCGCTCCTCCATTCCGGGCAGCGCGTTCATCGAGGTCGAGGGCGTTGCGCTGGCCGTCAGCAAGATCAGGATGCGCACCGATGGCGTGGTCGTCGACGCATTCCTGGGCGAAGGTGACGCGCTGGACGATTATGCGCAGGCAGTACAGACCGAAACAGTGCGAGAACTGTCGATGGCCAATGACAGCGCCGGTCACGAAAACGCGCTCAAGGCCATCGCCGCGCAGATCCTGGAAACCGGGGACGATGCCGCGGCCCGGCGTTACAGCGTGATGTTCCCGTGCTGCCTGGCCGATGGCGCCGGGCGGGCCGCTGGGGCAGACGCGGGCGCCGGGGCACCGCTCGCCGATGGCGACGACGACGATTCTTAACGGGGCAGGTTCACCATGGCGCTTCCTCCATCTCTCAACCCCCTTACCGCCTATGGCTTCGATGCAGCCGGCATTGCCGGACTGATCCAGAATCCCGTTAGCCGCCTTGTCGGCATGTTTCGGCAGGATGCTGCAACGGCGGCAAGCCCGCCTTCGCCCGGCACGGCAATCTTGGTGACGGAACCCGATGCGGCATCGGGAGGCGAAACGCGCTTCCTGCGCAGCCCGGCCAAGCTTTCGCCAGGTTCGATGGGATGGGCAGACATGCAGCAATTCGGTCCCACCAGCTTCCTCGATTGTCAGGTGATCTCTGCCGCCGCCGCGCTGGCTCGGGCCGATCCGGATGCCGCAGGAAGAATGGTGACCGAAGTCACCGCCACCTACCAGTCGCGCACGAAGCAGCAGGCGGAAGGTGCGCGCGGGGATCTCTATTTTGGCGAAACCATGTTGGACGTCGCCTTTAGCCGCGGAACCGTCAGGATCTCGCCACGGCTCTATTTCCGCGATCAGGATCGCAAACAACTGGTGCACGCGCACGATGCGGCAAAGCCAGCGGATGGCACCTGGATCGCGTTGGTGGAAAAAGCCTATGCGGTCGAATGGGGCAACGAATATGACGCCATATCCGATCGCGGGCCGGGTTCGTTGTCGACCAGGCGGGTGTGCTTTGATCTGTGGGGCAGTATCGACGAGATGGTGGATGGGGGCGGCAACGGGCCGCTTGCCAGTCGCGTCATCGTGGCGCTTTCGCTCAATGCGGATCTGGATCCGCGTGAGAACAAGACCTTTACCACTGCGCTGCTAACCAGTTTCCTGACCGCAGCGAGGCAGCGACCGACCGTTGCCACCACGCCCTATTTCGGCAGTAACGCCGATCCTCTGACCAACAACTTCATCGGTGGGCATACTTATGTCGTGCTGGGAGACGACGGTTCCGGCAATATCGAATTCTGGGAGCCGATGCGGCACATGCAGCCGAGCTTGCCAGTGGCCGAATTCTTCACCGTTTTCGACGCTCTCTACCGTCGTGCGGGCGGATGAAGCGGCAGCTGAAACGGCCGCGCAGCGGACGTGGTGAAGTTGAGGCGCGGCTCGATACTTCGGTGCTGATTGCCCTCATCTTCGGCGAGCCGCACGACGTCAATGAAGACACCGTGCTCGCCGGCGGCGGATCAGTTCGGTGAACCTCGCCAAGACTATCCCGGTCATCCGGAACCAGCCATGAGCCATCCCGCCCGGGACCGCGAACTCGTGGCGCCGATCCGGCCCGGATCGGCGCTGGCGCGCAGCTGGAGCCTCACCCAACTTGCTGTGGATCTCGAAGTTTGCGCGGCCGAACTTGAGCGCACCTCCGGTTCGCGGCGTAGACGGATCTTGATCTCCGCCTTGGGGATGAAAGGGCGATCCGTGCGCGGTTCAGGATTTGCGCATCTCTGTTTGCAATCGCGCGGTGCGCGTTGAAGTCAGGCTGCGGCCCGTTCCATCCGTTTTCAACGGATGGCGACCACTTCAACGCCGACCTTTTCGGCAACTGCACTCCACTGCCGGTCCGATGTCCAGGCCGGCGAATTCTCGATCGAGGCCAGAGCCAGACAGAAGCGGTCTCCCAGGGACAGGCTGGCGTCAGCAGTCAATGCGCGCAAGTGCCCTGCGAGCCGCGCTATATCGGCATCAGCCGGGACAAGAGAGATTGGCAATGGATGCAGCATGTCATCCACCTCGTGTGGAGGCATGCCATTATGAACGAAGTGGCTGACGACTTCCGCGTAGTTGACCACGCTCATACGTGCATCGCCAAGCGCATCGGCCACTTTGTCGCCGCCCGGCTCCTCCCTGAGCATGGCCAGAAGCGCGGACGCATCGAGAATAAATGTGCTCACGCCCCGCTGTCCTCACGCCGGTTCGCGAGAAACGCATCGACCGAGGCATCAGGCCGGTCAGCGGTATATTTCCGGGCGAGCGCGCGGGCATGCGCGACCGTC
>JARROF010000151.1:0-6855 GCA_037384205.1 Novosphingobium sp. | reverse complement strand
CTTCCTCCTGCGCGCGGCCGAAGCGGCGGGTCATGACTTCGCGCATCATCGCGAAATCGTCATTGGTCTGCGCGGACTTGATGTTGAACTTGCGGTACTGGTTCTTGATGAAACCTTCCGGCCCCGCCACAACCATTGCGCCGAGTGCCTTGGTGCCCTGGATATGCGAGTTGTCGTAGACCTCGATCCGCTGCGGCACATCGGGCAGTTCGAGGAATTCCGCCAGTTCGCGCATAATCTTCGCCTGCGTGCCGCGCTCGGCCATGCGGCGGTCCAGCGCTTCCACGGCATTGCGCGTGGCCTGCTCCATCAGCCGCCTGCGCGAACCGCGCTGGGGCACCGAAATCTCGACCCTGCCCCCTGCCCCTTCGCGGAACGCCTCTGCCAGCAGTTCATGCTCGGGCAAGTCGCGGTCGACGAGGATCAGGCGCGCGGGCGGCACTTCCTCGTAGAACTGGGTGAGGAAGCTTTGCAGCACTTCGTCCTCGCTCAGCCCTTCGGTATGGGTAGGGAAGAACGCGCGGTGGCCCCAGTTCTGCCCGCCCCGGATGAAGAAGGCCTGCACGCCGATCTGGCCGTTTTTGCTGGCCAGCGCGAAGATATCGGCACTGTCCAGCCCTTCGGCATTGATCGCCTGGCTGCCCTGGATGAACGTGGCTGCGCGCAAGCGGTCGCGCAGCATGGCGGCGCGTTCGAAATCGAGCGCTTCGGCGGCCTCGGCCATCTGCGCCTCGATCTTGCGTTGCACCGCGCTCGACTTGCCGCCGAGGAAGTCCTTCGCTTCCTGCACCAGTTCGGCATAGCCCGCCTCGTCGATACGGGCCACGCAAGGGGCGGAGCAGCGCTTGATCTGGTAAAGCAGGCAGGGCCGGTCGCGCCGCGAAAAGAAGCTGTCGGTGCAACTCCTCAACAGGAACAGCTTTTGCAGCGCATTGATCGTGGTGTTGACCGAACCGGCGCTGGCAAAGGGGCCGTAGTAATTGCCCTTGGCCTTGCGCGCGCCGCGGTGCTTCACAATGCGCGGATAGGCATGATCGGCGCGCAGCAGGATGAAGGGGAACGATTTGTCATCCCGCAGCAGCACGTTGTAGGGCGGGCGGAAGCGCTTGATGAGCTGCGCTTCGAGCAGCAGCGCCTCGGCCTCCGAATTGGTCGTGACGATCGTCATCGAGCGCGTCTGGCTGACCATGCGCTGCAGGCGGATCGGCAGCTTGTCCCACTGCACGTAATTGGCCACGCGGTTCCTCAGCACCCGCGCCTTGCCGACATAGAGCACATCCCCGCGCGCATCCTGCATCCGGTACACGCCCGGCCGCGTGGGCAGCGTGCGCACGGTATCGCGGATCACTTCGGCACCGGTCTGCAGATCGGGCTGTTCCGACCCGCGCAGGGTATAGGACGCCCGCTCCTCGTTGAAGCGTTCGAGGCCCTTGGGGTGGTCAGGAGTTCCGGCAGGAGTACGCGCCATCGCCGCGAGATAGGACATCCGGCGTGCCGACGGTAGCCCTGCTCTATCAGTCTTCCTCAGAACCTTTTGTTGAAAATGACACCGACCAGGCGCCCCAACGGTTCACGGAAGGCAGGCTGATAGGCAATCGGCACCTTACCGCTCTGGTCCGTAACTTTCTGGCGCGAATCCAGCAGATTATCGACTTTGAGTGCAATCCGCGAATTCTTGAAGAATGGCGCCCTGGCAATCAGACCCTGTTTCTGGCCAAGATTCGCGAAGACCCGCAGCGTCACGTTGAACGTGCTGCCGAAGCGAAGGTCCGCGTTGCCCGGCAGGCCCGTGCCGTTGACGCGTGCCGGTGCGTTCCATTCCGCTTCCAGACGCAGTCCATAACCATTCAGGAACACGCCACCTTCGGCCTCGATCGTATGACGCGGCACGCCGCCCGCCGCGATCGCATCGCCCTTCAACTCGTTCAGAACCGGCACGCCCGGAGCAATGTTCACAAGGTCCGTAATACGCCAGGTGTGATAGACGGAGATGTTCCAGCGTCCTCCGCGCTGCGGCCCCGGGCGCCGCGCGCCGCCGCCCGAAGGTGACCGCGAAGCCGTCTGCCCGCGTGCCCTGCCGGACTGTCCACCACCAGCCCTGTTATCTGCCTGGCACATCCGCTCGCGCATTTGCGCCAGACGGGCCCGATCGACTTTGCCATCGGCGCCGCGCAAGCGGTCTGCCATCCGTTCGGGCAAAGCGGAAAGGTCCGGCATGCCTTGCCCTTCCGTACAGATCGCCGCACGGATGCGGGCGAACCGTTCCCGATCGAAAGCGCCGTTCCCCGGTGCTCCGCCATCGGCCGGACAGGCCCTTGCCCGGAACTGGGCGAGGCGTTCGGGATCGGCCTTGCCATCCGCCCCCGTCAGCCGTGCGCGCAGCCTCTCCGGCAGCGTGGAAAGGTCAGGCCGGGCATCGGGCGTGCAAAGCTGTTTGCGGATTGCCTCGAAACGGGAAGGATCGAAACCGGGGCGATCGCCGGAAACGTGTCCGCCCTCCGGTGCTCCCTGTGCGGGCGCCTTCCGGGCCGATGTGCGCGCTCCGCCACCGAATGGGAAGCCCCCCTTTCCCAGCTTGCCGCCCAGATTGATGCCCCAGCGAATGCGAGAGCTGGATACCTCGTCATACGTCACCGCGCGGCGGTCTATCGCGATCAAGTTGCCTCCCGAATCCCGTGTCACCCGGTCCCCGAAGGCAGCCTCTATCGCCGGGGTCAGCAGCGGAAACGACTGGGTGACATGGCTCGACCGGTTGCGGAAATATTCGAAGATCAGGTTGGAACGATCGAAGACGGGCAGCTTCCATTGCGCGGACAGCTTGATATCGCGCTGCTTCTCCTTGACCAGATTGGGATTTCCGCCCGTGGTGACGGTCACCAGCGCTGTCTCCGTCTTGGTGAAATCATAGACCGCCACGTTGTAGTTCAGCACTGTCGGCGCGCCGAGTTGCTCCAGTGCGGGAGCGGCATCGTTGACCAGATAGCTGGCCTGGAACGTCAGCGTATCGGTGGGAGACCATGTCAATCCCGCACTCCAGTCCGTCAACGTGCCGAAGTCCGACAGGCGATCGATCCCTCCACTCAGATTGAGCGTGAAAGCGCCCAGCCCGCCGAGGAACTCGTCACCGGTCAGCGGCAGGGCCAGATTGGCGCCGGTTTTCAGATCACCGCGCTGAAGCTTGACGGTGCCAAGCGAATTGCGCGTGTCCCGGCTGCGGGTGTGGTCATAGTCAAAGCCGGCCTTCACTGTCAGATTGGCATCGCCGGCAGGCATCCGGAACGGCATGCCGGACAATGTCGCCAGACTGTTTGCCGAAAGCGCCTGATTGCGGGCCGTGTCGATCCCGGCCCCCGGCACGAAAGGCAGCGCGCCATCGATCGCCTGCAGCCCGGCCTCTGCGGCCGTCTGTAAGCCGGACAAATCGCGACGCCTATCAACCCGCGTGACCGTATCGGTATAGCTGCTGTCAGCCGTCGCGCTGAATTGCCAGCCGCCCAGCAGTTTGCTGTAGCCGAAGCTCGCATCGAATTCGTCCGAAACGATCCGGGTAGTCAACGGATCGGGCAAGGCCCGTAGAACGTTGTGGTCGTCATAGCTCAACGTAGCGGTATCGAGGCCCGACCAGGATTTTTTCTCGGTATGCGTATAACCGCCGCTTGCTGTAATCGAGCCGCCGAGTCCCTTTTCACCCAGCCCCTGCGTTATCGTACCTTCCAACGAGAAATTGTGATTGGAGGGAGACAGGCTGCGATATCGCGCCGGATCGGGATCGCTCGCCACGCCCGGAATGTTCGAGACGGACTGCTGCAGGTTTCGCTCAACTTCCGTCAGCATCGACGTGGCACCGACTTTGGCCGTGACATTGTACCGGCGCGGTCCGGCGATCTTGAACAGCCCACTTTCCAGTTTCAGGATATCAAAGCCACCTCGGGTGGGAAGAAAGTAACGGCCCGTGCCCGTCATGGCCGCGAACTGATCTTTCAGAATGATGTTCACCACGCGCTGGTTTGCCGGATAACCGAACCGCAGCGCCACTTCCTCGGGCAGGACTTCCATCCTCCGGATAGCCTCGGGCGGGATATTGTGTATCTCGCGGAAACTGGTGATGCGCTGGCCGTTCACGAGGATGACCGGGCGGCCGCTTCCGCGCCCGCGTCCGCTCGTCGTTTGCGGCGAGATCGCGTCGAGCAGATCGCCTATGGAATTCGCGCCATAGGAGGCGATATCCTCCTCATCGAACACCTGCACCGGCTGCTGCGGCACATCGATCTGTCCCCGGATACGCGGGGACAGCACGAGAATTTCGTTGCCGTGGACCTCCAGCGGGTCCTTCGCCTCGTCACGCTTGATCAGCGGCGGGTCGGAATCCTGCGCAAACGCACCGGCCGGAACACACAAACAGCTCGCAAGACCGAACAAGGGAAGGGAACGCACCGCAAAGAATCTCCGCCAACATAGTTATGTCCCATCCCAGTCACGCTGATGCCGCTCCCGCTTTTGGCGGACAAGCGAGCCTCGCGTAACATTTTGTCGCAACCGAGTTTCTGCAAGCTGAACCGCCAAGTCTTCCATTTTCGCCGCGCCGCAGCTATGTGGCGCCGCGATGACACGTCAGAACAATGGATATTGATCGCCAATGGCGAAAGAAGAACTCCTCGAGATGCGCGGCCGGGTGGTCGAGCTCCTGCCCAACGCCATGTTCCGCGTAGAGCTGGAAAACGGCCACGAGATCCTCGGCCACACTGCGGGCAAGATGCGCAAGAACCGCATCCGTGTGCTGGTGGGGGACGAGGTCCTGGTCGAACTGACGCCCTATGACCTGACCAAGGGCCGTATCACTTATCGCTTCATGCCCGGTCGCGGTGGCCCCGGTCAGCTCTGAGTCCTCCGTCGGGGACGCGCAGAGCCCCGCTCTCCGCCTGATCCTGGCCTCGGCCAGCCCGCGCCGCCGCGAACTCATTTCGCGTCTGGGCCTGACGCCGGGCGCGATCGAGGCAGCCGATATCGACGAGACGCCAGCCCCGCGCGAAATCCCGCGTGACTATGCGCGCCGCATGGCACGCGAAAAGGCGCTGGCCGTTGCTTCCGCCGATTCTTTCGTGCTGGCCGGAGACACGGTCGTTGCCTGCGGACGGCGCATCCTGCCCAAGGCCGAGGACGAAACGACCGCGCGCGCCTGCCTGACCCTGCTTTCGGGCCGCCGCCACCGCGTGCTCTCCGCCATTGCCCTGCGTGCCCCCGACGGTTCGCTGCGTGAACGCCTGTCCGAAACGGTGGTGCGGTTCAAGCCGCTCTCGCGAGAAGAGATCGATGCCTATATCGCCGGCGGCGAATGGGACGGCAAGGCAGGCGGCTACGCCATTCAGGGCAGCGCCGAAGGCCTCGTTGCATGGATCTCCGGAAGCCATTCGGGCGTCGTCGGGCTGCCGCTGTTCGAAACACGCGCGCTCCTGAAATCAGCGGGATTCGCGATTGCCTGAGTGGCTCGTCGAGGAAGGGATCGGCGAAAGCCGTGCGATCCTGATCGATGGCGGCGAAGTGCTGGCAGCCCGTCTGGAATGGCCAGGGCGCCTCGCCGCCGGGGAAATCGCCGACGCCACGCTCCTGTCCCGCCGTGCCGGATCGCCGCGCGGCACCGTGCGCTTCGCTTCAGCCGAAGAGGCCCTGGTCGACGGCCTGTCCGCTTCGGCCAGCGAAGGCGCTCCCGTCCGCGTTCAAGTGACCCGTTCCGCCATGGCCGAAACCGGGCGCTTCAAGCGCGCGCAGGCGCGGGCCTGCACCCTGCCGCCACGGCCCGCCCCTTCACTGGCCGAAACCCTGCGCGCAGACGGCCTGCCGGTGCGCATCGTCCGCCGTTTCCCGGATGACCCGTGGCCTGAGCTTATCGGCGAGGCACTGGGCGGGGTGATCGCTTTCGACGGCGGTACACTCGTCGTTACGCCCACCCCGGCCATGACCCTGATCGACATCGACGGCACGCTGCCTCCCCGGGCACTGGCGCTCGCCGCTGTCCCCGCCATCGCCGGCGCCATCTGCCGGTTCGATCTCGCCGGCTCGATCGGCATCGATTTCCCCTCGCTGGAGCGCAAGGACGACCGGCGCGCGGTGGACGGGGCCCTTGCCGCCGCTCTGGACCACTGGCCTCACCAGCGCACCGCAATGAACGGTTTCGGCTTCGTCCAGCTCGTCGCCCGACTGGAACGCCCCTCGATCCTGCAACGGGTCCGCAACGATCCGGCTGGCGCCGCCGCGCGCCTGCTGCTGCGTCAGGCGGAGGGTGTCACCGAACCCGGCATCCTGCTCGTCACCCTGCCGCCCGCCGTTCGCGCGGCTATTGCGCCGGAGCGGGAAGCGGAACTGGCGCGCCGCACCGGCCGAACGTTGCAATGGCGCGAGGACCGCAGCCTTGCACTCATCGGCGGATTCGCGCAGGCGATCACGTCATGATTCCTTCCCAGAAGAAATGCCCGATCTGCGGCAAGCCCCGTAAGGCCGAACACGCTCCGTTCTGCTCGAGACGCTGCCGCGACCGCGACCTGCTGCAATGGCTCGACAACGGCTATGCCCTGCCCGGCCCGCCCAGCTTCGGAGATAATCCACAGGAGGATTGAAAATTCCTCTCGATTAGGGGGTTGCCAAGCCGGTCTCGCTTCGCCATAGGCCCGCAACCAGTCGCTGACCGGTCCTCTTGAGGACCGCTTCACGAAGCGATGCCCGGGTAGCTCAGTTGGTAGAGCACATGACTGAAAATCATGGTGTCGGTGGTTCGATCCCGCCCCCGGGCACCATTCGCCTGATCGCGAATGGTCGCTAAAGATTGCAAAAATCCCAGTTTTCTGCGATGAATGACGCTGG
>JARROF010000150.1:2779-9696 GCA_037384205.1 Novosphingobium sp. | reverse complement strand
GCATGCCTGAGTTGAATTTTCGAAAGACAATTTCGAAGCATAACAGGGGCGACCACATGAAAGCAGAGGCTGTGCTACCGAGCTATTCGCATCGGGACAGGACGATCGAAGTGTATCGACGGGCTGTTACCCGGGTCATCGACCATCTGACTGAAAATCTCGGCGAGGATCATACGCTCAAGGACATGGCCAATGTCGCCATGCTCAGCCCGTTTCATTTCAACAGGATATTTCGGGAAATCACCGGCGTCTCTCCGGTCCGGTATCTCTATGCGCTGCGGATTGCGAAAGCGCAGCACCTGATCCTGACAACGCGGCTGAAGGTCATCGATATCTGCTATGCCGTCGGCTACAACAGCCTGGGCAGCTTCAATAACCGGTTCGTCTCATTGGTCGGGCATTCGCCGCGCTGCATTCGCAGTCTGGCAGCAAATGTCGATCCGGCCGATCTGCGCCACCTGATCGACGGACGGGAAAACCCGAAGGTTCAGAATCGTCGCGAACCCTGTTCGATCTGGGGGAGAGTCGATGTCCCGGCCGACTTTTCAGGCGCCGTCATGGTGGCGCTTTTCCCGGGGCCCCCTTCGAACACTTATCCGGTCGCGAGTGTACTGGCGGATAACGGGTTCTATGCCCTTCCGCCTGTCCACCGGGCAGGCGATTTCTTCATTACGGCGGTGGGCCTTGTCTGGCACGAGCAGATGACCGATTTCCTGTTGCAACCCGAGTGCCTGAGAGCGGCCATGCCGCCGATCCACCTTACGCCTTCCGGATTGAGCAGTCCCGTGGATTTCCATCTGGCACCCAGGCAGCCGATCGATCCGCCGGTTCCGCCTTCGCTTGCATTTCTGCTTGTCGATCAGTTCGTCCGGCTGCCGGATGAGGTGCCGAAGAAAGATGTTCGCACGTCTCCCTTCTTCGTCGCCCGAAGTTACGCCGAGCCATCGGGCTTGTCGTCGCAGCGTCTGCGTGAAGGGCTTTGAAGTCGCCGTGAGGCAATAAGCAGTCGGGGAGACCGGGGAAGTATGGCGGTATTGCTGAATAATCCGCTGCTGGTGTCAGTCTGTGTCGCCGTATGGGCAGGGGCAGGTTCCATGAACGTGCCGCAAGTAGCATCGGCTCCGGATGTCGTGGTCGAACAACGGGAATATGGTCGGGCTGAGGCTGCCTTGCCTGCAATCAGGCGTGTGCATGACGACCTCTCCGTCTGTGGGGCGGGGGTGCGATCCGGTCGTCCGCAGTCCGGCAGGGAGCAGTTGACAGCCACGGCCGATGCGGATGTTGCCGATCTTGCCCGACTGCTGCACGGCACCTGGGTGCGTCGTCTGACGATTGGCGGCGCGCTGCTGGAGACCAAC
Source organism: Novosphingobium sp. (assembly GCA_037384205.1). Classification (GTDB taxonomy): domain Bacteria; phylum Pseudomonadota; class Alphaproteobacteria; order Sphingomonadales; family Sphingomonadaceae; genus Novosphingobium. The sequence goes on along the minus strand of JARROF010000150.1, from coordinate 8,338 downwards.
TCCTTCCTCTATTTCGACATGTCCGGTCCGGAGCCGGGCCTGGGCGAGGCGCTGATGATCGATCGGATCAACCAGGGCTGGGATGCCCTTGCCTCCTCGTCCGGGGATTTGCACGTCGACCATGGCCACGAGCCTCTGTCCGAAACTGCGGCCACTACCGGGGCGTACTGGCAGGTTTCGATGAAGCGCTGGCCGCCGGATGCGGCGGGCGAAGGGTTTTCCGGAGTCGCTCTGGCGCTGTCCGGCGACTATCGCGGCACGGGCGAGGAATATCCTCCGAACGGCCTTCGCTTCACCGAGAGCGGCACGTTCTATCGGGCCGGGCCGGACTACACCACGCTACATCCCTGGCGGGCGCCGCCTATGACGGCAGGATCCGCCGATTCCGCGGATGAGTCCGAACGTTTCACCCCGGTCGATGCCGTGGTCGTCAGGACCGGTGTCGATGAGAGGGCGCGTCCAACGCTTACATTCATCATGTGCCAGGATGGTATCGTCGATCGCTACTACAAGATCAGCAACGCTACACCGACAGTCCGGGGAAAGTCATTGAAAGATGCGTGGCGCTCGGACCTCATCTCCGGAACGTTTCTGGCAGAAATGTATCGTTGATTTTTCATGTATGTTTTTATTATTATCTGCAAATTTAATTTGAAAAAATTCCATTTTTATGAAGTTTTATATTCTATTTGATTCTCGTTTGGTGGAAATAAGATGAAAATGGCTGTTCGATATAAGAATATACATTTCAATATCGTAAGTATTGAAGGAGGTCTCGTGATGAGATCGGCTCTGGGGCCCCGTGTATCTCTCCTGCCTTTCTTTCATGCCGATACGTCGAGATGTCGTGTGCCGTCCTGCGGGGACTGTTCCGACATGCGTCTGATGCTGGAGGTTAAAGGATGACGGGCGGAATCGCCGTAGTCGGGATGGCGTGCCGCTTCCCGGATGCAGATTCACCAGTGGCCCTATGGCAGGCCGTACTCGCGCAGCGCCGTGCATTTCGCCGGATGCCGGCCGAGCGTTTGAATCTGGCGGATTATGACGAGGCTCACGGTGATCCCGCGGATTCCATTTACCCGGTCGAAGCGGCGGTTCTTGAAAACTATGTATTTGACCGGGCACGTCATCTGGTGCCGGCTTCAACGTTTGCTTCGGCCGATCTCACCCATTGGCTCGCTCTCGATGTCGCGACCGAGGCGCTCGCGGATGCCGGGCTGCCCGGCGGGGGCGCCCACTGCGGCCGCACCGGAGTGGTTGTCGGAAATTCGCTGACGGGGGAATTCAGCCGCGCCGGAACATTGCGCTACCGCTGGCCTTATGTCCGGCGCCAGCTTGAAGCGACGCTGGCGGAGGAGGGCTTCGACGAAGCTCGGCGTGATAGCCTGCTGAGCAGTTTTGAAACGCGCTACAAAGCGCCGTTTCCCGCCCCCGACGAGGAAAGCCTGGCTGGTGGATTGGCCAATACCATCGCCGGACGCATCGCCAACCATCATGATCTGCGGGGCGGCGGATATACCGTCGACGGGGCATGTGCCTCGTCTTTGCTGGCCGTGGCTTCCGCTTGCAGGCGGTTGGCCAGCGGCGAAGTCGATCTGGTCTTGGCAGGCGGGGTCGATCTGAGCCTCGATCCTTTCGAGCTTGTCGGCTTTGCCCGGAACGGCGCATTGTCGAAGCGCGGAATGCGGGTTTTTGACCGGCATTCGGACGGCTTCTGGCCCGGTGAGGGGTGTGGTTTCGTCGCCCTGATGCGCGCCGATCAGGCCCGCGCCGAAGGCCGGACAGTGCGGGCCGTCATTCGCGGCTGGGGCGTTTCGTCGGACGGGCAGGGAGGGCTCACCCGGCCGACCGAGGCCGGTCAGGCACAGGCTCTGGAACGCGCTTATGCAGCCGCCGGTTTTGATGCGGGGACTGTTCCGCTTTTCGAGGCGCACGGCACCGGCACCGCGGTGGGCGACCCGATCGAGATCGCGGCTATCGCTGCGGTGCGCCGTGCGGCGGGCGCGAAATTTCCCGCAGCAATCGGCTCGATCAAGGCCAATATCGGCCACACCAAGGCAGCGGCCGGTCTGGCCGGGCTGATCAAGCAGGTCATGGCACTGGATCACCAGATCATCCCGGCGGTGACCGCATGCGACGATCCCCATCCCGTCTTGCAGGAACACGCTGCTCTCGTCACTGCTCCGCAGGAGAGCCGTCCATGGCCGGAGGACCTGCCGTTACGGGCCGGTGTCAGCGCATTTGGCTTCGGCGGCATCAATGTCCATCTGGCACTGGAAGCGGAGGAGGGATCACGGCGGCGAGGATCTGATGGTGCGGCGCAGCGGCAGATGCGTAGCGCGCAGGATGCCGAGCTGTTCGTCTTCGCGGCGATGGATCGCGCCGCACTGAGAAGTGGGATTGCCGGATTCGCAGAACAGGCGGCTTCCTTGTCTGGCGCGGAAATGGTGGATTCTGCGGCCGTGCTGGCCAGGCGGTGCGACACCGGGCCGGAACGGGCCATGGTGCTTGCAGCGAACCCGGCGGAGCTGGCCCGCCGACTGGGGCTGCTGCTGGATCGGCTGGATGAGACGACCGATGTTGTGCTTGATCCTGCCGAGGGGATCGGCTTCGGCCGGGGGGAAGCTCCCCGCATACTGTTCCTGTTCCCGGGGCAGGCGGCTCCGGCCAACCTGTCTGGCGGGGCATGGCGCCGCCGTTTTGAGACCGTTGCAGAACTTTACCGCGAGGAAGGCTGTTCCGAGACGGCAGACGGCATCGGAACCCAGGTTGCACAGCCGGCGATTACCCTTGCGGCGCGGGCCGGTCTTGCCGTGCTGGAGGCGCTTGGCCTGCAAGGCGCGGGCGCCATAGGTCATAGTCTGGGCGAACTGGGCGCTCTGCATTGGGCAGGCGCATATGACGGACCGGCGCTGCAGCGTATTGCTGCCGGACGAGGCCGGGCAATGGCGGAATGCTGCCTCGATGGCGGAACAATGCTGGCGGTTTTCGCTCCGGCGGACAGGACAGCGGCGCTGATCGCGGGGCACGATGCGGTCATCGCGTGCTATAACGGGCCGAACGATTGCGTGATCGCCGGAGCCCGGCAGGATATCGAGGCAATTGAAGCACATGCCCGTTCTCGCGGTGTCGGTGTGCAGCCGCTCGGGGTATCGCATGCTTTCCATTCGCGCTTTGCGGCGCCGGCTGCCGCTGCGGTTTCGGCACTGGTGGAACGCGAGCCGATAGGCTCTTTGCTGCGACCGGTCTATTCGACGGTGGAGGGGCGCAGGCTCGGGCCGCAGGATGATCTTCATGCTCTGCTGGGGCGGCAGGTCGAAGCGCCTGTGCGTTTTGCCGAAGCTTGGGCGGAGGCTTCTGCCGGGGCGGATCTGGCCATCGAGGTAGGGCCGGGGCAAGGGTTGACGCGGCTTGCATCGGCGATTGGCGGGCCGCCCGTGATCGCGCTCGATGCTGGCGGCGATTCCCTGACCGGGCTGCTGCTGGCGGCGGGTTCGGCTTTCGTGCTCGGCGCACCGGTTGCACCCTCCGCCTTGTTCGAAGACCGGTTCACCAGGGATTTCGATCTCGAACGGCCCCGTCGCTTTCTCGCGAACCCTTGCGAGAGTGCCCCTGTGTCTGATGCGGAAGAGCCGACGCGGCGGCCTGCGGTATCGCATGGCCGCCATAGGGATATGTCCGGCCTGGTGCAGGCTGAAGGCGTGGCCGCCAGTAGCGGCGTCCCCGTGAAAGCGGCGACACCGCTGGATACGTTGCGCGGTCTGTTGGCGCAGCGTCTTGATCTTGCGGAAGATGCGATACGGCCTGAACATCGCCTGTTTGCGGACCTTCATCTCAATTCCATAGCAGTCGGGCAGATCGTCGGGCAGGCGGCGCGGGCGCTCGGCATCTCGCCGCCGTCCAGCCCGACAAACTATGCGCTTGCCACCGTCGAAGAGGCTGCGGCCGCGCTGGCCAAAGGCACGCAGATTTCGGAAACTCCGGCGACGGATCTCCTGGCCGGTGTCGACAGCTGGGTACGGCCTTTTGCACCGCGCGAATTGCCACGTCCCCTGATAGCCCGGGAAATCCGGAGCAACTGGCACTGGCGGGTCATCGCGCCGGAGGGGCATCCGCTCGCAGGCGTGTTCAGGGAAAGTTCGTCCGAAACGGGCCTGGCCGCTGTCGCCTTGTGTCTGCCCGAAGCGCCGGACTTCGATCATCTGCCGCTCATCCTCGAAGCGGGGCAGGCCGTTCAGGAAATGGACAGCGATGCTTTGCTGCTCGTGGTGCAATGCGGTGGCGGCGGCGGCGCATCCGCCCGGTGTCTGTCGCTGGAGTATCCCGGTCTGCGGGTTGTTGTGGTCGATCTGGCGTTTGACGATTCACGGGCGGGAGACTGGCTGCTGGATGAGGCTGCGGCGGCGCGTCCTGGCTATTCGGAATGCCGATACGATGCGGACGGTGCGCGGTTTGTCCCTTCGCTGGAGCTTTTGCATGCCTTTGAGCCGGTTCCGCCAGACGCCATGCCGGGGCCGGACGATGTCTGGCTGGTCAGTGGCGGCGGGAGCGGGATCGGCGCGGAGTGCGCGCTCGCGGCGGCGCGGCACAGCGGTGTCCGGATCGCCATCGTCGGGCGCTCTCCCGCTACGTCCGACGCGGTGCGCGCGACGATGAAGCGGTTCGAGGCCGCAGGGGTAGAGGTGGCCTACGAATCCGCCGATGTGCGAGATGCTGCGGCGGTTGCGGGCGCTGTCGATCGTCTGGTCGCGCGGCTGGGCCTGGTCACCGGGCTGATCCATGCCGCCGGGATCAATCGGCCACAACCGCTCGCCGGGCTGGACCTTTCCGTGCTGCAGGATACCGTGGCCGTGAAAGTCAGGGGTTTCCGCAATCTGATCGCGGCGCTCGATCCGGCCCGGTTGAAACTGGCGGTCGGGTTCAGTTCCATCATTGCCCGCCTCGGGTTGCCAGGTGAAACGCATTACGCAGTGGCGAATGAGTGGCTGGGGCGCGAGCTCGATTCCTTTGCTGCACGGCACACCCATTGCCGCTGTCTGGCACTGGAATGGTCGGTCTGGTCGGGAGTCGGCATGGGGGAGCGCCTCGGTGCGGTCGAAGGGCTCGGCAGGCTCGGCGTCGCGGCGGTGCCGACAGCCCTGGGAACAGCGATTTTCGAAGACCTGATCGCATGCCTGCCGCAGAGCACGGCTGTGGTCGTTGCCGGACGTTTCGGAACTCCGGGGACGATCGCGCTGCCGCGAAGTGGTCGCCCGGAGGGGCGGTTTCTGGAACGTGTCGTGGTCGATTACCCGGGCGTGGAGATCGTCGCCGAGTGCCGTCTCGATCCGGTGTCCGATCCCTATCTGATCGAGCATGCGCTTGGCGATGTCCCGCTTTTTCCGGCCGTGCTGGGGCTTGAAGCGATGGTGCAGGCCGCCGCCGTACTGGCGGATGGCGCATTGCCGGAGAGTCTCGAGGCGGTGGCGTTCCGCCGTCCGGTCGTGGCCGGCGGCGAGGGCTGCACACTGCGCATAGCCGCTCTCGTGCGCGCGCCGGACCGGATCGAGACGGTATTAC
>JARROF010000150.1:0-2768 GCA_037384205.1 Novosphingobium sp. | reverse complement strand
GGATTCGCTGGAGGAGGCGCGGCCGGGACCGGTGCCGGAGCTTGATCTGGATTTCCTCTACGGGCAGCTCCTGTTTCATCGCGGACGGTTCCGGCGCGTTCTGGGCTATGACGAGTTGTCGGCGACGCGCTGTATCGCGCGCATCGGGCCCGTGCAGGATGTGCGCTGGTTTCCCCGGCGGGGGGAAGACGGGCTCCGGCTGGGAGATCCGGCTATCCGAGACGCGGCGCTCCATGCCCTGCAGGGCTGTATCCCGCATCGCCGTGTCCTCCCGGTGGGGGTGGAACGGATCAGGCTCGGGCATTTCGATCCCGCGCGCAGCTATGTGGTTCACGGCAAGGAACTGCGCCGCGACGGGGATCGCTTTACGTTCGATCTTCGGATTTGCGATGATGCCGGTGCTCTCGTCGAGGTCTGGGAAGGGCTGGAATTGCAGGCGATCGAGTCGCTGGCGCCGGCAGGCGGGTGGCCGGTGGCATTGCTCGGGCCGCTTCTCGAACGTCAGGCGGAGGAGTTTCTGTCCGAAGGCGGACTGAAAATCAGACTGGGAGAAGACGTGCCTTCGGCCAGCCTTCTCGCGGTGCTGCTGGGGCCGGGGCGACCGCTTCTGTACCGCCCCGATGGTCGCCCCGAAGCGGAGCATCCGGTTTCCGCTGCGCACGCCGGAAGTCTGGTACTGGCGGCGGCGGCATCCGGTCCTGTCGGTTGCGATATGGAGACTGTCGTCCCGCGCGGGGCGGCGGTCTGGAAGGATCTGCTGGAAGGGCGGTACTGGGCGCTCGCCCAGACCCTTTGCGAGGGGCGGCAGGAAGCGGCCGATGAAGCTGCGACCCGAGTCTGGGCGGCCCTGGAAGCGCTCAAGAAAGCCGGGGCCTCGACGGCGCACGCCCCCCTGGTTCTGGAACGGACCGCCGGGGATTGGGCTGTCCTGTCCTCGGGCAGCTACCGGGTGGCGACCTGGGCAGGAGATATCCGCGCAAGCGGTGCTCTGGCTGTGCCGGTGCGCACGGTCGTGGGCTTGGCGCTCGCATCTGCGGAGCAGGACGGGCGTAGCGCCGCGCGTCCCCGGACCGTATCCGCTTACGGCTACCGGCATGTCGTCGGCTTTGCCGACACCAATGTGGTTGGCAATGTCTATTTCGCCCATTTCATCGAATGGCAGGGACGTTGCCGGGAGATGTTCCTGCGCGAGAAGGCGCCATCCCTTCTTGAGGATATCGGTGCCGGGCTGTCGCTCGTGACAACCCATTGCTCGTGCGAGTTCCTTCAGGAACTGCAGGCCTTTGATGAGGTGCGGCTGGAGATGCGGCTCAAGGACGCGCAGGAAAACCGGCTGGAGCTCGTTTTCGATTACTGGTGCCTGCGCGATGGCAGGGAAGAACTGGCGGCGCGGGGGGAACAGGGCATCGCGTGCCTTTGGGCCGGGGAAACCGGCAAGCACCGCACCGCCATTCCGCATGCGCTGGTAGCCGCGCTCCAGCCTTATGCCAAGGGGCCGATTCCCGGCCTTTATGCCGATGCCGCTTCAGATTTCGATACCGCAGATGCCGCGGAATAGGAGCTTCGTCTTGTTCGGAGGACGGTGCGTGCTGTGGCCGGAGGTGACGGGAGGAGGAACATCACTATGGCCGATCCGATAATTGCAGGCCGGCGGCGGTTCGGGCCGCAGATTTTCTGGGGCGGCGTGCTTGCCGTTGCTCTGGGGGTCTGCGCTCATCTGCCCGCCTTTGCCATGGTCTCTCGTCACATGGGGCCGGTGATGTCCGGCGCCCCCACGACCATGAGCATGAATGCGGGTATGTCCGGCATGGCGATGGGGCCGCTGATGACGATCGGCATGCTTCTGATCATAGGCGGCACGCTGGCTGCCGGTTACGGGCTGTTGCCCGGGCCTGCCACGCGCAATGCGGCGATGCGTCCCGCGCCGCGTCTGGCTCCGGCTCTCGATGGCCGGATGACCCGCGCACATTGGGAATTAACCGGTGTTCTGACCATTGCCGTGATTATCGACGTCATGAAGCCGGCTACGCTGGGCTTCGTCATGCCGGGCATGGCGAAGGACTACGCGCTTTCGCGTTCGGAACTGGCCGTGCTGCCTTTCGTCGCGCTGACCGGGACGGCGGTGGGGTCCTATATATGGGGCGTGCTGGCTGATCGTTTCGGTCGGCGTGCGGCGATTCTGCTGGCGGCGATCATGTTCGTGGGAACTGCGATCTGCGGCGCCATGCCGAGCTATGCCTGGAACGTCTTCATGTGTTTCATGATGGGCCTGCCCGCTGGAGGCATGCTGCCGATTGCCTATACGCTGCTGTCCGAAGTGGCGCCGGCGCGGCATCGCGGCTGGCTTCTGGTCATGCTCGGCGGCGCGGCGCTGGCCGGCGGCTATCTGGCCGCCAGCACGGCGGCGGCCCTGTTCGAGCCACAGTACGGCTGGCGGATCCTGTGGTTGCTTGGCATGCCGACCGGGTTGGCGCTGGTGCTTTTGAATTCCCGCATTCCCGAGACGCCGGGATTCCTTCTGTCGCAGGGGCGGACCGACGAGTTTGATCGCGTGGTGGCCCGTTACGGTCTGGTGCCGTCACGCGGCACCGTTTCCTCGCCCCAGCCGGTCGACGCGGGCAGGAATGGCGCGGAACCCCGTGTGTTCGGGAAGCCGATGCTGGGCATGTCGGTGGCACTGAACCTGACCGCCGTGGTCTGGGGGCTGGTCAATTTCGGCCTCTTGCTCTGGCTGCCGACCGATCTGCAGGCCAGAGGGCTGGACGCGG
>JARROF010000149.1:0-6930 GCA_037384205.1 Novosphingobium sp. | reverse complement strand
GCCAACTACACCAATTTCAACGACATGACCTATGTTGGGGCGGAAACCACGATAGCGATGACGGTGCGCGGCTATCGCTCGCCGGTGCAGGTGCCGAAAGACCGCGCGCGGCGTGCAGCCCGCGCTATCGCCAAGGGCCGGCCCGAGCTGACGAGTGAGGACCTCGAACGGCTCGAGGATGTGCTGAAGCCGAATCGATGCAATGCAGGAGCACGACGCAAGGTTGTGCTCCTGCCCGTCAAACCATTGGCGGAAGCGGTGCCGCTTGCCTCGCAGAAGTATATCGGACCAAAACTGAAGTGCGGCAAGCCGCAGGCAGATGACAAAACCTGCAAGGGCGCCTATTGCCCCGTCTCGATGGAATCGCTTCGCGCCTTCTTCCTTCGACATCGCGGACTGGCTTGCGTGCTGGTCGTGGCGGCGTTGTTCCTGAAAGCGGCCGTTCCCACCGGCTTCATGATCGGTGCCGACAGTTCCCGCACGATTACCATCACGATCTGCCACGATGCCTCCGGCGATAGACCGGCGCAGCAGATCGCGATCCCGATGAAGAAGGGCGAGGGAGAGGCCCCGGGCAAGCCAGCCAAGGGCGAATGCCCTTATGCGGCGCTGTCGATGGCTTCCCTTTCCGGTGCGGACGTGGCGCTGCTGGCGCTGGCACTGGCCTTCATCATCGCCCTGGGCTTCGCACCGGTACGCTTCACGCTGCCCCCACGGCCATCCTTCCTCCTGCCGCCCTTGCGCGGCCCTCCGGCCCTGATCTGACGCACTGAACCCGTTTGTCGGAACGGCCGAACGCGCCATAGCGGCGCGCCCGGCCCTGCCGGAGTACCCTTATCATGTACGAAATCCTGCGCCGTTCATCCGAACGGCCCTGGGCGCATCCCGGCCTTGTGCCGGACGCTCCCGGCGCTGATGCCGCATCATTTTCAATAGTGCTGCGCATGCGCGAAAACCGGTCCCAGCTTTCGCGCGATGGCCGGGCCGCCATCGCCGTCCTGGCGATCCTGTTCATGGGCACCACGCTGGTCTTTGCCTTCAAGGGCCTGTGGCTGATCCCCCTGTTTTCGATCGCGGCCATGGCCGCGCTGACTTTTGCTCTGGACCGCCACGCGCGCGGGCAGGCCAGCGTCGAGACGCTGGAATTTGCCGAGAGCCTCGTGCGCCACCGGGATGGCGGCGGGCGCACTGTCGAATTGCCTGCCTTCTGGCTGCGCCTGAACGCGCAGCAGCGCACGCCGGGCGACCTGCGGCTGTTCCTGCGTTCAGGCCGGAACCAGATCGAGTTCGGCCGTTGTCTCAGCCTCGATGAAAAGCGCGCGGTAGTACCGATTGTCGAGGCGGCGCTGGCCCGTCTCGCGGGAGGATGAGCCATGGGCCTTCTTTCCCTTTCATCCCCGCAGGCCGCGCGCCTGCGCCGTTTTCGCCGGAACACCTGGAAAGCCGTGATCCTGTGCGCCGTGTTGCGCCTTGCCGATTCCTCGCTGGGGCTTGGCCTTCTTGCAACTTCCACCACGCAGGCCGGGCAAATGCCCGAAGCCACCGCCTCGCTGGAGTGCCAACCATGAACCGTACCCTTCTTTCTCTTGCCCTGCTTGCCTCGTTGAGCGCTGTCCCATTGGCCGCTGCCGGAAAGCCCGCTGCGTCGTCTGCCGTCACTGTTGCCGATACCTGGGCGCGCGAGACCGCTCCGGCGCAGGTCAACGGCGGTGGTTTCGCGCTCATCTCGAATATGGGGCGCGAAGACGATCGGCTCGTCTCGGGCACATCGCCCGTCGCCGCCGAAGTCCAGCTTCACACCATGAGTATAGACGGCGGCGTGATGCGCATGCGGCAACTGGTGGATGGCATTCCCGTTCCTGCAGGACAGACCGTGGCGCTCAAGCCGGGCTCGCTGCACGTCATGTTCATCGGCCTCAAGCACCCTCTGAAACGCGGTGGGACCGTCCCCGTGACGCTGCGCTTCGCCAAGGCCGGGGCGATCAAGGTGAGCTTCGCCGTGCAGCCGGTCGGCGCGATGGGTCCGGGAGGTATGCATGAAGGACACTGACCTCGGACTCGAGCCGGTGGAGGATGTTCCCCCGGCCACCGGCTCGCTGCGCTGGATGATCTGGCTGCTGGCCGGTGTCGCCGTAATCCTTGCTGCGCTGGCCTGGGTGGGATTGCGCGGTGGTGGCGGACCAGTGGATGAACCGGCGTTCGGCGGGGACTTCACGCTGCTAGCCCCCGATGGCTCGGCCGTCACGCGGGCCAGCATCGCGGACAGGCCTTTCGCTATCTACTTCGGCTTCACCCGCTGCCCGGACGTATGCCCCACGATGCTCGCCAGCCTGGCGCGAATGCGCAAGGCGCTCGGGCCCGATGGCGACGGGTTCCGCATCGTCTTCGTCTCGGTCGACCCCGAGCACGACAAGCCCGCAGCCATCGGCGAATATGTATCGTTGTTCGACACGCCAATCCTCGGCCTGACCGGCAGCGAGGCGCAACTGGCCCGGATCGAAAAGGGCTTTGGCATCTACGTCCGCAAAGTGCCGCAACCGGGCGGGGATTACACCGTCGATCACACCGCCGCTGTCTTCCTGATCAACCGCAAGGGGCGGCTGGCAGGCACGATCGGCCACGGCGAATCCGAAAAGACCGGCATCGAAAAGCTCAGGCTGATGCTCGACTGACACGCCATAACTAAAACCCTTGGGGGGAACTTTCCATGAAGACTTCATTTTTCGCGCTGGCCTGCGGGCTGGCTTCCTTCGCCGTGCCTGCCCTTGCCGCTGCCCCTGCCGCGCCTGCCCTCGCCGACGAGGCTGCCGGGCATCCGGCCACCCCATCCGCCAGCACCAGCTTCACGGTGGGCGAGATCGTTGTCTCGGCCAAGGGCATGGCGGGCAGCGCCGATAATGTCCTGACCTCGGTCGACCGGCTCGGCGGGGACATCGCGCAGAGGGCCGACGTGCGCAATGTCTACGAACTGGTCGGCCAGATGCCGGGCATCCAGGTGACTGACTTCAATCAGGGCACCACCAGCGGCAAGTTCTCGATGCGCGGTTTCAACGGCGAAGGGAGTATCAACGCGGTCAAGCTGCTGATCGACGGGGTGCCGTCCAACAGCAACAACGGCAACATGCCCTACATCGACATGGTGTTCCCGCTGAACATCGCCGGGATCGAGGTGGTGCGCGGCACGTCCGATCCGCGCTATGGCCTGCACGCCATTGCGGGCAGCGCCGATATCCTGACGCGGACCGGCGGCACTTACATGGACGCGCGCGTCTCCGCGGGCAGCTATGACACCTACGAGGGGCAGGTCGCCGCCGGTCTGGAGCGCGGGGGCTTCACGCAGAACTACCAGTTCGCCTATCGCGACAGTGCGGGCTATCGCGATCATTCGGTCAGCAAGCGCCTCAGCGTTTCGGGCAAGTGGGGGCTGACGCTGGGGAATGCCGTGCGCCTGACCGGCATCGCCCGCTATTACGACGCCACCGCGCAGGAGCCCGGCTACCTGACTTATGCCGACAGCCGTTCCGCTCCGCGCATGACCAACGCCTACAATGCCACCGACGGCGATGCGCGCACGATGGAGCAATACGCGGTGAAGGCCGATGTATCGTTCTCCGACCGGCTCGACTGGTCGAGCATGGCCTACATGAATCGCCTGCGCGACGACCGCTTCGTCAAGTTTTCCGCCGGTGCGTCGCAGCAGCGCCGCCTGACGCGGGAAGACCATTACGGGGTATCGAGCGCGCTGCACTGGCACGGCGCGGTAGCGGGGATGCCGCTGATGCTGGAAGCGGGCGGCAATGTCGAATGGCAGGACAACCAGTCCCTGCGCTGGCTATCGGTGGCGCGGGTGCCGATCCGCCAGACGCGCGACCAGCAATTCGACCTGACAGTGGGCGGAGCCTATGTCCAGGCGATCCTGGAACCGGCGTCATGGCTACGCCTGACACCGGCCTATCGCATCGATTGGGTAGGAGGCAACTTCAGCAACCGACTTGGCGGCACGAAGGCGCCCGTCAACGATTATGGCAGCATCGATCAACCCAAGCTTTCGGTCGCGATCCTGCCGCTCGACGGGCTCACGCTCTATGGCAACTGGGGCAGGACCTTCCAGATCGGTTTCGGCTCCGGTACCTACCTGATCCCGCCGCGCCAGGTGGATCTGGCTCCTTCGATCAACGAGGGCTGGGAACTGGGCGCGAAGTACCGGATCGGCAGCGCCGTTGAAGCCCGCCTGGCCTATTGGGAGCAGAGCGCGACCGGAGAGATCGCCCGCAAGCTCAACGATCCCTTTGGGGACTTCGAAAACGTCGGCGCGACGGACCGCAAGGGCGTGGATGCGCAGGTGAACGTCAAGCCGATGACCGGCCTGACACTATGGGGCTCGGTCAGTTGGCAGGAAGCGATCATCAAGACTCCGCCCGCCGGTCAGGAAGCGAATACCGGGCATGACATCGACCACACGCCGCACTGGCTGTGGTCCGGCGGGATCGACTGGTCGCCGGTCCCGGCGCTCACCCTGACGCTCAATGGCCGCGGCCAGTCTTCCTACTACCTCACCGGCGCCAATGCCGAGGGCAAGTGGAGCGACATGACGGTGGTCGATGCCAGCGCCACCTGGCGCATCGACGAGACCTTCGAACTGGGCCTTGCCGTGAAGAATCTGGGCAATGCCTATTACGAATATGTCTGGTGGGACGGCGCGCAGACCCTGCACAGCCCCGCCGCCGGGCGGAGCGTGACCGGCAGCGTGCGGATGCGCTTCTGATGCGCCAGCCGGGCGACAGGCTGCGCCACTGGGTCCGCTCATTCCACCTCTGGATGGGGCTTGGGCTCGGCGGTCTGCTGGTTCTCCTCGGGCTGACCGGCTCGGTTCTGGCCTTCTATCCCGAGATCGATGCCCTGCTGCATCCGCGGATCGGGGTGGAAGGCCAGGCCGCGCCGGACTGGGACCGCGCGCGGGCGACGGTGCGCCGCGCGTTTCCGGACAAGCCAGGGCCGTGGCGCTTCGAGGTGACGGGCACACGAAGCGCCATTCCCGCGCGCTATTACAATCCGCCGGAGCGCGCGGGCCATGCCTTCCGCCCGATGATGGTCTGGATCTCGCCTGATGGCCGGCGCGTGCTGCGCCGCGATTACTGGGGCGAATATGCCATGACCTTCGTCTATGACCTGCACTATCGCCTGCTGCTCGGCAAAACGGGCGGCAAGGTCCTGGGCTGGAGCGGCTTTGCGCTGCTCATGCTGCTGCTGAGCGGGCTATGGGCCTGGTGGCCGCGTGGCTCGTGGGCAAAGGCCCTGCGTTTCAAGCGGCACGCCGCTCCACAACGCCGCTGGCGCGACTGGCACAAGCTGACAGGGCTGGCGGGGCTGCCCTTTCTGCTGATCCTGACGCTGACCGGCATCATGCTGGAATTGCCCGCGCAAAGCGACGCGGCACTGGGGGCCGCGGGCTTTCCCGTCGATCCGGCGCCTCGAGTTCCCGAGCCCGCTCCGGCGAGCCCCCATGGCATCGGCCCGGCCCAGGCCGCCCGGGCTGCCCTTGCGGCACTGCCGAATGCCCGCCTGGCATGGATCGAAACGCCGCCCGCAAGCGGAGGCCTCTATCGCCTGCGTATGCAGGCCCCGGGCGATCCCAGCTTCCGCTTCCCCCACAGTTTTGTCTGGGTGGACGCCGCGAACGGCAAGGTCCTTACCGTGCAGGATGCCCGCCACGCCGCTTCCGGCACGGCCATCAACAACTGGATTCACGCCCTGCATGACGGTTCCGCTGGTGGATGGCTGGGCCGGATGCTTGTCCTGATGGCTGGCGCTTTTCCCATGGTTCTGTTCACAACCGGACTGTTGCGAATGAAAAGTGGACGACGATAGCGACATCCTGCCCAAGCAGGTGCGTAGCAAAGCTGTGGCGCAGCGTGCGCGGGCCGGCACGCTTGCGGATGCCCGTGCTTCCTGGACCGCGCGATGCAATTGCCGGGTCGAGAAGATGGGACCGGTGTAGCTGAGCCCCCGGGAATCGCGAGCCATGCGCGAACATCACGCCGCGCCGCTTGCCCTCATGAGTGGTCGCCTTCGCAATCTCGACGATTTACCCGGTCCGAAGTTCACTTCTCCGGCATGGCTGGGCTTGGGCCGCGCAGCCCTATTCGCAGAATCCGGCGCTACAATGCATTTGCGGCCCCCGTTTGGTATTCCGAACAGCTAGGCCTGATCGCCAGGGGCAGCAGCCTGATACGAGGCTTGGCCTTTGAAATGGGGGGCGGGCGCGCCCGATGGTGTCGATAACGGCGCCAATTTCATCATCGTTGAAACCGGCGGCTCGAGCTTCGTTGAGAGCGGATGCGGGAAGCTGATAGCCGTTGTGCCAGGCATGGACTGCCAGCCTGCGCAGGGCCTCCAGTCGTTCATTGGCCAGCATGGAGGACGCCGGCTCCGGCCCGAAAATCAGCCGTGCGAACCAGCCGCGCTTGCGCGGGGGCTGCAGCGTTTCAAGGCTGTCTTCCCGCGCCAGTTCGATGATGCGGTGTTCCAGTACCGTCAGTGAATTGCCGAAGCCGGCGATTTCAGCCGAGGCCTGAACGTTTACCCTGACAACAGGTTGCTCGACGGTTCGAATATCGGCCGGAAGGTCGGCGTTGGAAACAGGCAGCGCACCGGGCGCCGCATCGTGGAAATCGATGAAGGCCATATTTTTGAGCTCCCGAAAGGTGCCTGGCACGCACCCCGGGGCGGGGTGGGGTGGGGGAACGGGGTGCGCACCAAGGCGTTCCCCGGCACGAGGCGTACCGGGAAAAGTTTTATGCAGCCGCCCGGGCACGCCAAAGCCGTGGCCCGTTGCAGCGACAGTTCAAAGTCGTGTTGTCAGGCCCCCCCGAGCAGGCGGGGATCGCCAATTTTTGGCCGGTGAACGCCGGCAGCGAGAACTTCGTCAAC
>JARROF010000148.1:0-7100 GCA_037384205.1 Novosphingobium sp. | reverse complement strand
TTCATGCGCGACAACTGGTTCTCATCCCGCATCTTCTCGTCTTACGACAATGTCGTCGATCACTGCTGCCATGCCTGGAACCGTCTCGTCGACCAGCCTTGGCGCATCATGTCCATCGGACTGCGACAATGGGCACATCGGTCGTGATCAGAGAGGCTTGGTATGAGGCCATTCAACCTCGGAAAACTCTATTCGTGAAACTCTATTCGTGATTGCCTCAGGAAGCCCGAAAGGTCGTGCCGAACAGTGGGAACCTGCTATCTGCAAAACGATGTTATAACAAAAACATAGAGTGCCCTACCTTGGTCAGATCTAACGCAGCGCGCTCTAGGGTAAAGGTTATCAGCGCGGCGTCATGCGAGCGCCGGCGTCGAGATCGAGCGTCGTCGCGTTCAGATAGGAATTCTCCACAATATGCTGCGCCAG
Organism: Novosphingobium sp.; assembly: GCA_037384205.1. Taxonomy (GTDB): domain Bacteria; phylum Pseudomonadota; class Alphaproteobacteria; order Sphingomonadales; family Sphingomonadaceae; genus Novosphingobium. The sequence continues at coordinate 6,674 of JARROF010000148.1, read as the reverse complement.
TTTGGCAAATTCCGATGGCTGCCCCATCCGCTCGGGATAGAGGATCATCCGATCGATAATCGACTGGGACACGTTGTCCGGCATGGCTGCAACCATCGATGTATTGAACAGGCCCGGTGAAATCGACACGACGCGAATGGCCAGTTGCGCAAGATCGCGCGCCACGGGAAGGGTCAGGCCGACAACGCCTGCCTTGCTGGCGGCGTAAGCGGCCTGGCCGACCTGTCCCTGGGACGCGGCTCCTGAGGCCGTGTTGATGATGACGCCGCGCTCCCCGGTCTCGGCGTCAGGCTCGTTGGTGCTCATCGCCAGCGCGGCAAAGCGGATGACATTGAAGGTGCCGGTGAGGTTGATCCCGATAACCTTGTTCCAGGTTGCGAGCGGGAAGGCTTCGCCCCTCGATACCGTTTTGGCGGCATCCGCGACGCCCGCGCAGTTCACCGCGACATGAACAGCGCCGAATTCCGAAACGGCGGCCGCGATCCCATCCTTGACGCTGTCCTCGTCGACAACATCGACGATCCGTGTCAGGCAGGCGTCGCCGAGGTCCGCCTTGAGGGCCTGCAGCTTGTCCTCGTCACGATCAAATCCAACGATCCGCGCGCCGGCGGCAGCGAGCTGCCAGGATGTTGCGAGCCCCAGCCCGGAGGCTGCGCCGGTGACGACGGCGACTTTGCCCTGAAGTTCCATAAATCTTCCTTTGGTCTTTTACTTGCCCAGAATGGTGACGCAGGCCACCGCTTCTTCGATGCCCTGCAATCCGCCGCCGTTTTCCGCGATCGCCACCCGTGCGCCATCGACCTGACGGGGCCCAGCCTCATTGCGCAGTTGCGCCACGAGTTCGTAGACTTGCGCAAGCCCGGTGGCGCCAACCGGGTGTCCCTTCGATTCCAGCCCGCCAGAGGGATTGACCGGCACGCGGCCTCCGATGGTGGTCTCGCCGCGCTCGCTCGCGGGGCCGCCCTCACCAAGTGCGCACAGACCCAGGTTTTCGATCTGGATGATCTCGCCCATGGCGGTGGCGTCGTGCACTTCGGCAACGGAAATATCGGCTGGGCCGACGCCCGCCTTCTCGTAAGCCCGCCGGGCGGCACGCGCGGTGCAGTGGTTCGCAAAGTCCGTCGGGTCGCGGTCGCTGCCAGTTTGGACCACAGATGCCAGCACCCGGATTGCGCGCGATCGGTCGATGCCGTGACGCTTCAGCCCCGAAGCGGTCGCCAGCACGACCGCGGCGCCGCCATCGGAAACCGGCGAGCACATCGGCAGCGTCAGCGGATAAGTGATCGGCGGTGCGGCCAGCACCTCGTCGATGGAGTAAGGCACGCGGTATTGCGACAGCGGGTTTTCGACAGAGTGCTGGTGATTCTTGGCCGCAACCGCGGCAATCTGGCGCTGCGTGGTCCCGAACGTCTTCATGTGAAGGCGCGAGAAGGCCGCATAGACGTCCATGAAAACACTGTAGGGCTTGTCGGACGTGGTGCCCGGCGGCGGCTCGACGCCTTCCCCCAGGGCCATGAGCCGTTTGCTGATTTCGTCCTTGTCGCTGACGTCCCACGCGCTGTCGAAGGCGCCGAACATCAGTTCGCGGTCCTTGGAGAACATCTTCTCCGCACCGACGGCCAGCGCGATGTCGCCCTCGCCCGCTTTCAGGAAATTGACGGCAAGGTTCAGCGCGGAGCTGCCGCTGGCGCAGGCATTCTCCACGTTGATAACCGGAATCTGCCCGATACCCATGGATCGCAGCGCAATCTGGCCACGGATCATGTGCTGCTTTTCCATGTGGCCTTGCGACGCATTGGCGAAATAAGCCGCTTCCAACGCCGTCGCCTCGATGCCCGCGTCGGCGAGCGCAGCGCTGACCGCCTCGTTTGTCAGGGTCTTGATGTCCTTATCAGGCATGCGGCCGAACGGCGTCATGCCGACCCCAACGACGTAGATATCTTCCATTCTTCCGGTTCCCATCATCAGGTTCAATCGCGTGGGCCTCGCGGCAGCGCGGCTAGCATCCTTATCCTTGTGCCAGCTCGGGCCCGGCACTCTTCGCCCGGGTGCCACTTGCCGCGCGGAATCACTTATGCGGACAATGCGATACCATCGAGAAGCAACGTCAGGACTTTCGTTCACACGCCCAAAGCTTGAGCTTTTAACTCGAATCAATGGCCCAGTACATTACTTACAAAACAGTATTTTTACTCATGGGTCAACACCGCTCGCCGGTCGCTCGCCCCTGTACCGGTCGACGAGATGCTCGTTGCTCCATGCTCCCTAATGACAGAGGCCTCGCACTACTGATCGTTGCGATGGTCCCGCCGACCTGCATGAGTCCAACTTCGCAAGCGTGCACAACAGCTATCGCAGCACAGCGGATCATCGGCACGGCAAGCACTCGCTCATGTAGCATGGCCCCCGAAGTTGATTCAGCGACCGATGAACGATGGCTTGCGCTTTTCCCCAAATGCGGCGAGTCCCTCTTTCAAGTCGTGGCTGTGAACATGAACTTCGGAGACGAGCAATTCGGACTTGAGGGCAACGTCCTTTGGTTGTTCGAGACCGTCGTCGACCAGTGCCTTCATGCGGCGCAGCACCAGCGAGCTCTTCGATGCCAGCTTGTCGACCAGACGTTCGACCGCCGAGGTCAGTTCGGCATCGTCGACGACCTCGTTGACCAGACCGCAGGCGACGAGGTCCTCAGCCGGCAGGAAATCGCCGGTGAACATCAGATATTTCGCACGGGTCGGACCGATCTTTCGCGGCAGGCGCACGGAACCGCCGCCGCCTGGCAGCAGCCCGAAATTGGCATGCGCATCGCCCAACTTTGCCGATCGCGCCGCGATAACCAGATCGCAGCACAGCACCAATTCCAATCCGCCCGCCAGGGCCAGTCCATTGACTGCGGCGATCACGGGGCGCGGACAGGTTTCGATGCGGGCCATCATGTCGAGAATGCTGTCGAGGAACTGCGCGGTCCCGGCTTCGTCGCTTTCTGTCGTGCTGTTAACATATTTCAGATCGGCGCCTGCACAGAACGCACGTCCGGTGCCGATTAGCACCACGGCCTTGATGACCGGATCGTCGGCAAGCGCCAGTGCTTTGGTAATGCCTGCCACTACATCGGGCGTGATCGCGTTTAGCGCCGCCGGGCGATTGAGTGTCACCCATACCGCGCCGTCACGCGTGTCTACCAGAACGCTCGAGTCCGACATCGTTTCCTCCCGTTTCATCGGGACAACACCTTTCCCGAAAAGCGTCCTTGACTATTACTCCTGCCGTGCCCAATGCAACCGATTAATTCACAGGACTAAAAATAGCTTTTCAACCTCTCGGTCATTTTCAGGAGCAATAATGCTTGGTGATCCCGGTATCGCGGCGATGCTACGTGCGAAACTCGCTTTACCCGTTCTTGCGGGGCCGATGTTTCTCGTCTCTGGCCCTGAACTGGTCATCGCATGCTGCCAGGCCGGCGTGGTGGGATCGTTTCCCACCCTCAATGCGAGGACACCGGATATCCTGGATCAATGGCTCGCCAAGATTGGCGTAGAGCTCGATGCGGATGCTGCTCCTTACGCAGTGAACCTGATTGTCCACCCAACCAACCCGAGGTTGGCGGAAGATCTTGGTGTGATAGTGAAGCACCAGTCGCCCTTGGTGATTGCCAGCGTTGGAAATCCGGAGCGCGTTGTCGCTGATGTAAAAGGCTATGGCGGCCTGGTATTCTCCGACGTTGCCTCGATCAAACATGCCAGGCGTGCGGCAGAATCCGGGGTGGATGGTCTTATCTTGCTCTGTGCCGGCTCAGGCGGCCACACCGGCTGGCTCAACCCATTTGCCTTCGTCACGGAAGTGCGAAAATTCTTCGCAGGACCGCTGGTCCTTGCCGGAACGATCTCGAACGGCCGCATGATCCATGTCGCCGAAGAACTTGGCGCGGACTTTGCCTATATCGGAACACCCTTTATCGCGGCGACCGAAAGCATGGCCGAGGACGATTATCGACAGATGCTGATTGGCAGCGGCGCTGACGATATTCAACTGACGACCGAAGTCACAGGCATGCCCGCCAATATGTTGCGCAAAAGCATTGAACGCAGCGGTTTTAAGCCAGAGGCGAAGCAGGACGGCGGCATCAATGCCATGAAGAGCACCGAGACGCTCAGGGCATGGCGGGATATCTGGAGCGCGGGTCAGGGAGTTGGCGACGTTGAGCGGGTCGAGCCTGCGGCGGACATCGTCGGTCGTATGGCGCAGGATTACAGTCAGGCGCGAGAAGCGAGCCGCCAGCGCTTAACTGGCGGCACGGCTTAAATTAGGAAATATTAGCTCTTGGCAAGAGCGCCAAAGCGCACGATCTTTGATCGAGCCTAGGGCGCAACCGCGTGGTCGAGAAGGTCTGTAAAGACTGCCGCGATATCAGCGCTGGTTCTCGGTCCCCCCTGACGGTACCAGCGCGTCATCCAGTTGAGCGCGCCCATAAAGAAAAGAACCGTCAGCTTTGGATCGACCTGACGGATGCTGCCGTCAGCGATACCCCTTTCGACAATTTCTTCCATTTGATGCTGGGCTTTGTCGCGGCGGGCGGCGACGATCTCGCGATTGGCAGGATCGAGCGCCTGGAACTCGACCAGCACGGCACAATCACCAACCTCGCTGTTAAACAGCTCGATGAATTTTGTCGACCACGCCAGTAAGATTTCGCGACCGGTTTTACCGTTTTCATATGCGTATTCGAAAGCGCTATCACCCAAATCGAGCGTTAAATTATGCGCTTCCAACAGGATTTCCTGCTTGTTCTTGAAGTAATAATAAAGGGCGGGCTTGGTCACACCAAGTGTCTTCGCGACGTCGTCGAGCGAGGTCCCGTGGTAGCCTTGCAAATTGAAGGCGCGTGTCGCCTCTCTCAGCACTGCGATGCGCTTGAGGTTGAATTGCTGCTCGCGCGTTTGAACAGTCTCGTTCCACGCTGCAACCCGGCGATTTCGGGTAGACACTATATCGCTCCTAATATTTCACATTCGACTACGGTCGCCAATATTCCGATGCAACCGATTCTTCATCACCGCAAATGCCACCGTGGTCAGAGGCTTCGCGCGATAATGAGCTTCTGAATGTGGCTTGTCCCCTCATAGATCTTGCAAACTCTGACATCGCGATAATAACGCTCCACCGGAAAATCTGTCAGATAGCCGTACCCACCATGGATCTGCAGCGCTTCCGAGCACACCTTCTCGGCCATTTCGCTCGCAAACAGCTTGGCGATTGACGCTTCTTTGGAACAGGGCAAGCCGGCCTCAAGGAGGCGCGCAGCGTGAATATAGTATTGTCTGGCGACGTCGACCTGCGCCGCCATTTCGGCAAGATCGAAGCCAACGCCTTGCAGTTCCATGATCGGTTTACCCGCGACTTCACGCTCGCGCGCATACTGTACAGCGGCTTCCAAGGCCGCCGTAGCAATCCCGACCGATTGCGCAGCAATGGAGATCCGCCCATCGGAAAGGCCAGACATGGCTATTGCGTAACCTCCATCAACCGTACCCAGAACATTCTCCTTGGGCACGCGAAGCTCGTCGAGCTGAATTTGGGAAACATGCGCGGTTCGCTGGCCCAGCTTGTCCTCAACGCGGCTGACAACATACCCTTCGGCTGGTGGCTCGACCAGAAAGGTGGTGAATCCTCGCTTGCCTGCATCAGGATTGGTACGCGCAAAGACAATCGCTACGCCGGCCTCGCCGCCGTTCGAGATAAACTGCTTGGTCCCGTTGATCACGAAATCGTCGCCGTCGCGGCGCGCAGTAGTGCGCATCGCCGAAGTGTCTGAACCCGCTTGCGGCTCAGACATCAGGAAAGCCCCGATCTTCTCTCCTGTCGCCATCGCTGGCAGAAGCCTCTTCTTTTGCTCCGCACTACCGTGTTTTGCAATGATATGCGCCGCACCGAGGGAATGAACATGAACGATTGTTCCCACTCCGGCATCCGCGGCGGAGAGTTCCTCGATAGCGAGACAGTACGCGAGAAATCCCGTTTCCGATCCACCAAATTCCTCGGGAACTGCCATGCCCATGAAACCCTGGGCAGCAAGCATCCTGAGTTCATCGGTCGGCCAAGCCGACGTTCGATCTCTCTCGGCAGCGGTAGGAGTAAGGACGTCGCGTGCGATTTTTCTAGCTGAATCGCGGATCATGCACTGCTGATCGGAAAAGAACATATTGTTTTCCATAGATAAAATACTTTCCAATCGCCAGATCGCCTTGGCAATCGCGATTGCCTTACGCAACGATACAAATATTTACCTGACAGTCAAATACCTGCGACGCAGCGATTAGCTTATTGTGCCGAATGCACTATATCGCCGTCGCCGCTCAGATCCGGCCAATCGCAATCACGCCTCGGGCAGGCCGTGACTTGGCTGCCTAAGGCGACGGAAGGACAGTGCCATAGACCGAAATCGACCGCGACAGGATGGCAAGCCAATCCTAGGCCAGCCGACCGAATGCGGGTTGAACCGGACGCAGAACGGGTCAGCGCGGGTCTTGGGGCGCCGGAGATTGTCCCGCCGCCTTGTCAGGGCCGTGCCAGACGGTGCGGTAATGGCCGGAAATCGGCGCCGTTCAGTCTGGCATGGCCCGTCAAGCCCGCTCGTATGCCGGGCTTTGCCTGCTCTGTGCGAGGGTCTTGTCTTA
>JARROF010000147.1:0-7105 GCA_037384205.1 Novosphingobium sp. | reverse complement strand
TCGGTTCGCGGCTCTGGAGAAGGCCTTAGTGAACCATCCTCATTCCCCACGCTCCGCACGCCAGCGTGCCCGGTGGCGGACGTATGCACTGCTGACGTTCGAACCTCCTGTCCGGCACAGGACATCCAGCGCGGCGCCGAAACCGCGGCGGGCCAGCGCATCCAGGACCGGGGCGCTTTTCACACCCAGCTCACCGGCCATGGCCTTGAGGACATGCGCCATCTCGGCGAATTCCTGCTCGTTGATCGAAGCGGTCTTGTATTCGTCGAAGCCCACAATGGCATCGTGCATCATGCAACCCATGATTTCCTGCTCCTGTCCCGGATTATCAGCGATCATTCCAATCGATTGCAGGCAGCATCGCGGATGCCGCACGAACATCCTCTTAAGCAGCACGCATGGCGTGCTACCGGGCAATTCCGAACGGGAAAGTTACCATTGTCCGCGGCCATTTTCCGTGACACGGCTGGCAGGCAGGACAGGCGCAGACGGGACCGGCGGGGCGAGACTCCGGGGGCACCCTGCCAGGGCTTCTGCCGCCTGCCAGAACGACTCGACGAAAGCGACAGCCTCAACCACCGCGTTGGGTGTGCGCGGCCGGCATTCGAACCAGCAGCCGCCACTGCTGTAACCGGGACCATCCGCTGTCGTCCGGCGCGGTGTTGACGATATGCACGCTGCCGGCCGGCGCATCGGCCTCCGCCGCCGCGCAGCGCGCCGGATCGCGGCCCAGGCCGATCTGCCGTTCCGAATCCACGGTTCCTTTCGGCAAATCGGCAAGGTCATGGCGAGAGTTCGGAGCCCGATCCGAAAAAACCATCGGCTTGACGGTTTCCGGCAAAGGACCACTCTGCCATAACCGGCCGGTGAACGAAGACGACTGGCCTTACGAGACGACCTTTTACGGCGAACCCGATGCAGAGATGGCGGGCGCATGGGCGCCCGCTTTCGATTTCCCGCCCGCGGAACCGCCCTCACCCGAGGCGGTGTCGCAGGCGCTGCACGATGTCTTCGGCTTTCCCGGCTTTCGCGGGGTGCAGGATCAAGTGGTCGGCCGCGTGCTGCAGGGGCAGTCGGCGCTCGCGGTCATGCCCACCGGCGCGGGCAAGTCGCTGACCTATCAGCTTCCCGCCATACTGCTGCCGGGGACCTGCGTGGTCGTCTCGCCGCTGATCGCGCTGATGCACGACCAGCTTCGTTCGGCAACCGCCAACGGCATCCGCGCCGCCACCCTCACCAGCGCGGACGAGAATCGGGGCGAGACCATGGACCGGTTTCGCGCGGGCGAGCTGGACTTGCTCTATGTCGCGCCCGAACGCGCCAGCCAGCCACATTTCCGCGAGCTGCTCTCGCAGGCCCGCATCGCCCTGTTCGCTATCGACGAGGCGCACTGCGTTTCCGAATGGGGCCACGATTTCCGGCCCGACTACCGCCTGCTGAAACCGCTGCTGGATACATTTCCGCAGGTTCCCCGTCTGGCGCTGACGGCGACGGCGGACCACCACACCCGCACCGACATCCTCGCCCAGCTCGGCATCCCTGAGGACGGGCTGATCGTCGCCGGGTTCGACCGGCCGAACATCCGCTATGCCATCCGCCCGCGCGACAACACGATGCGGCAGTTGAAGGCCGTGATGGACGAAAACCCCGGCTGCGGCATCATCTATGCCCCCACCCGCGCCCGCGTGGAGCAGCTCGCCGAAAGCCTGGGCCAGGCGACCGGCCGCCGCACCCTGCCTTACCACGCCGGGCTTGCACCGGACGTGCGCGCGCGCAATCAGGCCGAATTCGTCGCCAGCGAGGACATGGTGATGGTCGCCACCGTCGCTTTCGGCATGGGCATCGACAAGCCCGACGTGCGCTTCGTCGCCCATGCCGGCATCCCCAAGTCGATCGAGGCCTATTATCAGGAAACCGGCCGCGCCGGGCGCGACGGCGATCCCTCCGTCGCGGTGATGTTCTGGGGCGCCGACGATTTCGCCCGCGCCCGCCAGCGCCTCTCCGAGGTCGATCCGCAGCGCCAGCAGAGCGAGCGCCAGCGCCTCGAATCGCTGGCCGGTCTCGTCGAGACTGCCGAATGCCGCCGCGCCGTGCTCTTGCGCCATTTCGGCGAGGAACCGGCCGCCAAGTGCGGCAATTGCGACAACTGCCTCGAACCGGCGGACGTGATCGATGCGACCACGATTGCGCAGAAACTGCTCTCGGCGGTCTATCGCACCGGGCAGAGCTATGGCCTGGGCCACCTCGAAAAAGTGCTCTGCGGGATCAGCGACGACCGCGTGCTCCAGCGCGGGCACGATCAGCTTTCGGTCTTCGGCATCCTGCGCGAGGAGGAAAAGCCGCTGCTCAAGGCCGTATCGCGCGCCTTGCAGGCGCGCGGCAGCCTCGTGCCCACCGATCACGGCGGGCTGGCGCTCGGCGGCGATGCCCGCGCGATCCTGAAAGGCGAGGCCAGCATGATGATCGTGCGCCCGCCCAAGAAGGAACGCCGCCGCCGGGGCGGTGCCGACAACAGCGCCAATCCGGTGGGCGATCCGCTGTTCGACGCCCTGCGCGAGTTGCGCCGCGATCTGGCGAAGGACGCAGGCGTGCCGCCTTACGTGATCTTCCACGATTCCACCTTGCGGGAAATGGCGCAGGCCCGCCCCTCTTCCCTAACTGAACTGGGCACGATCGGCGGCGTCGGCGCGCGCAAGCTGGATACGTATGGCGAGGAATTCCTGCACGTGATCCGGCAATTCTGAACCATCGCGATGGCCATGCGGAACCGGCGAAACTTCATTGGCGGCATCGCCGTGTCAGCTGCTGCCCTGTCAGCCGCAGTGAAAGGAATGGCGGGCATCGCCGGAGATCGCATGGATGTGCATTTTGCGGCCCCGCCCCGTTCACGGGATGAGGCGGTGAAAGTTGCCGGCGAGATCTACCGCTATTGCCCCGACCTGGTCGATCACGTTGCCGCAACGATCGTTCAAAGCGGATTGTCGAGCTTGATCACTTCCTCGTCACTCTTGCGCTGCATCGTTTTGAGCTGGCGCGGCTGGGTAAAGCTGTCCAGCACCGGCTTGTCGCGTCCGTAGAGATCGTCGAAGGCTTTGAGTTCGCCGTCGATCGAGCGGGCATAAGTGAAATAGGCCAGGTAAACCGGGAACGTCCGCGTCATGGCGACCTTGGTGTACTTGCCCGAGCGCGAGATCTCCGCCGCTTCGGACGCTGGCATATCCGCGCCGAGGATCGCCATCGTCATGCCCAGTTCCACCGCGCGCTCGGTGCGGATGCAACCGTGGCTGAACGCGCGCACGTCCTTGCTGAAAGCCCACTTGGCAGGCGTGTCGTGCAGATAGATCGCATGCTCGTTGGGCATGTCGATCTTCATCAGACCCAGTGAATTGGTCGGCCCCGGCTGCTGAACGACATAGATCGTGCCGTCCGCGCCCTTGGTCGCCTTGTAGCCCGCGTTGCGGGCCCAGCCAGGGTTGTTGAGCACTTTCCGGCCCAGCCCCTCGCCCTTCACGATCGACTGCGGCACTGTCCAGGTCGGGTTGAAGACAACGGCGCTGACCGTTTCTGCGAGCTGCGGCGTGGCAGTGCGGCCCGGCTTGCCCACAACGGTCTTGTACGTGCGGACGACCTTGTTCTTCACCACCAGCCGCAGCTGGAATTCAGGCACGTTGGTGATCAGATAAACTTCGCCCAGATCGCGGGCGAGCCAGCGCCAGCGGTCCATGTTGGCCTGGATCAGCGCGCGCTTTGCAGTGTCTTCCTCCGGCGTGGCATTGAATTCGGCCTTGAGCGCGGCATAGTCCGGGCTGGTGGGCGCCAGCTTCGCGACAACGCCCGGCACGTCGTGCTCGGACAGCGCCTGCGCCATGACCTGCGCGGTCGGCATCGTATCCTGATCGGGATCGACGGCGAACCACTGCACCCGATCCTTCATCGGCGTGCGCCCGTCGCGCAGATCCTCGATCAGCCAGCCGAAGACCTTGCTCGCCAGCCCGTCAAGCGCATCGCCCTCACCCGCGGCAATCGCGGCCTGAAGCGCGTCAGGATGGTAGTCTGCGGGAATCAGGCCTTCGCTGCCGATTCCCCGGATCGTGGAAAGCAGCGCCGTGGCATCGGCCAGCGTCCACGACATCACCGGTTCGGATACGAAAAGCTGCTGGACCACCGGCTCCGAAACCGTCTGGATATCCGCCTGTGCGGGCGCGGCTGGCGTGCCGGGCGCTTTGGCAGGAAGCGGCGTCTCTGCAGGCACTGGCGGAGCCGGAGAATTCGGCTGCGTTGCCGGCAGAATGCTTTCGGGCAGGTCATGCCCCTGCGCCAGAACCGGCTGCACCGGGAGCCCCAGTGTCACCAGGACCGACACGACACCGGCACCGAACCGATTGAAATTCTTCATTAACTGTAAACCTGCCCAATTGCTTGTGAAACGCACCGCCATTTGCTGGCTGGTACGCGGAGCCCCCCGCTCTGCCCCTTCATCATGTCATCTTCAAGCATTCGTGCTGTCGCTGCGATGAACTGCTTGCGCGTAACGTCACTCCGGGCAAGAGGCTCAACGAGATGCGTGCGTAAAGGTTCCTTCCTGCCTCCCCTTATCTGCCGGTTCTGGCTGTGATCGCTGGCATCGGCGCGTTCAGTGCGATGGATGCGGCGATCAAGGGCGCCTCGATCGCCACCGGTGTGTTCACCGCGTTGCTGCTGCGCAATGTCTTCGGCACGCTGCTCACAGTGCCGCTTTGGCTCGCCGCCGGACGCCCGCGACCTGCCCGCGCGGTGCTGTGGGTTCATGTCCAGCGTTCGGCGATCGCTTCGGCGATGGCGGTGCTGTTCTTCTATGGCCTCGTGCGCATTCCGATGGCCGAAGGCATCGCCCTCTCGTTCATCGCGCCGATCGTGGCGCTGTTTTTCGCTTCCCTGATCCTGGGCGAAACGATCCGCCCGCAGGCGATTGTCGCCTCGCTGCTCGGCATCGCCGGGATGCTGGTGATCGGCGCGGGCCGTTTCGGCGCGGGCGCCTATCCGGACGAAACCGTCAAGGGCATGCTGGCGATCCTGTGTTCGGCGATGTTCTACGCGCTCAACCTGGTGTTCCAGCGCAAGCAGGCGCTTCTCGCCGGGCCGGTGGAGATCGCGCTGTTCCAGAACCTGATCGTCGCCCTCATCTTCCTGTGCTTCTCGCCGTTTTTCATGGTCTGGCCCGATGCCGCGAGCCTGCGCATGATCCTGCTCGGCGCCGCCATGGCGACGGCGGCGCTGCTGTTCCTCTCCTGGGGCTATGCCCGCGCCGAAGCACAGGTTCTGGTGCCGATCGAATATACCGGCTTCCTGTGGGCCGCGCTGTTCGGCTGGCTGCTCTTCGGCGAAAGCGTGGCCCCGGCGACGCTCGCAGGCGCCGCGCTGATCGTTCTGGGCTGCTGGATCGCCACGCAAAGGCGCCGGAGCGGAACTTTGGTTTAGGGGGGCACGGGCATTCCTCCCTGTTCCCGCAGGGAATGGGGAAGTGGCAGTCCACAGGGCTGACGGAGGGGTTTTTTCCCCTTCCACCACCCGCTCGCGGGCGGCCCCTCTCCCCTTGCTTCGCGGCAGGGAGGAGTGGCCGCGATCGCAATATCCGCCTATCCGGACAGCATTGTACCAGAACCCAGACCGCTCCGGGCACGGCACGATCTGGGTTGCACGGCGCAAACTCCGGCCGCCGCCCTCTTGACGGCAGGCCGCTGAGCGCGCATCGGCGGGGCCGACGAATCCGCTTGTCGCACTGCAGCACGATCAGGCTCCGCCAGCGATCGCCGTGCCCGGTTAGGCAAGCTCCAAAAAGAAGGGGAAATTGCCCACCATGACCCAGGTCGGACAGGATACGCTCGGCGCCCGCAGCACCATGACCGTCGGCGGGAAAACCGTCGCCTACTACTCGTTCAAGAAGGCCGCCGAAAAGATCGGCGACGTTTCGCGCCTGCCCTTCTCGATGAAGGTGCTGCTGGAAAACATGCTCCGCTTCGAGGACGGCGGCTTCACCGTTTCCACCGACCACGTGCAGGCCGTTGCCGACTGGCAGAAGAACCCCGTCACCGGCGCGGAAATCCAGTACCGCCCGGCCCGCGTGCTGCTGCAGGACTTCACCGGCGTGCCCTGCGTCGTCGACCTTGCCGCCATGCGCGACGGTATCAAGGCGCTGGGCGGCGATACCGGCAAGATCAACCCGCAGGTCCCCGTGAACCTCGTCATCGACCACTCGGTCATGGTCGACGAGTTCGGCACGCCGGTGGCTTTCCAGCACAACATGGAAATCGAGTACCAGCGCAACATGGAGCGCTACGACTTCCTCAAGTGGGGTTCCAAGTCGCTGAACAACTTCTACGCCGTGCCCCCGGGCACCGGCATCTGCCACCAGGTGAACCTGGAAAACATCGCCCAGACCGTGTGGACCGACAAAGACCAGAACGGTGAACTGGTCGCCTATCCCGATACTTGCGTCGGCACCGACAGCCACACCACCATGGTCAATGGCCTGGGCGTGCTGGGCTGGGGCGTGGGCGGCATCGAGGCGGAAGCCGCGATGCTGGGCCAGCCGGTCTCGATGCTGATCCCCGAAGTGGTCGGCTTCAAGTTCACCGGCAAGCTCACGGAAGGCGTTACCGCCACCGACCTCGTGCTGACCTGCACCAACCTGCTGCGCAAGCACGGCGTGGTCGGCAAGTTCGTCGAATACTACGGTGAAGGCCTCGCCACGCTGAGCCTTGCCGACCGTGCGACGCTCGCCAACATGGCCCCCGAATACGGCGCCACCTGCGGCTTCTTCGGCATCGACGACAAGACGCTCGACTACCTGCGGCTCACTGGCCGCGAGGAAGACCAGATCGCGCTGGTCGAGGCCTATGCCAGGGAACAGGGCTTCTGGATGGACCCGTCGAACCCCGAGCCGGTCTTCTCTTCCACGCTCGAACTCGACCTCTCGACTGTCGTTCCCTCGCTTGCCGGCCCCAAGCGCCCGCAGGACAAGGTCGTCCTCACCCAGGTCGACGACGTGTTCAACAAGGACATGGCCGATCTCTACAAGCGCGAGATCAAGTCGGTCCCGGTTGCCGGCGCCGATTACGAGCTGACC
>JARROF010000146.1:11284-14444 GCA_037384205.1 Novosphingobium sp. | reverse complement strand
CGGTGCCAGTCCGGCCGGGCCTTTCGTGTCGGCAAGGCCAGCACGCTCGGGATCGTTCAGCCACTCGGCCAGTTCGCGGGCCGGGCGGGGGCGGCCGTAGAAATAGCCTTGCCCCTTGATCGGGCCGTATTGCATCAGGTGATCGAGCACTTCGCCGTTCTCGATGCCCTCCACCGTCACGGGCAACTGCAGCCCCTTGCCCAGCATGGCGATCGCATGCACGATCGCGGCATTTTCCTTGTCGTCGAGCAGGCTGGTGACGAAGCTGCGGTCGATCTTGATGCGGTCGAACGGCAGGCTTCGCAGCTGCGCCAGCGAGCTGTAGCCGGTGCCGAAATCGTCGAGGCTGATCTTGATACCCTGATTCTTGAGGCTGGTGATCAGCGAGCGGGCCTGTGCCACGTTCTGGTGCAGGCAGCTTTCGGTGATCTCGATTTCCAGACGATGCGCCGGGAAGTTCGCTTCCACCAGAAGGCGCAGCAGCTTCTGCGCGAACCAGGGGTCGCGCAGTTGCAAGGGCGAGATGTTGACGGCCAGAGACAGGTGCGGGTCCCAGGTCTTGGCATCTTCCAGCGCCTGACGGATTACGCTTTCGGACAAGTCGCCGATAGCGCCGATTTCCTCGGCGATGGGAATGAAGACTTCCGGCGAAACGATGCCGAACTGCGGAGAATCCCAGCGCGCCAGCATCTCGAATCCGGTAAGCTCGCTGGTCTGGAGATCGATCTGCTGTTCGTAGAACGGCACGAACTCCCCGTTTGGGATGCCCTGACGGATGCCCTGTTCCAGCTCGGTGCGGAAACGCATCTCGTCGGCCATCATGCCTTCGAACCAGAAGTAGCCGTTCCGCCCCTGACGCTTCGCGTGATACATGGCGATGTCTGCCATTTCGAGCAGGGCACGGGAATCGGGTCGTTTGCCGTCGATCCCGGGCATGTCGGACCGCGCGAGCCCGATCGATGCGGTAACATTGATGTTGACCGCATTGATCTGAGCGCTCTGGCCGATTGTCTCGACAAGGCCGGAGGCGATCTGTTCGATCGTGTCGTTGCGGTTCTTGCCGAAGGCGAAGGCGGCGGCGAATTCGTCGCCGCCGATACGGCCCAGCAGGGCCTGTTTCGGCAGGCTCGCGGTGATCCGCTTCGCGCATTCGCGCAGCAGCAGATCACCTGCATTATGTCCGTTGAAGTCGTTGACCTGTTTGAAATTGTCTAGATCGACCATCACCAGGACAACGAACTGCCCCAGTCCTTCCGCTTTCCCGATCAGCCGGTCGACGCTCTGGTTGAAGCTGCGGCGATTGAGAAAACCGGTGAGCGGATCGGTTTCGGCCATCTGCCGGGCCAGCTTTTCAGCCGCCGTGCGTCGCTGGATTTCCTCGCAAAGCTGGCGGTAACGGCTCCAGCCGAAGATGATGATGGCGATGTTAAGCAGGAAGGCGTTGAGGATGAGATTGTCGGGGCCGGGGCCGTGCCGGAGCAACGACTTGACCACCACCGGACCGACCTGGCTGCCCGTGGCGACAAACAGCAGGATCGCGGCGGTAACAATGCCCAGCACGACGACGTCGACCTGCCGTCCGTTTTCCAAATCTTCGTTCGTGGCCGAAGCGTGCCCGGCGAATGAAGCCTTCACCCGTAAGCTCCCTAGGATTTACACTAGGTCAAAACGCTAGAACGGTACTCTGAAATTTCCGTTAAGTGGCGCTCGCAGGCGGAAGAGATCAGTGGCTGTCGCTCCGTTCTCTTCCGCCTGTCGGTTCCGGTCAGGCCTTGAGGCCGATTTCCCGCAGGCGTTCCTGAAGATAATCGTCGGCGGTGATCGAGGCCGGATAACGGTCGGGATTGTTCGCACTGATGCATTGGGGGAGCGTTACGAAGGGAAAATCGCTGCGCAGATGCAGGAAGAACGGCATCGAATAG
Source organism: Novosphingobium sp. (assembly GCA_037384205.1). GTDB lineage: Bacteria > Pseudomonadota > Alphaproteobacteria > Sphingomonadales > Sphingomonadaceae > Novosphingobium. The sequence continues at coordinate 12,522 of JARROF010000146.1, read as the reverse complement.
CGGCTGTGTTTCGAGCGGTCGCCCTCGGGGTTGCGCACGCGGTGCGTGGTGGAAGGCAGCACATGGTTGGTCAGGCGCTGCAGCATGTCGCCGATGTTGATGACCATTGCGCCTTCGGGCGGAGCGATGGAAAGCCACTCGCCGTTTTTGCCCAGCAGTTCGAGCCCTGCTTCCTCGGCGCCCAGCAGCAGCGTGATGAGATTGATGTCCTCATGCGCTCCGGCGCGAATGGCACTGCCTGCACTTTCGCCCACCGGGGGATAGTGCAGCAGGCGCATTACCGAGTTGCCGTCCTCAATGGCCGGATCGAACCAGTGGGCATCGAGCCCGAGGTCGATGGCGATGGCGGACAGGATCTTCGCGCCGGCCTTGTCGAACTGGGCATAGAGTTCGCTGAAGGTTTCGCGGAAGCCTTCGACTTCTTCGGGCCAGACATTGGGCGGCATCGTCGCGGCGAGGGGGGAGCCTTCGGGCAGGTCGCGGCCGACGTGCCAGAATTCCTTGAGGTCCTTCTCGGTCGCGCCCTTGGCCACTTCGGTGCGGAACGGCGTGTAGCCGCGCGCGCCGCCCTGACCGGCATTGAAATACTTCATCTTGGTGTCGACCGGCAGCGCGAAGAACTGCCGGGTCAGCGCCCAGGCGCGGTCGATCAATTCCTGATCGATGCCGTGATCGCGAATCATCGCGAAGCCGAAGCTGCGGAAGCTGCCGCCGATCAGGGTGGGCAGGTTGTCCTTGTCCGCATCGAGGCTCAGGACGGGAATTTCGGCAAGGTCCATGGGTAGTGTAATCCGTGGTGAATCGGTATGCGGCCACCGATAGTCGAAATGGAAAGGCAATGCATGTCGAAGAGCTACTGGCTGATGAAATCGGAACCGGACGCCTACAGCTGGGATGACCTCGTGGCCGAGGGCGAGGGCACCTGGGACGGCGTGCGTAACCACCGCGCGGCCAAGAACCTGCGCACCATGCAGGTGGGGGACGAGGCGTTCTTCTACCATTCGAACGTCGGTAAGGAGATCGTCGGGATCGTGACGATCAGCGAAGCGGGACTGACCGATCCGACCGATCCCGATGGCAAATGGGCGGCGGTAAAGGTAAAGCCGGTGCGCAAGCTGGCGAACCCTGTCACGCTCAAGCAGATCAAGGCCGATCCGGCACTGCCCGATATCGAACTGGTCAAACTGTCGCGTCTGTCGGTCGCCGTCATCACGCCCGAGGAATGGGCGCATATCCTG
>JARROF010000146.1:0-11276 GCA_037384205.1 Novosphingobium sp. | reverse complement strand
CGGGCCGCCGATCTTCGGCCTTTTTTGTGTCAAATCAGTTTTTTTCGGATGGGGCTGAAGGGGGCTTCCGGCAAAGCCCGTCTCGTTTTGGGAAGCCTGTCGCAACCGCCTTTGCGCAAATGTAAACAAAATCTTAAAACATGTTTCATGCAAAACAGGAAACGTCGCGCTCTCGTTCTTACGCAGGAATCGGCCGGTCATCCTTTCCGTCGGTCGCTGCCCCCGCATGTCTTCACGCAGCCGCTCGGCGTGGATCTGGAGGCTGAGGAGAATGCGCAGGCCGCGCATCGCTGGCGCATGAGTGGCGGCGACTGGCGCAGTTTCCTGACGGCTTATTGCGCGAGCTTCGTGGCCGTTCTGGTCTTTATCGCCTGATCGTTCCGCCGATGGGTCAGGCGGCCAGCGCGGACCGTTCGGCACGGAACAGCATGTAGCCCAGCCAGGCCGAGGCGGCGCAGCTGACAGCCACTACCAGCAGTTGCTGGACTACCGGTACCCCCAGCAGGGTCATTGCCTCGGTCACCAGTGCACCCAGTACCATAGCGCCCGAGTTGACGATATTGTTCGCCGCCACCGTACGCGCGGTCTGCGACTTGTCGACGAACGTCGTCAGGAATGCATAGAGGGGCACGACGAACATGCCGCCGCACACGGCAATACCCAGCAGCGTCAGCAGCAGCGGCACCGCCAGCGGCTGGACCACGAAGACACTCACGTCCATCAGCTCTTCCGGTCCGCTATGCGGAGGCCAGAGCGCGCAGACCCGCTGGAATGCCACCAGAAACAGGCCCATGCCGATCACCGCGATGGGTGACCAGCGCGCCGAGACCTTGCCTTTGAGCATGGCATTGATCACCATCGCGCCGATCGCGACGCCGACCGAGAAGATCACCAGGAACAGGCTGGCGACCTGCTTGCTGGCCATCAGGATGTTCTTTGCCAGCGGCGGGAACTGGACGAATAGCACGGTGCCGATCGCCCAGAAGAAGCTGATGGCGCAGATTGCGAGATAGACCCGGCGGTCGCGCATGGTCGTGCGTACCAGCGTGATCGAGGCGCGCACGACGTGAAAATCGAGCGGTTCGAGCTTGCCCAGCGGCGGTGCGGGCGGAACCTTGCTGCCCGCCACAAAGCCGAGGCCGGCGACGGCTACGACGGAAACCGCGGCGGCTTCCACGCTGATCCATCCGGCCACGATCGTGCCGGCCAGAACGGCGAGATACGTGCCCGCCTCGACCAGCCCGGTGCCGCCCAGGACTTCGTCCTTGTTCAGGTGCTGGGGCAGGATGGCGTACTTGATCGGACCGAAGAAGGTGGAATGGACCCCCATCGCGAACAGCGCCACCAGCATCAGCGGGATGGCAAGCGCGTGCAGGGCCACGCCCTGCCAGGCGAGAATCAGTCCGGAGCCGCCGATCAGCATGATCGCGATTTCGCAGGCCTTGATGATCCGGATCAGCAGCGCCTTGTCCCGCATGTCAGCAAGCTGCCCGGCCAGCGCCGAAAGCAGGAAGAAGGGAATGATGAAAATGGCCGAGGCAAGGGCGCTGAAGCGCGCTTCCTGCGCTTCGGAATGATAGACTTCGTACACGACGAAGAGGATCATGGCGTTCTTGAACAGGTTGTCGTTGAACGCACCGAGCAATTGGGTGACGAACAGGGGGAGAAAGCGTCGCGCCCGGATGAGTTGGGTCGTCGTGGTCATGTCGGGTGGTTTTACCGGCCTGCCTTTTATGTTGGGCGGACGTTTAATGCGGTAGACCGGGCGCACAACCCCTGATCGGCACTTTATTCCGTCATGGCTTAGGGGCTATGGGCGGGAAGACATGCTGACCCTGCCGAATATCCTCACCCTCTCGCGAATTCTCACCGTGCCGCTGCTGGCTTTCCTGTTGTGGTGGCCGAAATGGGAGTTCGGGTATGGCCTCGCTTTCGGGCTCTACTGCCTGATGGGAATCACGGATTATTTCGACGGCTATCTTGCCCGGTCGAGCGGAACCGTCTCCAAGCTCGGAATCTTCCTCGATCCGATTGCGGACAAGATCATGGTGGCGGCTGTGATTCTGGTGCTGACGGCGCAGGGTATCCTGACCGGCCCCTACGTGGGCGACATGCACGTGATCGCGGGGCTGGTGATTCTGATTCGTGAAATTGCAGTATCGGGCCTGCGCGAATTTCTCGGGCCGTTGCAGGTCTCCATGCCGGTCAGCAAGCTCGCTAAATGGAAGACGGCGTTCCAGATGATTTCGCTCGGCGCGCTCATCCTGGGGGCGGCGATGCCCTGGTGGAATGTTTTTGTCGGTGCTCTGGAGATCAACATTCCCCACACCGTCGGCCTTGCGACTTTGTGGGCGGCGGCGGCGCTGACGCTGGTTACCGGCTGGGATTACCTGCGTGTCGGTCTCAAGCACATGGATTGAGGACGCGCGCAAGTCTCGGGAGAAAGCAAGCCCCAGCCGGTATTCTTCAGGTTCGGCTGGCGGTAAAATGCCCTTCGCGGCCATTGACCGAAATGGTGCCGTTCATGTGGTTGCCGTGCAGCGTTCCGGCGAAGTCGATGTCGACCGACAGGACCAGGGCCCTTTATCGGTTCGCTTCAGGACACGGTGTTGCCCGTGACTCGGCACGAAGCGGCAATCCAGCACGAAAGCCTTCCCGTCGATTTCTCCGCTGACGCGCCAGAGGTCCGAGACTTGCGCCATGCCGGCCATCGGCATGAGCATACCGGCTGCCGCGATTGCGGGGCCGGGGACGGTCTTTTCAAACAGACGTGGGCGAAACGTCATCGAATGCCCCTTCGCTGGCAGCGCGCGACCCGCGCCAGGCAGGCTCAAAGCACAGTTTGATGGAGGAACTGCCGAGAGATGCGGGATGTCACCGGGATCCGGGAGCCTTACCCCGCCCGCAGTTCGTCCGCCAGCATCCGGAATTCGTCCGAACGAGGGGAGTTCTTGCGCCACACCAGCGCGATCTCGCGGTTGGCATTGGGCGAGAGCAGGGGGCGCGCCACCACATTGGTGCCGTTGAGAATGCCGGCATCGAGCGCCATTTCGGGCAGCATCGTCAGCCCCAGCCCGTTGTCCACCATCTGCACCAGCGTGTGCAGACTGGTGCCGATCATCGTCGCGCTGGCCCGCAGTTCGGGCCGGTTGCAGGCGGCAAGGGCATGGTCCTTCAGGCAATGCCCGTCTTCCAGCAGCAACAGCCGGTTCTCGTCGATGATATCGGGCAGGACTTCCGCGGGCGGGTTGCGCGGATCGTCATGCGGGAAGGCGACGAAGAAGGCGTCCAGCTCGATGGTTTCCTTCTCCACCTCCCCGGTGGCGTAAGGCAGGGCCAGCAGCACGCAGTCGGCCCGGCCATGGTGGAGCGACTCGATCGCCTGCTGGCTCGGCTCCTCGCGCAGGAACAGCTTGAGGTTGGGGCGCTCGCGGCGCAGGCGCGGGAGCATCCGGGGCAGCAGGAACGGCGCGATCGTAGGGATCACGCTCATGCGCACTTCGCCCGAGAGTGGTTTTCCGCTCGACTGGACGAGTTCGGAAAGCTCCTCGGTCTCGCGCAGGATGCGGTGCGCCTTGGCGACGACGGCATTGCCCAAAGGCGTGAAGCGCACCGCGCGCTTGGTGCCGAGACAAAGCAGGCTTCGGCTGCGCGGCCGAAATGCTCATGCTCGTGCAGGGCCACAAGATATTGCAGCTGTTTGAGCGTGGGCTGATAGACCGTCATGAAGAGGCTTGGCTGTCGGTCTGCTCGGCGGCGGAGTCACCGGTTTCGACGTCATCGACGTGCGTCATCTTCAGCTTGCCGTTCTCCACGGCGAAAGCGAGCTTGCCCTCGACCAGATCGAGCGCGTCATGGCCGAACACGTCATAGCGCCAGCCGCGCAGGATCGGGAGATTTTTGCGAATGCCGGCCGCCAGCATTTCCAGTTCGTCGCTGCGGCTGAGCAGGCGCGCGGCCACGTCGATCTCGCGCGAGCGGATCTTGAGCAGCAGCTTGAGCAGATCGGCAACGAGCGCGCCTTCCTTGCCCAGCGGGGCGCCGCGCGGCGTGCGCGGGGGCATCTCGTCGTCGGACAAGGGCTGGGCGCCGGCGATGGTCGCCATCAGCCGCTTGCCGATCTCGTTGTCCTTCCACCCTTGCGAAAGGCCGCGCACTTTGGCGAGATCGGCCTGCTGCTTGGGCGGGTGCCCGGCAAGGTCCGCCAGTGTCTCGTCGCGGGCGATGCGGCCGCGCGGGATGTTTTTGCCCTGCGCTTCCAGTTCGCGCCATTCAGCGATGGCCTTGAGGCGGCCCAGCATCTGGGGATTGCGTCCTGCGGCCTTGATCCGTCTCCATGCTTCGGTGGGATCGTTCCGGTAATTTTCCGGATCGGCGAGCTTTTCCATCTCCTCGTTGAGCCATTCACCGCGGCCGGTCTTCATCAGGCGCTTGAGGATCTTCGGGAAGATCTTCGACAGATGCGTGACGTCACCGATGGCATAGTCGATCTGACGCTCGGTGAGGGGACGGCGCGACCAGTCGGTGAAACGGGCGCCCTTGTCGATGGTCAGTCCCATCCAGGACTCGACGAGGTTCGAATAACCGATCTGCTCGGACTGGCTGATGGCCATCATCGCAATCTGCGTGTCGAAGATCGGATGCGGCGTGCGCCCGGTGGCGTTGAAGATGATTTCCACGTCCTGCCCGCCGGCATGGAAGACCTTCAACACGTCCTCGTTGTTGACCAGCAGGTCATGGAGCGGGGTGAGATCGATTCCGTCGGCCAGCGGATCCACCGCGGCGGCTTCTTCCGTGTTGGCGATCTGGACGAGGCAGAGTTCGGGCCAATAGGTGTTCTCGCGCATGAATTCCGTGTCGACTGCGACGAAGTCCGACTTCGAAAGGCGCCCACACAGTTCCGCGAGTTCCTGGGAGTTGGTGATCAGAGGATGAATTTTCATTGAAAAAGGGCGTTACGCCTAACGAGAGAGCGGATCAACGCCTGCGTAAACGATTACGCGGACGAGGCGGCTATTTTCGGCGCAGAAGCCGTTTCAGGAGACCGGGCTTTTCCGTGGCCGCCAACTGCGCGATGCTCTCGGCCGTTACCAGGCGGTGGCGCAGCTGCGTTCCCGAAGCATGATCGCAAGGGGGCCGGGACGTTTCATACAGGGCATCCCGATCCGGAATGCCCTCGTTTACCATTGATGGCGTGTCCGGGATGAATTCATCCTCTTCCGCCGTGCCGCGCGCGACATCCGCAGACATTTCCTGACTCCATATGACCCGATGACTCAGGGATAACCGGTATGGGTTTATTTGGAGTTACCGAAGGCATCCCGAAGGTGCCCGCTCCACGCTGCCCGGCCGCATGTTTGCGGCGGGAACGAAAACGGCATCTGGAAATCGCCGCGCCACTCGACTAGGGGGCACGGCTTGCACATCCGTTATCAGTGAAGAAGCGCGAAACCGCCATGACTCATCCCTACCGCTCCCACACTTGCGTCGCGTTGAAAGCGGCCGAGGTCGGCCAGACCGTTCGCCTGTCCGGCTGGGTGCACCGCAAGCGCGACCACGGCGGCGTCCTCTTCGTGGACCTGCGCGATCATTACGGCATCACCCAGGTCGTGACCGATGCCGACAGCCCGGCGCTGGAACTGCTCGATTCGCTGCGGCTGGAAAGCGTCGTCACCATAGAGGGCAACGTGAAGGCGCGCACGCCCGAAACGGTGAACCCGAACCTGCCGACCGGCGAGATCGAGGTCTATGCCCGCAGCGCCACAGTCCTTTCGAAGGCTGAGGAACTGCCGATGCCGGTGGCGGGCGAGCAGGAATATCCCGAGGATATCCGCCTCAAGTACCGCTTCCTCGACTTGCGCCGCGAAACGCTGCACGCGAACATCGTCAAGCGCACGAAGATCATCTCGGACATGCGCCGCCGCATGGAAGGCATCGGCTTTACCGAATATTCGACGCCGATCCTCACGGCGTCCAGCCCGGAAGGTGCGCGCGACTTCCTGGTGCCGAGCCGTATCCATGCAGGCAAGTTCTACGCGCTGCCGCAGGCGCCGCAGCAGTACAAGCAGTTGCTGATGGTCGCCGGGTTCGACCGCTATTTCCAGATCGCCCCGTGCTTTCGCGACGAGGACCCGCGCGCAGATCGCCTGCCGGGCGAATTCTACCAGCTCGACCTTGAAATGAGCTTCGTGACCCAGGAAGAAATCTGGGAGACGATGGAGCCGGTGATCCAGGGCATCTTCGCCGAATTCGCCGAAGGCAAGCCGGTGACGCCTTCGGGCGAGTTTCGCCGCATTCCCTATGCGCAGGCGATGCTGGACTACGGTTCGGACAAGCCGGACTTGCGCAACCCGGTGATCATCAAGGACGTGACCGAGCACTTCCAGGGTTCCGGCTTCGGCATCTTCGCGGGTATTGTCGAGAACGGCGGCGTGATCCGCGCGATCCCGGCGCCGGGTGCAGGCGCGGGCAGCCGCAAGTTCTTCGACGAGATGAACAACTGGGCGCGCGGCGAAGGCTTCTCCGGCCTCGGCTACATCAACATCAAGGACGGCAATCCGGGCGGCCCGATCGCCAAGAACCACGGCGAGGACAAGACCGCCGCGCTGATCGAGGCGCTGGGTCTTGGCCCCAACGACGGTGTGTTCTTCGCCGCAGGCAAGGAAGAGCAGGCAGCCAAGCTCGCCGGGCTCGCCCGCACGCGCGTGGCCGAGCAGCTCGACCTTATCGATCAGGACCGCTTCGAGCTGTGCTGGATCGTCGATTTCCCGTTCTTCGAATGGGACGAGGACGCCAAGAAGGTGGACTTCGCGCACAACCCGTTCTCCATGCCGCAGGGCGGGATGGACGCATTGGCCGGTCAGGATCCGCTGACCATCAAGGCGTTCCAGTATGATCTCGTGTGCAACGGCTACGAGATTGCTTCGGGCTCGATCCGTAACCCGTCGCCCGAGCTGATGGTGGCCGCGTTCGAAAAGGTGGGCCTGTCGCAGACCGACGTGGAAGAGCGTTTCGGCGGCCTCTACCGCGCGTTCCAGTACGGCGCCCCGCCGCACGGCGGCATGGCCGCCGGTGTGGACCGCATCGTCATGCTGCTGTGCGGCGCGCAGAACCTGCGCGAAATCACACTGTTCCCGATGAACCAGCGCGCGGAAGACCTGCTGATGAGCGCGCCGTCTCCGGCCGAACTCAGGCAGCTTCGCGAATTGCACCTGCGTGTGGTCGAACCGCAGAAGGCCTGAACGCCACAAGCTGTGCCGCATGGCACTTGCCAGCACGCCAAGCAGTCATTAGGGCGGCTGACGATATTTATTAATCCTCTGGATTTGTGAAGGGGTCATAGAATGAGCGATACCGCCGATCGGGTTAAGAAGATCGTCGTCGAACACCTGGGCGTGGAAGCCGACAAGGTCACGGAAGATGCCAGCTTCATCGATGATCTGGGCGCTGACTCGCTCGACATCGTCGAACTGGTCATGGCTTTCGAGGAAGAGTTCGGCGTCGAGATTCCGGACGATGCGGCCGAGAAGATCAGCACCGTTTCCGATGCCATCAAGTACATCGACGAGAACAAGGGCTGAACGAGGCCTTGCGTTCCTGACCGCCGCCCGGACTGTGGCCGGGCGTGGAAGAAGAGCGCAAACTTGCATTGAAATAGGCAGGCTCGACCTCTAAGGGGGCGGGCCTGTTGCCGTTTGGGCCGGATAGGTTTCGGCCAGGCGATTTTCGGAGAGCGTAATGCGTCGTGTTGTTGTTACCGGTCTTGGTCTCGTCACCCCGCTCGGGGCGGACGTGGAAACGACATGGAAGAACATCCTCGCCAGCAAGAGCGGGGCAGGGCCGATCACCAAGTTCGATGCCTCGGACCAAAAGTGCCAGGTCGCCTGCGAAGTGAAACCGGCCGATCATGAATATGGCTTCGATGCCAGCAAGCGCGTCGATCACAAGATCCAGCGGCAGGTCGATCCCTTCATCGTTTTCGGCATCGATGCCGCAGGTCAGGCGATCGAAGATGCTGGTCTGGAAGACATGGACGAGGCGACCAGGCTGCGCGCGGGCTGCTCGATTGGTTCGGGTATCGGCGGTCTGCCAGGCATCGAAAGCGAATCGCTGGTTCTGGCAAGCCGCGGCCCTAGCCGTGTCTCGCCGCACTTCGTGCATGGCCGCCTGATCAATCTGATCTCTGGCCAGGTTTCGATCAAGTACGGCCTCAAGGGACCGAACCACGCGGTTGTCACCGCCTGTTCCACCGGCGCCCACTCGATCGGCGATGCCGCGCGCATGATCCGCGATGACGATGCCGACATCATGCTGGCGGGCGGCGCGGAATCGACCATCTGCCCGATCGGTATTGCCGGGTTCGCGCAGGCGCGGGCGCTCAACTGCAGCTATAACGACCGCCCCGAACAGGCCAGCCGCCCTTATGACAAGGACCGCGACGGCTTCGTCATGGGCGAGGGGGCAGGCGTCGTCGTTCTCGAAGAGTACGAGCACGCCAAGGCGCGCGGCGCGAAGATCTACGCCGAAGTGATCGGCTATGGCCTTTCGGGCGATGCCTATCACGTGACCGCGCCCGACCCGGAAATGGACGGCGCGTTCCGTTCGATGTCCGCCGCGCTCAGGAAGGCCGGCATGACGCCGGCCGATATCGACTACATCAATGCCCACGGCACTTCGACGATGGCGGATACGCTCGAACTGGGGGCGGTGCGCCGTCTGTTTGGCGAGGCCATGGGCAATGTCTCGATGAGTTCGACCAAGTCGGCCATCGGCCACCTGCTGGGCGGGGCCGGCGCAGTGGAAGCGATCTTCTGTATTCTCGCCCTGCGCGACCAGATCGTGCCGCCCACGCTTAACCTCGACAATCCGGACGAGGGCTGCGAGGGCGTCGATCTCGTGCCGCACACGCCGCGCAAGCGTGAAGTGCGCGCGGTGCTCAACAACAGCTTCGGGTTCGGCGGTACCAATGCCAGCCTGATCATGCGCAAGGTTGACTAAGAGCCGGAGCGCAGGACAGTGATATCCCGCCGCGGGTGCGTTCTGGCCACGGTTCTGACCGTGGCCGCACTGCTTGCCCTCTGGAGTTTTTTCGGCGGCTGGTATGCATCCGGGCCGCTGGAAAAGGACCAGACGTTCATCGTCCCCAACGGTGCCAGCCTGACGGCGGTAGCCGGGCGGCTGGAGGAAAAGGGTGTGATCCGCTCTGCAGGTGGGTTTGCCTTGCGCGCGCGCGTCTTCGGGGGTGGAGGCGGTATCAAGGCCGGTGAGTTCAAAATTCCGGCTCATGCAAGCGCCAGCAAGGTGCTTTCGATCATTTCCAGCGACGATGTGATTCGCCGCTTCGTCATGATCCCTGAGGGTATGCCCTCGATCATGGTGCAGGAGCGGCTGATGGCCGTACCGCAGCTTACAGGCGAAGTCGCTGTGCCGGAGGAAGGCTCCGTCCTGCCGGACAGCTACGCGTTCGATGCGGGCGAATCGCGTGAAGCGATGTTGCGCCGGATGCAGACGGCGATGCGCCGCACGCTCAAGGAACTCTGGGCCAGGCGCGCGCTTGATCTTGCCGTGAAAACGCCGGAGCAGGCCGTGATCCTCGCCTCGATCGTCGAGAAGGAAACCGGCAAGCCCGAAGAGCGCCGTCTTGTCGCGGGACTCTATTCGAACCGCCTGAAGAAGGGCATGCTGCTGCAGGCCGATCCGACGATCATCTATCCGATCACCCGGGGCAAGCCACTCGGGCGCCGCATCCGCCAGTCCGAGATTGCGGCGGTGAACGACTACAATACTTATACGATGACAGGCCTGCCCAAACACCCGATCACCAATCCGGGCAAGGCCTCGATCGAGGCGGTGCTCCACCCGGCGAGGACGGATGCGCTTTACATGGTTGCGGATGGCACCGGCGGGCATGCATTTGCCAGCACGTTGGAACAGCACAACGCCAATGTCGCCAGATGGTTCGCCATTCGGCGCAAGCGCGGGGAACTGTGAGTAGGGTGGAAGACTGGATCGCGACCGGGCCGAGAAAACCCGGCGCCCCGCTGCTGATTACGGCCGAACTGCCACCTGACGTCCTGTTATGGACAGATGCCTTGCGGCGGGAACACTATCCGTCTGAGCGCAACCGGTTGCGCGCCCATGTCACCTTGTTCCACGCTCTGCCGCCGTCGGTTGAGGACGAACTGATTCAGGTTCTCGCTGATCTTGCGAGAAGTGCGCCACCTGACGCGCGAATCGATGGTCTGATGAAGCTCGAGACCGGTACGGCCCTCGCTGTCGAAAGCCCGGCGATGGTGGACCTGCATGCGCGGATTGCGGAGCGGATGCATGGTTTGCTTACGGATCGGGACACCCGATTGCTACGCCTTCACGTGACGCTCCAGAACAAGGTCAAACCCGAAGCCGCTCGGGCCTTGCAGGCTCAGCTAGCCGCTGAATTGCGTCCGGTCTCCTTCCGTTTTCGGGGCTTTGGCCTCTACGCGTGGGAGGACGGACTGTGGCGTCCGATCCGCGTTGTCGCATTTCGCGGATAAAGCTGCTTTTTGGGTGTTGACCGAAAGGAACCTCACCCCTAAAGGACGCGGCCTGCACTGGCTGTCCGGTGCACCGGATCACGGCGCTCTCCAAGGTTTTCCTGATTGAAGATGGACGCCGACAACGCGGTTGGGCGTTTAGTTGGGAGAAATATCTCTCCCTTCGAGCTTTCGGATGGCCGCTTCACCCAGAGCAGGATCGCGGTGCATGTAGTGGGCGTCGAGGATCGTCCCGACTTCCTTGAGGCTGTGGCCGGTGATGGCCGCGATCTCCGGAACGGTGGCACCGGCGACCGCAAGGCGGGTGACGGCAGTGCCGCGCAGATCATGGAACGTGACGCCTGAAACGCCTGCCTTGATGCAGGCCTTGCGCCACGACGCGCGAAAGCCGGATTCCGTCCATGCGGTGCCACGCTCGGTCGCGAGAATGGTCGGGGGGAGGGGAGTGCCCTCGCGCTTGCATCTGGCCATTGCGGCGTCCAGCGCAGCCTTGAGCGGGGCGCCGACAGGGATGGCTACTGAAACCCTGGTTTTACGCTGGCGAAGGCGGATGGTCTTGCCGTCGAAGGCGGCCCATTTCAGGCGCAGCAAGTCACCCTGACGCTGGCCTGTCCACAGCGCGAGCGTCAGGGCGAGGCGAAGGTGAGCCGGAGCTTTGGCATGAAACGCCTTCTCGTCCGCGTCAGACCAGACGTTTTCCGTTCGCGCGGCGCGGTAAAGGCGGCCGGGGCGCTCGCAGGGGTT
>JARROF010000145.1:0-12433 GCA_037384205.1 Novosphingobium sp. | reverse complement strand
GCACGACACCCGGACATTCGTCCTGGTAGATGTCCGGCTGGAACAGACCCAGCAAGCCCGCAAGGCTCGCTTTCCGGTCAGGAGATTCGGTCTCGTCACCCAAGTGATACTTGGCGACGATATGATCGATCAGAAGGCTGACCAGCCATTTCGTACGGACATAGAGCCGCGCGTCGCCGAACTGGATGATGCGCACGTCAGCATACTCACCGTTGGCAAGACGTATATCGACGAGTTCCGGTGACTCAGGACAATGCGGCGGCCGAGGCGGCGGACTCTCGGGCGATACCCACCCGTAAGCATCCGCCTTCTTCTGCCCGCGAAACACCGGATTTCTCACAGTTAAGAACACCCCGATCAACGCATTAAAAAATTTTAACACAATTTCATCAAGAACTGTTCTCTCAAACACCGCCTTTTCTCACACAAATTATTGACAGATTATCGTCAGAACATAGAGCTTCACTCTTCTCTCTATTCCTGCGGAGACATTTTCACGTGACAGAACAGAAGAACGGTACGGCGACGGCTGCGAGCAAGCGTCCGGATCAAGCCGCGATGCCGCAGCTCGATCCGGATGTGGCGGCGAAGATCGCCTCGCTGCGCAGCCATGTGCGCGAGAGTTTCGGCAAGGTCGTGATGGCGATGATGATGATGCCGCGCTACCGCCATCAGACGCTGGCCGATCTGCAGCACCTTGTGCTTGAACCACTGGTCCGCGATCGGGTAGCCATCGCGCAGCGCAAGGGCGAGAACGGACTGTCCGACGACAGCGCCGGTTTCGCCATCTGGGCCAGTGTTTCGGACGAGGCCGATGCGCGCATCCGCGAGCAGATCAAGGGCGGCACATGGCCGCTGCGCCTGCGCGCGGAGGACTGGAACTCCGGCTCGAACAACTGGCTGATCGACGTGATCGCGCCCGATCAGCGGTCGACCGCAGCCGTGATCGCCAACTTCCGGCAGGTCGTGAAGGAAGGCAGCCTGAGGCTCCACCCCCTGATCACGCGCCTGCTCGACGAGGAAACGCTCAGGAAGATGGGCGCGCAGAAAGGCGACGGCAGTTCCGCTGCCCAAGCGGAAACGCGCGAGCCTGAAACCGTCAACTGACCTGTAAGGGCAACAAAAACGGCGGGCGTCACGAACGCCAGCCGTTTTTTGTCCTACTTCTCGCGCCCGGCCTCGTCGATGGTCTTGGCAATGGGTGACAGCAGGTACTGGATGATCCGGCGGCGGCCGATCACGATTTCCGCCTGTACCGCGAGGCCGGGGCCTATCATCTGCTCCTTGCCGCCGACGTTGATCGTGCGCTGGAGCAGGCGGATACGTGTCGCATAGACAAGCCCCTGCTGGGTTGCGTGGCCGCTCGCGTCGGTACGCTGCCCGCCCTGCTGGCTCATATCGATCGCATCGCGGCTGATGGATTCCACGACGCCGGGTACCACCCCGAAATCGGTGAAGGGATAGGCCTCCAGCTTCACCCGCACTCTCTGCCCCTCTCGCACGAAGCCGATATCGCGGTTGAGGATCTGCGCTTCGACCACCGGCTGCGCCGCATCGGGCACGATCACCATAAGCGGCTGCGCGGGCTGGACGACCCCGCCCACAGTGTTGACGGCCAGTTGCTGCACCGTACCCGCCACCGGGGCCTTGAGCGCCTGATATTCCCGCCGACGCGAAGACTTGGTGACTTCCTCGCGCGCGACGCGGCTCTTGTCCTGCCCCTCGACCAGCTGGCTGAGCGCGGTGCGGCCGAACGTGCCGCGCAGCTGTTTGAGCTGCGCATCGATCTCGGCGATCTGCGCCCGTGCCCGCGTGGCATTGGCGCGCTGCACCTCCAGGTTCTGGATATGCTCGACCCGCAACTGCTGGTATTCGAGCAGCTTGAGCCGTGAGAAATAACCTCGCTCCGTCAATTTCTCGCGCGCGGCAAGCTGCTGGTCGACCAGCGGCAATGTGCGTTCGAGCTTGACGATCTCGGCCTCCGCCGAGGACAAGTCCGCCTCGTGCTGCGCCTTGCGCTGCATAAGACCGGCGCGCTCGCCTTCGAATTCGGCAATCGCGGTTTCGATATAGTCTCTCTGCGCGGCGGCCACTTCAGGCGGTGTACCTTCCGGCGCGGTGAAACGGGCGCCCTTGCCGTCAAGATAGCCGAGCAATGCGGTATTGCGCGCCGCCTGCAGCTCGCTGGTCAGATAGTTCGCCGAAGCCGCTGCCTCGTCCGCCCCGGCCATCGTCGGATCGAGCTCGACGAGCAATTGCCCCTTGGAGACCTGCTCTCCGTTTCGCACCCGGATCGACCGCACGGTGCCCAGCTCGACCGGCTGGATAACCTTGACATTGCCCGTGGGGATCACCTTGCCCGTCGCCGTCGCGATCACATCGACTTTGCCTATAATCGACCACAGGAGTGCCAGCGTGAACAGCCCGCAAATCGCCCAGAGCAGATAGCGCAGCCCCGGGCTCGGCGGCTTTTCCATGATTTCCAGCGCGGCAGGAAGAAACTCGTGATCGCTGCGCGGACGCGCGTTCGCTTTAGCCTCATCCTGCCTGCGCCAGGCAACGCGCAGGACGTCCCAGTGTCGTGCGAACGTGGGAAAGCGCGCGGCGATACGGTCGGCGAACTTCATATCCGCACGCCCATCTGCTTGGCATAGAGCTGGGCATAGCGGCCGCCGCTGCGCATGAGTTCATCGTGGCGGCCCATCTCGGTCACTTCCCCCGCCTCGACGGTTATGATCCGGTGGCACTGTCGAACAGCCGAAAGCCGGTGAGCGATGATCACCACCGTTCGCCCCCGGGCGATGCCCATCAGGTTGTTCTGGATGATCTCCTCGCTCTCCGCATCGAGCGCGCTGGTCGCCTCGTCGAGGATGAGGATGCGCGGATCGTTGATCAACGCACGGGCAATCGCGATACGCTGGCGCTGGCCGCCCGAAAGGTTGCCGCCGCGTTCGTCGATCTGGGTATCGTACCCGTGGTTGAGCTGCAAAATGAAGTCATGCGCGCCGGCCAGCTTCGCCGCCGCCATCACCGCCTCCATCGGCCGGGTCGGATCGGCAAGCGCGATGTTATCCCGCACCGAACGGTTGAACAGGATATTCTCCTGCAACACCACGCCAACCTGACGGCGCAGCCAGGCGGGGTCCACCAGGGCGAGATCCACCCCGTCGACCAGCACCCTGCCTTGCTCGGGCACGTAGAGGCGCTGAACGAGCTTGGTCAGCGTCGACTTGCCCGATCCCGACGGACCGACGATGCCCAGCATTTCGCCCGGAGCAATATCGAGTTCGACCCCGCGCAGCGCCTCTGGCGCATCGGGCCGGTAGCGAAAGCGCACTTTGTCGAAAGTGATCTGCCCGGCGACGGGCGGCAGGCTGGCACGGCTTGCATCGTATTCGGGCTCCGCCGGGGCATTGATCACGTCGCCCAGACGGTCGACCGATATCTTGATCTGCTGGAAATCCTGCCAGAGCTGCGAGAGCCGCAGGATCGGTGCGGCCACGCGGCCTGAAAGCATATTGAACGCGACCAGACTGCCAACCGTCAGGTCCCCCGAGATCACCTGTTTGGCCCCGAAATAGAGAATCGCGACGGTTGTCAGCTTGGAGACGAGCTGGATCAGATGGCTGCCCCAGTTGGCCAGCCTGGCGACCTCGAAACCGATCGTGGTGTAGCTGGAGAAAAGCTTCTCCCAACGGTCGCGCATCTGCGGTTCGACCGCCATCGCCTTCAAGGTGCCGATGCCGGTAACGCTCTCGACGAGGAAGGACTGGTTCTCGGCGCCGCGCCGGAACTTCTCCTCAAGCTTCTCTCGCAGAACCGGTGAGACGGCCGCCGAGATCACGACATAGAAGGGGATCGACAGGACCACGATCAGCGTCAGGATCGGACTGTAGGCATACATCACCGCGAAAAAGACGAAGGTGAAGATCAGGTCGATGACTACAGTGACCGAGTTTGACGTGAGGAATTCGCGGATCCGGTCCAGCTCGCGAACACGCGCCACGCTATCGCCCACGCGACGGGCTTCGAAATAGCTCATCGGCAAAGCCAGAAGATGCCGGAACATCTGCGAGGACAGCTCGGAATCGACGCGATTGGTGGTATGCGCGAAAAGCCAGTTGCGCAGCGCCGACATCGCCGTCTCGAAGATCAGGATCACGGCGAGGCCAAAAGCCAGAACATCGAGCGTGGTCATCGACTGGTGAACCAGCACTTTGTCGATCACCAGCTGGAAGAAGATCGGCGACACCAGCCCGGTCAATTGCAGAAAGAACGAACCGATCAGCACATCCCGCAGCGGCGAGCGATACTTGACCAATGCCGGAATGAACCAGGACACATCGAAAGGACGATCCTTGCCGGCAATCGCCTCGCGGCTGGTCAGCAGCAGGACACGGCCCGCGAACCGCTCGGCCATCTCCTCGCCCGACCATACATCCGGCCGCTCCGCATCCCCGCGCTGAATCAGATAACGCGGCTTGACCGCTGCATCCTCTACCCGCAGCAGGATCACGGCATCGCCATCGGACCGTTCGATCAGGGCCGGCGTGGGCAATTGGCTCAACTCATCAATCCGAGCCGATCGCAACCGTGCGATCAGGCCAAGCTTGCGCGCGATCCGGTTCAGGTCCTCCAGCGAATAAGGATCGTCGCCCTTACCCCGGTCATGCGCAATTTGCTGCGGTTCTGCCGGTACGCCCAGAAACTTGGCGAGAAGCACGAAGCAGGCCAGCGACGGGTGCACGAACGCCTGCGCCGGAGAATCCGTTGGTCCCCCGGCAGTCTCCGGATCGAACTTCATGAAATTGCCGCACCCTACCGTCCGCCCCCCTGCCTGACCGGACAGGGCATTTGCCGTTCGAATGCGTACCGATATCAATATGAAAACGAAAGGGGTTCGGAAATGAAATCCCGGACCATCAAAGAAAAATCCCGCCCACAGGCGCTATTGTTACAAATATTTAATCGAAGTGAATTCCATCATACTACGGATATGCCGCCCATCGCGCCGAATAGCCACCTCCCGCCTGCCACTATTCGTGACCCGGCCGGACGCAGCGCCCCGCAAATGCATTCTCAACGTAAGCCCAACGGGAAACGCCGCGACAAACGGCCTGCCGATCACCGTATCCCATGGCCGTACACGTCCCACACTTCAACCGGCCCCAGATTGATACCAAGACTCGCCGATCAGCCCTCATGAGCCCATGGGCCATGGCTGGCCGACGATCTTGTTCCGGCCATGCCCGGACAGAGGCGCTTTCGCTCTTCGACGAGAGCCTTCATATCAAGAGCCGCCTCGCCATGGCGGACGAGTTCCTGCGCGTCGAACGCAGCTGTAGTACGAGATTAGCCTCGTGGCACCCGCCATCCTTTTTGCGAGATGGCTCCCCCTCCGACATCGCGGAACAGTTCCCGTGTTGACGGCGGTCAATGCACAGGGCACCGTGCAAGGTGCATTCTCATGTCACCACCATTGGGGAGACTGGACATGTTCAAGGTCAATGTCGGCGGCATCGACCGTCTGCTGCGGATCATCCTGGGAATCGTACTGCTCGCACTCGTCTTTGTGGGACCCAAGACGTCATGGGGCCTCATCGGCATCGTCCCGCTTGTCACCGGCCTGTTTCGCACCTGCCCGCTCTACAGCATGCTCGGGATCAGGACCTGCCCGACGAAGTGACGGGCCTCACCGCGGGCCGGGAAGCCACAGGTCGAACAGGACGTCCGGTCGCGCCGGGGATGACCTTTCACACCATCTCCGGCTTGCGCGGGGCCTGCCGGCACGGCATAGCCCCGCGCCATGCATGATATCCGCCTGATCCGCGAGAACCCGGCCGCTTTCGATGCCGGGCTAGCCCGCCGCGGGGTAGAACCCGTGGCCGAAACCATCCTTGCGCTCGACGAGCAGCGCCGCTCGGCCGCCACGCGCATGCAGGAGGGGCAGAACCGCCGCAACGAGGCCTCGAAGGCGATCGGCAAGGCCATGGGCCAGGGCGACAAGGAAACCGCCGAAGCGCTCAAGGCCGAAGTCGCGCAGCTCAAGGACACGCTCCCCGCCATTGAGGCGGAGGAAAAGGAGCTGTCGGCCAGGCTGCAGGATGAACTGGCCCGCCTGCCGAACATCCCGGCGGACGCCGTGCCGGACGGCGAGGACGAGCGCCAGAACCTTGAAGTCAGCAAGTGGGGCACGCCGCGCGAATTTGCCTTCGCACCGAAGGAACATGCCGACATCGGCCCTGCCCTCGGCCTCGATTTCGAGACCGGCGCGCTGCTTTCGGGCGCGCGTTTCACGTTCCTGAAAGGCCGGATGGCGCGCCTGCACCGGGCGCTGGCGCAGTTCATGCTCGATACGCAGACCATGACCAACGGCCACATGGAATGCAATGTGCCGCTGCTGGTGAAGGACGATGCGGTGTTTGGCACCGGACAGTTGCCCAAGTTCGCCGAAGACCTGTTCCAGACCACCGACGGGCGCTGGCTGATCCCCACCGCCGAAGTCAGCC
The DNA here is from genome assembly GCA_037384205.1 of Novosphingobium sp. Classification (GTDB taxonomy): domain Bacteria; phylum Pseudomonadota; class Alphaproteobacteria; order Sphingomonadales; family Sphingomonadaceae; genus Novosphingobium. The sequence continues at coordinate 5,924 of JARROF010000145.1, read as the reverse complement.
TGACCAATGCGGTGCGCGAGCAGATCCTCGACGTCGAAACCCTGCCTTTGCGCATGACCGCGCTGACCCCCTGCTTCCGCTCCGAAGCGGGTGCGGCGGGGCGCGATACGCGCGGGTTCATCCGCCAGCACCAGTTCGAGAAAGTCGAACTCGTCACCGTGTGCAAGCCGGAGGAAAGCGAGTCCGAGCACGAACGCATGGTCGCGGCTGCGGAAACGATCCTGCAGGCACTGGAGCTGCCCTATCGCAAGGTGCTGCTCTGCACGGGCGACATGGGCGCCACGGCACGCAAGACATTCGACCTTGAAGTCTGGCTGCCGGGCCAGGGCGCCTATCGCGAGATCAGCTCGATCTCGAACTGCGGCGATTTCCAGGCCCGCCGCATGAACGCGCGCTTCAAACCCGAAGGCAGCAAGAAAACCGAGTTCGTCCACACGCTCAACGGCTCCGGCCTCGCGGTCGGCCGCACATTGGTGGCGGTTCTGGAAAACTACCAGCAGGAAGACGGCTCCGTTCTCGTCCCCGCAGCGCTCAGTCCGTGGATGGGCGGGATCGAGAAACTGGAACCGCTGGCATAACACGCCGCTCATCCGGAACTTGGGAATATTCTTTCATGCGCATCCTCCTCACCAACGACGACGGCATCAACGCGCCGGGGCTTTACGTTCTCGAAAAGATCGCCGCGCAGCTTTCGGACGACATCTGGATCTGCGCGCCGAGCGAGGAACAGTCCGGCGCGGGACACTCGCTCACGCTGACCCGGCCGGTGCGGGTGCGACAGCATGCCGAACGGCGCTTCTCGGTTTCGGGCACACCCACCGATTCGGTGACGATGGCGCTCAAGAAGCTGCTGCCCGCCCCACCCGACCTGATCCTGTCCGGTGTCAATCGCGGCGCCAATCTGGGCGACGACGTGACCTATTCAGGTACGGTTTCCGCCGCCTTCGAGGGCGCGCTGGCAGGGATTCGGGCCATCGCGCTCAGCCAGGTCTATGCCACGGAAGGCGTGGGCAACGCAGTCGATTTCTCGGCAGCGGAGCTGTGGGGCGCGAAAGTGCTGAAGCCGCTGCTGGACTTTCCCTTCCCTCAACGCACGCTGATAAATGTCAACTTTCCACCGATCGCCGGCAACGCAGTGAAAGGCGTGCGCGTGGCGCGCCAAGGCTTCCATGACTATGCCCGCGGCTCCGTTGTGGAAGGAACAGACCCCCGCGGTTTCCCCTATTACTGGTTTGGACTACACGGGATAGAGCACACCTTGGGAAGCAATACCGATCTTGAAGCAATCGCGGGGGGCTTTGTTTCAGTGACACCGTTACAGATCGACCTGACGCATGAGGGCGCACTGACCCCGCTCGCGGATCTTTATCAGGCATGACGCACGCACGCTTTCTGGCCCCTGCCGCCATGGCCGTGGCGCTTGCCGGCACCGCCGCTCCCGCCTTGGCGGTTGCTCCGGATCGGGAAACCGCCCATGTCGTCGAACCCGGCGAAACACTGAACGGCATTGCCAACCGCGCGGGCGTTCCGGCCGAGACCATCGCCAAAGCCAACGGCCTTGAAGCGCCGTTCATCGTGCGCACCGGGCAAAAGCTGGACATTCCGCGCAGCGCGCCTGCCGCTGCACCGGCCGCTGCGAACGGTAAGAGTTTCCATATCGTCACATCCGGCGAGACGCTGAACGGCATCGCCAATCGGGCGGGTATCGCTTCTCAGGCCCTCGCGCGGGCCAATGGCCTGACCCCGCCTTATATCGTCCGCATCGGACAGAAACTGGCAATCCCGGGCACTGCCCCGGTCCGGACCGCAGCCCGCACGATCGAGGCCCGGCAGCCTCCGGTGACGGCCACCGCCTCTCCCGCCGATGAGTCGGTACACATCGTCCGTCCGGGCGAAACGCTTAGTGGCATTGCCGTGCGCGCCAAAGTGCCGCGCGTGCTGATTGCCGAGGCCAACGGGCTGCAGCCGCCCTTCATCGTCAAGGTGGGGCAGAAACTGCACATCCCGCGCACCCGCCACCATGCAGTCGTTGATGGCGATACCGGATTCTCGCTGGCAATGAAGTACGGCGTGCCGTGGGAGCAGATCGCAACCGCCAACGATCTCGATCCCGCAGCCCCGCTCAAGACGGGCGAGAACCTGCTGATTCCCACTCTGCTCAACCCGCCGCCCACGGGCGTATCCAAGCTGGACCCGGCCCCGGTGCCGGACACTCCGGCTGCACCGCCGTCCTCCGCCCCTGCCCCTGCCCACGCCCCTGCGAAGACGGCGCGTTTTGGCTGGCCGGTCAGCGGCCCGATCCGGCGCGGATATGCCACGGGCAGCAATTATCATGACGGGCTGGATATCAAGGCCGCGAAAGGCACCATGGTGCGCGCGGCGGCGGCTGGCACGGTCAAGTTCGCGGGCAAGGAAAAGAACCAGTTCGGCAACCTCGTCGTCATCGATCATGGCGATGGCTGGTACACCGCCTATGGCTTCCTCAGCCGCATAACCGTGAAGGAAGGCGCCAAGGTCGCCGCCGGCGAACGCATCGGGCTGGTCGGCAGCACCGGCCTTGCCAAGGGCAACGAACTGCACTTCGAGGTGCGTCAGGACGGCAAACCGGTAGACCCGCTGGAAGAGCTGCCCAAGACGCCCTGAGCACCGGCCGGTGGTGAGGAAGCGAACTCCGCCCGGCCTGTTCAAGCCGCTGCGCCGTGCACTCTCGGTGCCGGTCTGGGCGGATGTGGCGTTGCGACTGGGCGCTGCGCTGGCGCTGGTTCTGATTGTCGTCATGGTCCACTGGCTCGACCGCGACGGGCTGAAGGACACGCACGACGGCATCATCAGTTTTCTCGATGTCGTCTATTTCACCATGATTTCGATCACCACGACCGGCTTCGGCGACATCGCCCCGGTCAGCGACAAGTCGCGCCTGATCGAAGCGGTGATCGTCACCCCGATCCGGCTCGCGGTGATCTACATCTTCGTGGGCACCGCCTATAACTTCATCATCAAACGCAGCTGGGAGACGTGGCGCATGAAGCGCATTCAGGAGCGCCTGGCAGGCCATGTGGTCGTTCTGGGCTATGGCGTCAGCGGTTCGGAAGCCGTGACCGAACTGATCGCACGCGGGACCGATCCCGCCGGCATCGTTGTCATCGATCCCAGCCCGCAGCGGCTGGCCATGGCCGAGCAGGCGGGCTGCAACGTGATGGAAGGCGATGCCACGCGCGACGATACGCTGAAAGCGGTGCGCATCAGCCGCGCCCAGTCGATCCTCGTGTCGGCCGGACGCGACGATACAACGATCCTGATCATCCTCACCGCGCGCCATGTCGCACCGGACGTGCCGATCACCGCCGTCGTGCGCGCGGACGACAACGAGTTGCTCGCGCGTCAGGCAGGTGCCAACAATGTGATCAATCCCGTACGCTTTACGGGGCTGTTGCTCGCCGGATCGGCCGAAGGACGGCACATCTCCGACTACCTGTCGGACCTCGCCTCGGTGACCGGGAGGGTCCAGCTTGTCGAAAGGCCCGTGACGGCGGACGAAATCGGCCATCCGCTGGAAAGCATCGGTAGCGGCAAGGGCCTGAGAATCTATCGCGGAGAGCGCGCCATCGGTTTCTGGGAATCCGAAGCCCATGTGCTGGAAGCCGGTGACGTGATCGTGGAAATCACCGCCGCGCAGCCTTCAGCCTAACGCCCAGAACACAAGCCCCATCGCCAGATAGGCCACCAGCCAGAACAGGCAATCGATCACCCGGCGCATCGGCTCGGCCGGAAAGTGCAGATGTGTAAGCCAGACGGCAGGAATGACGAAAGCAATCGCGATCCCGCCCGTCTGCATGAAATAGAGCCAGGGCTTTACCGAAAGCGTGTCCACACCGATGCGGGCGAAATTGTGCCCCAGCATGACCGAACTCACGAGGAACACGAACGTGACGAGGCCGTAATTGCCGCGGCGCTGCGAATGCCCCGGCAGAGGCGGGCGCCCGGTGCGAAAGAGCGGACCGTTCCAGACCAGACCGATCGCCACAGCCAATGCCGCAGCGAGGACCACTGCCAACCAGTTCACAGGCCCCATCTAAATTCTCCTTTATTTTTCAAGTTCTTCACCCAGCCTCTCCGCAGATGGTCAGAACAACCGTGCCACATACCCAGCATCCGCGTCCATCCCGTTACAGGCGAATTCCGCTCCGCTTCCCGCCCAGAAGTCCGCTTCGAAGCATTCCACCGGCCGCTCGGCCTGCGGCAGCTCCACGATCGCGGGATCGGGAACCTGCGCGCGCGAGGCACTGGCATGGCCGCAGGCCTTGGTAATCGTCATTTCCATGATAGCCGGGCACTCTTCGCGTTTTTCGTGACTCAGGGGCCCTTTCAGCGTATCGGGCGCGCGATCCCATGGCCATAGAAATTCCCTCTCCGCCCAAAGTCGGCATGGTCAGCCTCGGCTGCCCCAAGGCGCTTGTCGATTCCGAACGCATCCTCACCCGCCTGCGCGCGGACGGATACAGTATGAGCCCGGACTATTCCGGGGCCGATGTCGTGCTCGTCAACACCTGTGGCTTCCTCGATTCCGCCAAGGAGGAAAGCCTCGCCGCGATCGGCGAAGCGATGGCCGAGAACGGGCGCGTCATTGTCACCGGCTGCATGGGCAACGAAGCCGATGCGATCCGCGCCAGGTTTCCGGACGTGCTTGCCGTCACCGGCGCGCATCAATACGAAGCCGTTGTGGAGGCCGTGCACGATGCCGCCCCGCCCGAACTTTCGCCCTATGTGGACCTGATCCCGCAAACCTGTGACGAAGCAGGCGTAAAGCTCACCCCGCGCCACTACAGCTACCTGAAGATCTCGGAAGGCTGCAATCACGCCTGCGCGTTCTGTATCATTCCCGCCTTGCGCGGCAAGCTCGCCAGCCGCCGGATCGATGCGGTGCTGCGCGAAGCGGAAAAGCTGGTGCAGGCCGGAACCCGCGAACTGCTTGTCATCAGCCAGGATACTTCTGCTTACGGCGTCGACGTAAGGCACGAGGAACGCCTGTGGAAGGATCATCCGGTCCGCACCCACATGACCGATCTCGCCCGAGAACTGGGCCAGTTGACCGACGCGCAAGGGCGCAGGCCCTGGGTGCGGCTGCACTACGTCTACCCCTATCCGCATGTCGATGCGGTCATTCCGCTGATGGCCGAAGGGTTGCTGACGCCTTACCTCGATATTCCTTTCCAGCACGCGGCCCCTTCGGTGCTGAAAGCCATGAAGCGCCCGGCGAACGAAGCCAAAGTGCTCGAACGGCTGCGCTCGTGGCGCGAAATCTGCCCGGAGATCGCGATCCGCTCCAGCTTCGTGGTGGGCTTCCCTGGCGAGACCGAGGCCGATTTCCAGTATCTGCTCGACTGGCTCGACGAAGCGCGGCTCGATCGCGTGGGCGCCTTCCGCTTCGAACCCGTCGAAGGCGCTGCCGCCAATGACCTGCCGGGCGCCGTACCCGAAGAGGTCAAGGAAGAGCGTTACGCCCGGATCATGGAAAAGACCGCCGCGATCAGCGCCGCCAAGCTCGCCGCCAAAGTCGGCCGCATTCTGCCCGTCATCATCGACGAAGTGGGCGAGGCGGATGAGGATGGCGACATTGGTGCAACCGGCCGATCCCAAGCCGATGCACCGGAGATCGACGGCAATGTCTTCCTACGCGATGCCGCATCCGATCTGCAAACCGGTGATATCGTTGATGTTTTAATCGAAGATGCAGACGAACACGATTTGTTCGGTGCGATCGTCCGACTCTGAGCGACATCGAAACGGCAATGTTGATTTGCAGATCATGCAACCAATGAAAAGGTTTTCGCATTTGCCGGAATCGGAACCGGCGCCCATACCGGAAGGGCCTTTCAGGCACCCTCTCCCAAAAACCTTTCATAGGGCTGGTCCATCCGACCGGC
>JARROF010000144.1:0-7325 GCA_037384205.1 Novosphingobium sp. | reverse complement strand
GTGATTCCCGGTCCGTGCCGTCCTGGGGATAGACTGCTACGCCCAGGCTTGCCTCAAGGTCCAGCTGCTGGTCCGCGACGGTGACCGGAGAGACGATCGCCTGGCTGAGACGTCCGATAAATTCGTCGAGTTCCGCCTTGTTACGGAACGATTTGGCCGCTGCGAACTCGTCGCCGCCGAGCCGGGCGGCCACTTCGCCCTCGTCCATCGCGCCGATCAGCCGTTCGGCCATGGCCTGCAGGGCCTGATCGCCGCAGGCATGGCCATAAGTATCGTTGATTTCCTTGAACCGGTCGAGGTCGATGGCGATCGCGGCGACATGGAGCCCCGTCTGGGCAGCCTGTTCGATTACGTGATCGAGCCGCCAGTGGTAGCGGGCGCGGTTGGGCAATCCGGTCAGGGGATCGTGGAAGGCGAGATGTTCGATCCTGGCTTCGGAGCGGCGCTGTTCGGTGATATCCGTGCAGGTGGTCACCCAGCCGCCACCGGGGAGCGGGCTGTTGGCGATCGAAATTACGCGGTTGTCGCCCAGCTCCGTCACCACGGGGATGACCCGTTCTTCGGTCAGCGCCTCGTCGAGGATCCGGCGGAACGCCCAGAGGTGCTTGGCCGTGTGCCCGCGACCGTCCGGGTTCATGAAGCCCGCCACGATCAGTTTTTCAAGAGGAGTGTCGGGTGCGGTATCGGTTTCGTCCAGATCCCACAGTTCGCGAAAGCGCCGGTTGCACAGGACCAGGCGTTCCTCGGCATCGAACAGGCACAGCCCTTCGTGCATGTTTTCCAGCGCTGTATCGAGCCGGTGTGCGGTCTGCGCGGCCAGTTCCTGCGCCTGGCGAATCCGGGTGATGTCGTGGGTGATGGCCAGGAAGCCGACATGCCGACCTTCGTCGTCACAGACTTTCTCGACTGTGCCGTCGACCCAGAACGACGACCCGTCCCGCCGCCGCGCGGTCCATTGTCCCTGGCAAATGCCGGTACGGGCGGCCGTGTCCAGTGCTTCCATGGGCAGGCCGCTGGCGTGGTCGCCTTCGGCGAAGAGTTCGGCGATGGGCATGCCGACGGCTTCGTTCGAACTGTAGCCGGTGAGGCGCTTGGCTCCGGCGTTCCATTGCGAGATGCGGCCGTCGCGGTCGAGCATGCAGATGGTGTAGTCCGAGGTGTTGCGCACCAGTGTTGCGAACTGCCGCTCGCTGCGTTCCAGCGCCGCCAGCGCGCGATAGTTCGATATCGCGATCAGCAGGCCCAGAACGAACAGGGCAAAAGTGACCAGCCCGATCCAGGTTGCCAGCGCACCGGGAGAAATCGTGATGGCGTGAGGCAGCGCCTGCCCGGGGATGATTTCCAGAGCTGTCATGCCGGTCATATGACTCATCGCGAGGAGCAGGCCGAAGCAGGCGACCGTGCTGCCGGCGGCGAACCGGCTGTCCTCGCGGCGAATGAGGGCAAAGGTGGGCAGGCTCAGCAAGAGCGCGCAAATCACCGAGGCCGTAATGTACTCCGGGTCCCAGCGCACCGTTGCCGGCATGTTGATGGCGGCCATGCCCAGATAATGGGACACGCAAATCGCGCCGCCGTAGAACAGGCTGGCGGACAGTACCCCGGCGTGAGATGGAAGGCGCAGCAGCAGAAACGTCGAGACGACGCCGCAAACGAGCAGCAGGCCGAGCGCGCCGAGCGTGATGCCGACGAGAAACTCGAAGGGGCTGCCGGGCAGATAGCCGAGCACGGCGATATTGTGGGCGCTCCAGGCGCCGACACCCAGCGTCAGTCCGGAGAGCGCGGCCCAGACGGAGCGTATGCGTCCCTGGCCGCGCTGCGCGCGGTGAAACGAGAGCATGGCCGAGGCGCCTGCCAGGAGGGCCGCCGCCAGCGCCAGCAGCACCATTTCAGGGCGGTGCTGATCCCGGACGCACAAGTACAACTCTACAAAAGGATTGACGTGGAAGGCTCCCATGCAACGACGTCTAGAGGGTGCTGCATTGCAGTAGCGATAATCGGTCCTTGCGGAGAATCCCCAATTTTGGACGGGGGCTGATGTAAACGATCACCATGGCTTGCAAGGGGCGTAAAATTGGCCCGCCGCACCGGTGTGCGACGGGCCAAGCTTTCCTCCCCAGGAAAACTCTTGGAATACCTCAGCGGCGGATGGCCGAACCGAGGCGGTGGTAGAGATTGGAATACTTGGACGAGACCGGATCGTCCTGATGCGCCTGCAGATAGAAGCGCACGGCTTCCTGCAGCAGCTTGAAATCCTCGTTCGAAAGTACCGCGCGGGCGCGGGCCGGCTCGATCGTGGTGGTGGTGGTGGTCATTTTCACGTCTCCTTTCCTGTGCTCGCGTGGTGAATTCCCGTGAGCGGGTGTCTGCCGGGCGGAAGATCGGCCCGCCCGGCAATTTCGGTATTCGCTGGCGTCTCAGGCAGCGAACTGGTTCCCCGATCGCCTCAGGCGGCGAACTGGTTCCCCGGCCGCCTCAGGCGGCGAACTGGTTCCCCGGCCGCCTCAGGCGGCGAACTGGTTCATCGTGTTGTGCTCGCCGCCCGCCTTGAGCGCCGCTTCGCCGGCGAAGTATTCCTTGTGGTCGTCGCCGATGTCGGAGCCGGCCATGTTCTGGTGCTTCACGCAGGCGATGCCCTGGCGGATCTCCTCGCGCTGCACGTTCTTGACGTAACCGAGCATGCCCTGTTCGCCGAAGTATTCCTTCGCGAGGTTGTCGGTGCTCAGTGCCGCGGTGTGGTAGGTCGGCAGGGTGATGAGGTGGTGGAAGATGCCGGCCTCGCGCGCCGCGTCCTTCTGGAACGTGCGGATGCGTTCGTCAGCCTCGGCCGCCAGTTCGGTGCCGTCGTAGTCCACGCTCATCAGTGTTTCGCGGTCGTAACGGCTCATGTCGCGCCCTTCCTGCTCCCAGGCGTCATAGACCTGCTGGCGGAAGTTCAGCGTCCAGTTGAAGCTGGGCGAGTTGTTGTAGACCAGCTTGGCATGGGGCATGACTTCGCGAATGCGGCTGACCATGCCGCCGATCTGGCCGATGTGCGGCTTTTCGGTCTCGATCCACAGCAGGTCCGCGCCGTTCTGCAGCGCGTGGATGCAGTCGAGCACGCAGCGATCCTCGCCGGTTCCCGGACGGAACTGGTAGAGGTTGCTGGGCAGGCGCTTCGGCTTCATCAGCTTGCCATCGCGGGTGATCAGCACGTCGCCGTGGCCGATGTTGGCGGTATCGACTTCCTCGCAGTCGAGGAAGCTGTTGTACTGGTCGCCGATGTCGCCGGCTTCACGGGTGAAGGCGATCTGCTTGGTGAGGCCAGCGCCCAGCGAGTCGGTGCGGGCAACGATCAGGCCGTCTTCCACGCCCAGTTCCATGAAGGCATAGCGCACGGCGCGGATCTTCGCGATGAAGTCCTCGTGCGGGACGGTAACCTTGCCGTCCTGGTGGCCGCACTGCTTCTCGTCGGAGACCTGATTCTCGATCTGGATGCAGCAGGCGCCGGCCTCGATGAACTTCTTGGCAAGGAGGTACGTCGCCTCCGCATTGCCGAAGCCCGCGTCGATATCGGCGATGATCGGCACCACGTGGGTCTGGAACTCGTCGATCTTGTGCAGCAGACGGTGGGTGTTGACCGCGTCGCCCGCGGCCTTGGCCTTGTCGAGATCGCGGAACAGCATGCCCAGTTCGCGGGCATCGGCCTGGCGCAGGAAGGTGTAGAGTTCCTCCACCAGCGCGGGGACAGAGGTCTTCTCGTGCATCGACTGGTCGGGCAGGGGCCCGAACTCGCTGCGCAGGGCGGCGACCATCCAGCCGGAGAGGTAGAGGTAACGGCGCTTCGTCGACCCGAAGTGCTTCTTGATGCTGATCATCTTCTGCTGGCCGATGAACCCGTGCCAGCAGCCCAGCGACTGGGTGTAGTTGGCGGGATCGGCGTCATAGGCGGCCATGTCTTCACGCATGATCCGCGCAGTGTAGCGGGCAATATCAAGGCCGGTGCGGAACCGGTTCTGCAGCCGCATACGGGCGACTGATTCCGGCTCGATCCCGTTCCAGTTGGGTTCGGTGTCGATGGCTTTTCCGGCGGCGATGATCTGGCTCTGGTAGGTCACGATTTGCGTATCCCCTGAGGAACAAAGTTGCTGTCTGATGCTCTCCAGATAGTCTTTCGTTTCGCGCCCCGGAATGGCTGGCGAAGTCGCGTTGTCAAACTTTACAGAAGTTCCTTGTAAAGTTGTGCGGATGTGACAGAATGGCTCTGTATGGCAGAAAACCGTCCTCTCTACCTTGGTCCGCGCCTGCGCCGTCTGCGCCGCGAACTGGGGTTGACCCAGCAGGCCATGGCCGACGATCTCGGTATTTCGCCGAGCTACGTCGCGCTGCTTGAACGCAACCAGCGGCCGGTCACGGCGGACATGCTCTTGCGCCTCGCGAAGACCTACCGTCTCGACATGGCCGATATCGCCAATGATGAGGGGGAGGACTATGCACGGCGGCTGGGCGATGTGCTGCGCGATCCGATCTTCGCCGATATCGATCTGCCCGCGCTGGAAGTGGCCGATCTGGCGACCAGCTTTCCCGGCGTTTCCGAAGCCCTGCTGCGCCTGCATGGTGCCTATACACGCGAGCAGCAGGCACTGGCCGAACAGCGCGCCGCCGGTCCGGGCGCGGACGAGAACGATCCGGTGCGCGAGGCGCAGCGGTTCCTTGCCGGGCACCGCAATTACTTCCACACGCTCGATACCCGCGCCGAAGACCTTGCGGCCGAGATCGACCAGGCGGGCGGGGCGGTGGACTGGCTGGGCGGGAAAGGCGTGCGCGTGCGTTATCTGCCGCCCGATGTGCTGATGGAATCGCAGCGCCGGTTCGACCGGCACAACCAGCAATTGCTGATCGCCGATTCGCTCGACGTCGCCAGCCGCGCGTTCCAGATCGCCACACATATCGCCCACACCGCACTGCGCGGCGATATCAAGCATGTCCTGCGGGAAGAGCGCTTTTCCAGCCGCGCCACCGCCACGCTGCTGCTGCGCGCGCTGGCTGGATACAGCGCGGCGGCGCTGCGCATGCCCTATGGCAAGTTTGCCCGTGCCGCCGGGCAGCGCGGCTACGATATCGAAGCGCTATGCGCGCTGTTCGGTGTCAGCTTCGAGCAGGCCGCGCACCGCCTGACCACGCTGCAGCGTCCCGGTGCGGAGGGTGTCGGTTTTTTCTTCATCCGTGTGGACGAGGCGGGCAATGTCTCCAAGCGGCTCGATGGTGCGGGTTTTCCTTTCGCCGCGCATGGGGGTGGTTGCCCCTTGTGGAGCGTGCATCAGGTGTTCCGCAGCCCGGGCGAAATCGCGACCCAGTGGCTGGAATTGCCGGGCGGTGAGCGGTTCTTTTCGATTGCGCGCACAGTCACGGCAGGGATGCGCGGCTATGGCCGCCCGCGCGTGTTGCGCGCCGTGGCGCTGGCCTGCGCGGCCGAGGAGGCGGGGCGGCTGGTCCATGCGGCGGGCATCGATCCCGGGAGCGCGCCGACGACGCCGATCGGCGTGACCTGCCGCCTGTGCCACCGCGCCGCTTGCACTGCGCGCGCGGTGCCGCCGATCGGGCGCGATGTGCTGGCGGACGACTACACGCGGGCCGCGCAGCCTTATACATTTGCTGAAAGCTGAGTCTTCCCTCTGGCGCATAATGGCGGGGAGGACGGCCCCGGCTCGGCGTGACCCCTTGCGCGGTTCTTGTGCGCTGCGGCTGTGGCCTATGACGATGCGGTATCGGCAGGCTCCCGCGCGCTTATGTGGAACCATCCCGCGAGGATGGGCCGCTGCTCCATTTCAACGCTGCTCCATTCCAACAAGGTCGCCCGCCGCGAGAGTGCGCGGATTATGGTGGAGACGCCGGGCCCGTTCCGCGCCGGCCTCGATTTCGTGCGCGAGCAGGGCTTCCTCCCGCTGATGCGCCGTCCGGACCGGGGCCGGTGTCAGTCACGGTCCAGGTTCGCGGCGGTGTAGCACTCGATGAGATAGGCTAGAGGGCGGCCGTCGGGCAGGATCAGCATGGCGCGGTGCGTCGAGATCGTATCCTCCGGGCAGTTCTCGGCCCGTCCGCGCATGGTCTCCAGCGGCTGGCGGCGGAACCGGAGCGGGGCCACCACCTTGCCGAAGGGGGTGTCGCTACGGGCCAGCGCCTTGTTCATCTCAGGCGTGAGGCGCGAAGGCACGTACCAGTTCCAGGCGACCGACAGTACTGTCTGGCCGCAGGCAAGCCGGACGTTGCGCATGGCGAACGTTTCGCCTCGCGATAACTGAAGCCGGTTTCGCATGGATCGGGGCGGATCGTTGCTGGCTGCGCTGATGCTCCGGGCCGTGATCCGTGCAGGATCGGCAATGCCGCGTGTGGCGCACCATTCTTCCAGCGCGAGTGTAGCACTGTCGTGACGGCGCAAAGCGGCCTCAAAGGCTTCCAGGGTCGGCTGTGCGGCAGGAGTGGTCACGGCACTGGCTGCGGCAAGGATCGACGGCAACAAATCAAATGCCCCCGGCAATGGGTGGCTTGCCGAGCGCATTCAGCCCTTCCACCAGTGCGTGGGTGCAGGCGGCCAGATCCTTTGCATCGACCGAGCGAATCACGAAATTCGCCCCCGTCTTGCCTTCCGCCCAGAAGGGGTAGGAGCCGATCTGGCAGGTTTCGTGCGTTTTTTCCGTCTCGCGCAGCAGGTCGGCCACTTCGCTTTCGCCAACCCAGCAGCCGATCGTTTCGCAAAGCAGCGGGGCGCCGCCTTCGAGCTGGCCGGACAGGGCATCGAGCATGCCGGCGGTAATGCTGGGCACCCCGGCCATGATGAACACGTTACCGCAGCGGATACCCGGCGCGCCGGTATAGCGGTTGGGAATCAGGCTGGCCCCCTCCGGCGTGCGGGCCATGCGCAGGCGCGAATCGCTCACGCCGCCGCGCGTTTCGTAATAGCCTTCCAGAATCGCGAGGGCTTCGGGGTGGACGATCACCGGCACGCCGAGCGCTTCGGCAATGGCATCGACGGTAATGTCGTCATGCGTGGGGCCGATGCCACCGGTGGTGAAGAGATAGTCGTTGCGCGCGCGCAGGGTGTTCACGGCTTCGACGATCGCCGCTGTGTCATCCGCCACCACGCGCACTTCCCTGAGGCGAATGCCCTGCACCTGCAGCCACGCGGCGACCTGGGCAATGTTCTTGTCATGCGTGCGGCCGGAGAGGATCTCGTCTCCGATCACGACGAGGGCGGCTGTGTAGATTCGCGAGGGGCTGGCCATGGTGACTGGCTAGTCCAAATGCGCCGTCGGGGCCAGTGGGCGTCGCGACTTCTGTCGTCGCTGAAC
>JARROF010000143.1:0-13082 GCA_037384205.1 Novosphingobium sp. | reverse complement strand
GCCAATCGCTGGGGAACACCGTGCCGTACCGCGCGAGCCAGATGATGATCGGAATGATCGCGATCGCCACCATCGACAGCGTGCTGCCTTCATAGAGCCCGGAGTTGTCATTGACGAACGACTGCAACACGCCGTAGCCGCCGCCCGAGGCCGCCGTTTTCATGCCCGCGCTGATCACGATCGCGCCCACCGACAGCGCCACGACCAGCGCGGCGGCTTCTATCCGCAGCCGCGTACGCAAGGTCAGCGGAAAAAACGCGGCGAAGAACAGGGACTTCCAGACCCACGCCCATTTTTCCGACGCCGCTTGGGGAAAATCCGCCATGAGCGTCGTCAGGCCGCAGTAAGCCAGCAGCAGCACGATCATTATCTGGCGCCCGGAAAACTTCACGCCGTCCTTGCGATCCGCCGCCATCCAGCCGCCAAAGGCCATGAGGAAAGCAATCAGCGAGACCGGGATGGCCGAAAACAGGCCCCAGGAAATTTTCTGCGGCGCCAGCGCGTCGACATAAAGATAGCACAGCAGCCACAGGAACGGCCGCTTGAAACCTGCGGCCAGAAAGAACGCAAAGAATGCGAACAGCGCCAGACTGGTCATTGGCCTGCACGCTCTTGCGGCGCGTCCTCTTGTTTCGCACCGGGCCACCGCATGGTCGACTGCGTCCCTGCGTTCCGGCTCCGGCCGGGAGACTTCGATCCGTCATCCTCATCGAGATCGGGCCGCCCCAGCAGGCGCAGAATCGCCAAGGCCAGCAACGCATGCGAAACGGCAAGGGCAATAAGGTCGACCATGGCCAGGGCGATAGCAGCCGTGAGTTGACGCGGCGTTAAGCGTTACAGGCCTAGGTAATGTGCGCCATGACACGCATTCTTCACATCCTCGACCACTCGCTGCCCGTGCACAGCGGCTACACCTTCCGCACCCGTGCCATCATGAAGGCGCAGCAGGCGCTGGGATATGGCGTTCGCGGAATAACCGGACTGCGGCATACAGTGCAGGGCCCCGCAGCCGAAGAAGCCGATGGCCTGCTGTTTCACCGGACGGCGGGAGCGGCTACCGGCCCTGCGGGATTCCGGGAATGGCGGGAGATCGGAATGTTCGCGCAAGCGATCGACCGGGTTGTGCAGGACTGGCGGCCGGACATTCTTCATGCCCATTCCCCTGCCCTGTGCGGGCAGGCCGCGCTGCGCGTAGCGCGCCGCCGCGGCCTGCCACTGGTCTATGAAATTCGCGCATTCTGGGAAGATGCCGCCGTGGGCAACGGCACCGGCGGCGCCGGCTCGCTAAAGTACCGGCTGACCCGCAAACTGGAAAACCATGTCGTGGCCCATGCCGATGCGGTCGTGACGATCTGCGAGGGCCTGCGCCGAGATCTGATCGCACGCGGTACGCCTTCGGACAAGATCACCGTCATGCCCAATGGCGTCGATCTTTCCGTTTTCGGCGAGCCGCTCGAACGCGATCCCGCGCTGGCCCGCACGCTGGGCCTCGAATCGGAAGGCAAGCCCTGCCCGGTGATCGGCTTTATCGGAAGCTTTTACGACTACGAGGGGCTGGACGTGCTGATCGACGCCATGCCGGCCCTGACTGCCCGCCACCCCGATGTCCGCCTGCGAAAGCAGGCGGAGGCTTCGCCGGCAGCGAATGCGATCCGCTTCATCGGGCGAGTCCCGCATCATAAGGTCGATCGTTACTATGCGCTGTGCGACATCATGGCCTATCCGCGCAAACACAGCCGCCTGACCGATCTCGTCACCCCGCTGAAACCGCTTGAAGCCATGGCGCAGGGCAAACTCGTCGCCGCCAGCAATGTCGGCGGGCACCGCGAACTGATCGCCGATGGTGTGACCGGCACGCTGTTCCTGCCCGACGAAGCCGGTAGCTGCGCCGATGCACTGGCAGACCTGCTGGATCATCGGGGCCGCTGGGAAGGTTACCGCCGCGCGGGCCGTGAACATGTCGAAACACGGCACGACTGGGCGGCGAACGCCGCCCGTTATCAAGACGTTTACCAAATGCTGTCACGAATCCACATTCGAAAAGGATTGGGCGCCGCAGCGTAACTCTGCGGCATGCTCTCATCCACGAAAGAATGGGATAAAGTAGAGTGTCCGAGCACAAGCGCAGCACATCGGGCGGGAGCCAGCCGATCAGCCGCCACCCCCTGTTCCCGGCTATTGTCGCACTCTGGTTCGGCGCGCTGTTCGGCGTAGGAAGCATCGCCATCCGCCCGGCCCTGATCGAGCGGGCCGTGTTAACTCTCGGCATCGACAGCGTGATGCCAATGGCCACGCCGCCGCTCGGTGCCACGGCCCGCGTTCTGATCGCCCTTGTCATGACCGTTCTGGGCGCTGCTATCGGCGCACTGGCCGCTCTGCGTCTGGCCCGCCAGGAACCCGACATGCACATCCGCCGCCGCAACGTAGCCCCCGTTGCCGACGATCAGCCCGCAGCCGAAGAGCCCGCCCCCTCCAGAGCCAGGCCGTTGTCAGGCCGCCGGCGCGCGCTGGCCGTCGATCCCGGCAGGTCGGCCGAAGTCTATGCCGAACCTGCACCCATCCCCGGACAGGACATCCGTATCCTGAACGTCGCCGAATTCGAGCTTGACGGTTTCGAGGACACGGCCGATGGCAGCGCCAGTCCCGACGGCACGCAAATGGCCGCGCCGGCGAAGGAACATGAGGAAGAGCCCGCCGCCGGGCACGAACCTCTTCCAACTCCCGGCGCAGGTACGCCAGGCATGTCCGGACAAGCGGACACTGAAACGCCTGAACCGCCCCTCAACAACAACCTGTTCGAGACCTATTCGCGCGGGATCTCTGTTCATTCCGCCGATGAAGCATGGGAATCGCCCGCGGCCCCGACGGAATCGCCGGCCCCTGGCTTCCACAGTCTCGGACGCCTGAGCGAGAAGAGCGAGAGCAGGAATATCGAGGCAGCTCCTTTCGTACATCCCGCTGCGCTCCATTCCGTCACCTCCGGTGAAGACGACGGGGCACCGGCAACGGAAGCCGCCGGGACAGATGACGCCGGTATGGATTGCCCAGCAAGCCATGAACCGGCCTCCATTTCCGAGGGGCGCAAGGCTGCCGAGCGGATCGCCGCAGCCCGGCTTGACGAACTCTCACCGATTGAACTGCTCGAACGTCTGGCGCTGGCAATGGCCCAGCGCCGTGAGACCATGCGCCGGGCTCCGGCGGCCGAGCCGGTTCCTGCTCCGATAGAACCTCAACCCGCCCCCACGATGGAGCTGCAACCCGAACCGGATGCTCCGGAAACGCCGAAAGCGGATGTGACCGCCTCCGACAGCCCGGCAACAGAAACACCGCGTCTCTTTGCACAGCCGCGTTTCGAAGCCGTGCCGACCGAAATTACCGAGGAAACGGCCAGCGAGGCTGCAAGCGATCAGGACCCGGAAACGGAACTGCCACGTATTCCCGCCGCGCTGCACCCGGTAAACTTCGACGATCTGCTCGACGACGACGAGGACGTCCTGCCCGCCTATATTCCGCCCCGGCATATCGGGCTGGCGCCGGTCGAACCCACGACACACTCCGAGCCGGAAGACGAAACCGCGCACTCTTCCTCCGCCCCGCTCGCGGATGAGAAAGAAGAACCGGACGAAGAGGAAAGCCGGGTACTCGAAGAAGGTTACTCCTCGCTTCTCGATCTCTCGCGTCCGCTTGCGGGCCGCGAAAAGCCGGTTCAGTCGTTCATCCGGATCGAGGAAGCCGAGACCGAAAGCGAAATCCAACCTACGGTGATCTTCCCCGGCGAAGATGCACACGATGCCCGGCCGTTTGCCGGCCCCAAGCCCTCGACGCCTTCGACGCCCGCCACTCGCGCCTCTCAGACGCCGGCATCGAAAGAACGCCTGTTCGATGCGCCCGGCAAAACCGACCCGGAAGAAACCGAACAGGCCCTGCGGGCAGCCCTGGCCGCACTCCAGCGCATGAGCGGCGCGGCCTGACCGCCGCATTTCGCCGCATTTCCGGCGCGAAGACGCCCCCCAAACTCCGCCGGGTTCGTCCAGGCGGAGTTTTTGATAATAAAATGGCCCATTTTCCGGCCTTCGCGTTTCCAATCCTGCGCTGAAACCGCCTTCCCGGTTGCAAAGCGCCGCTCCAAACGTCATGGGGACCGTGGGGCCGCTATGTCGTATGGGGAGACTGCACGATTCGTGCATATCGTTCCGTGCGCCCGGTGTACCCCGGTAAATGACAGGATGGATTATTATCGATGGGATTTCCTAAGCCCCAAGGCCTTTACGATGCGCGTAACGAACATGACTCCTGCGGTGTGGGCTTTGTCGCGCACATTAAAGGGCGGAAAAGCCATGCAATCATTACCCAGGCCCTGGAAATCCTGAAAAATATCGACCACCGCGGCGCGGTGGGCGCCGACCCGCTGCTGGGTGACGGTGCGGGTATCCTGACGCAGATCCCCGATCAACTGTTCCGCAAGTGGGCCACGGCCGGCGGCATCGAGCTGCCGCGGCCGGGCGACTATGCCGTTGCCATGTGCTTCCTGCCGCAGGACGAGGCCGCGCGTGATTTCGTGGTCGCCAAGTTCGAGAAGTTCATTGCCAAGGAAGGCCAGATCCTGCTCGGCTGGCGCGACGTTCCCGTCACGCTCGACGGGCTAGGCAAGACCGTCATCGAATCGATGCCGGTGGTGCGCCAGTGCGTCATCGGCCGCGGCGAAAGCTGCGCCGATCAGGACGCGTTCGAGCGCAAGCTGATGGCGATCCGCAAGCAGACGCAGAACCCGCTGGCGGCCATGGCCGAAAAGCACAATCTGCCCGGCCTGACCGAGCTCTACATGCCGAGCTTCTCCAGCCGCACGATCGTCTACAAGGGCCTGCTGCTGGCAACCCAGGTCGGCTCGTTCTACGACGATCTGCGCGATCCGGACTTCGTTTCCGCACTCGGCCTCGTGCACCAGCGTTTCTCGACCAATACGTTCCCGAGCTGGAAGCTGGCGCATCCCTACCGCTTCATGGCGCACAACGGCGAGATCAACACGGTTCGCGGCAACGTGAACTGGATGAATGCCCGCCGCCGCACGATGGAAAGCGAGTTGCTGGGCGCCGATCTCGACAAGATGTGGCCGCTGATCCCGCACGGCCAGTCGGACACCGCGTGCCTCGACAACGCGCTCGAACTGCTGCTCGCGGGCGGGTACAGCCTTGTCCACGCGATGATGATGCTCATCCCCGAGGCATGGGCGGGCAATCCGCTGATGGATAACCATCGCCGCGCGTTCTATGAATATCACGCCGCGCTGATGGAGCCGTGGGACGGCCCCGCCGCCGTCGCTTTCACCGATGGCCGCCAGATCGGCGCCACGCTGGACCGCAATGGCCTGCGCCCCGCGCGCTTCCTCGTCACGGATGACGACTTGTGCGTGATGGCTTCCGAGAGCGGCGTGCTGCCGATCAAGGAAGACAACATCGTGCGCAAGTGGCGCCTCCAGCCGGGCAGGATGCTCCTGATCGACTTCGAGGAAGGCCGCATCATCGAGGATGAAGAGATCAAGGCCAAGCTCGCTGCGGAAGAGCCTTACGAGAAGTGGCTCGACCAGGCGCAGTACAAGCTGGCCGATCTCGATGTGATCGAACCCGAACTGGCCGAACTGCCCGCGCCCACCGGCACGCTGCTCGATCGCCAGCAGGCCTTCGGCTACACGCAGGAAGACACCCAGCGCTGTGCTGTCGAACAAGTCGCGCCTGCTCTACGACTACTTCAAGCAGAACTTCGCGCAGGTCACCAACCCGCCGATCGACCCGATCCGCGAGGAACTGGTGATGAGCCTGGTCTCGATGATCGGCCCGCGTCCGAACCTGCTGGGCCATGATGCCGGCACGCACAAGCGCCTGGAAGTCAGCCAGCCGATCCTCACCGACAAGGGTCTGGCCAAGATCCGCTCGGTCGAGGCCGCGCTCGACGGCGCGTTCCGTACCGAGACGATCGACATGACCTGGGATGCCGAAACCGGCGCCGAGGGTCTGGAAATGGCGATCAAGGAAATGTGCTGGGCCGCCACCGAAGCGGTGCTGGCGGACAAGAACATCCTGATCCTGTCCGACCGCGCGCAAGGCCCGGACCGCATCCCGATGCCGGCGCTGCTGGCGACGGCGGCGGTGCATCACCACCTCGTCCGCCAGGGCCTGCGCATGCAGACCGGCCTTGTCGTCGAAACCGGCGAAGCGCGCGAAGTGCAGCACTTCTGCGCGCTGGCGGGCTATGGCGCCGAAGCCATCAACCCCTACCTCGCGTTCGAGACGATCGAGGAAATGCGCGTCCGCAAGAACTTCCCGATCACGGCCGAAGAGGCCGCGAAGAACTACGTCTATGCCGTGGGCAAGGGCATCCGGAAGGTCATGTCCAAGATGGGCATCTCGACCTACCAGTCCTACTGCGGCGCGCAGATCTTCGACGCGGTCGGCCTGTCGAGCGCTTTCGTGGAGAAGTACTTCACCGGCACCGCCACCACCATCGAGGGCGCGGGCCTGCTGGAAATCGCGGAAGAGACCGTGCGTCGCCACGCCGCGGCCTATGGCGACAATCCGATCTACGCGAGCATGCTCGATGTGGGCGGCATCTACGGCTCGCGCGTGCGCGGCGAGGAGCATGCCTGGACCAGCACCAACATCGGCCTGCTCCAGCATGCCGTGCGCGGCAACGTTCCTGAAAAGTACAAGGAATTCGCGGCTACCATCAACGACCAGTCGGCCCGGATGCTGACTATTCGCGGGCTGATGGAATTCGTGCCTGCCGCCGAGCCGATCGACATCGGCGAAGTCGAGCCGGCGAGCGAAATCGTCAAGCGCTTCGCCACCGGCGCGATGAGCTACGGCTCGATCAGCTGGGAAGCGCACACCACGCTGGCCGCGGCGATGAACTCCATCGGCGGCAAGTCGAACACCGGCGAGGGCGGCGAGGATCCGATCCGCTTCACGCCGATGCCCGATGGCCGCAACTTGCGCTCGGCGATCAAGCAGGTCGCCTCGGGCCGCTTCGGCGTGACCACCGAATACCTCGTCAATGCCGACGATATCCAGATCAAGATGGCCCAGGGCGCCAAGCCCGGCGAGGGCGGCCAGCTGCCCGGCCACAAGGTCGACAAGATCATCGGCAAGACCCGTCACTCGACCCCGGGCGTCGGCCTGATCTCGCCGCCACCGCACCATGACATCTACTCGATCGAGGACCTCGCGCAGCTCATTCACGATCTCAAGAACGTGAACCCGGGCAGCCGCGTCTCGGTCAAGCTGGTATCGGAAGTGGGTGTCGGCACGGTCGCGGCGGGCGTCTCCAAGGCGCGCGCCGATCACGTGACGATCTCCGGCTACGAAGGCGGCACCGGCGCTTCGCCGCTGACGTCACTCACCCATGCCGGCTCGCCCTGGGAAATCGGCCTGGCCGAAACCCAGCAGACGCTGCTGCTCAACAACGTGCGCAGCCGCATCTGCGTACAGGCCGACGGGGGCCTTCGTACCGGGCGTGACGTCGCCGTGGCCGCGCTGCTCGGCGCGGACGAGTTCGGCTTTGCGACCGCACCGCTGATCGCGGCCGGCTGCATCATGATGCGCAAGTGCCACCTCAACACCTGCCCGGTCGGCGTCGCCACGCAGGACCCGGTGCTGCGCGCGCGCTTCACCGGCCAGCCCGAGCATGTGATCAACTACTTCTTCTTCGTCGCCGAGGAACTGCGCGCGATCATGGCCGAACTCGGCTTCCGCACGGTTTCCGAAATGGTCGGCCGCGTCGACAAGCTCAACATGAAGAAGGCGATTTCGCACTGGAAGGCCAAGGGCGTCGATCTTTCGAAGATCCTCTACCAGGCCCCGATGGGTGACAGTCCCTCGCTCAACTGGAGCGGGACGCAGGATCACGGCCTTGAAAACGCGCTCGACAACGCACTGATCGAAGCTTCCGCCGCGGCTCTCGAAAAGGGTGCGGCGGTGCGCATCGAAAAGCCGATCATCAACGTCAACCGCACGGTCGGCGCGATGCTCTCGGGCGAAGTGGCCAAGCGCTATGGCCATGAAGGCCTGCCCGACAACACGATCTACATCACGCTGACCGGCGTGGCGGGCCAGAGCTTCGGCGCCTGGCTTGCCCACGGCGTCACGCTCGACCTGACCGGCGACGCCAACGACTATGTCGGCAAGGGCCTGTCGGGCGGCCGCGTGATCGTGCGCCAGCCCGGCCATGTAAACCGCGATCCGCTGTCGAACATCATTGTCGGCAACACCGTGCTCTACGGCGCGATTTCCGGCGAGGCGTTCTTCAACGGCGTCGGCGGCGAGCGCTTCGCGGTCCGCAACTCGGGTGCGATCGCGGTCGTAGAAGGTTGCGGCGATCACGGCTGTGAATACATGACCGGCGGCGTGGTGATGGTGCTCGGCAAGACCGGCCGCAACTTCGCGGCAGGCATGTCGGGCGGTGTCGCCTATGTCTTCGACGAGGACGGCCAGTTCGACAAGCTGTGCAACCACGCGATGGTCGACCTCATCAAGGTTTCGCCCGAAGCCGACGAGGAAGAAGGCGCAGGCCGCCCGCAGCAGCGGACAGTCAGTGTCAACGACCTCGGCATGGGTGACATGCTGCGGCACGATGCGGAACGCATCCGCGTATTGCTGGAACGCCACCACCTGCACACCGGCTCCACGCGGGCCCGTGCACTGCTCGACGATTGGGACAATACCGTCACCAAATTCGTCAAGGTGATGCCGCGCGACTACGCGAAAGCGCTCAAGCAGATGGAAGCCGAGCGGATCGAAGCCGCTTCCGTGGCAGCAGAATAAGATCGGGAATCAGAACACAATGGGCAAGGAAACCGGCTTCCTCGAACTGGACCGCAAGGACCGTACTTACGGTCCGATCGACGAACGGCTGAAGAGCTACAAGGAATTCATCGTTCCGCTCCCGGCCGAGGCGCTCAAGGATCAGGCGTCGCGCTGCATGAACTGCGGCGTGCCGCACTGCCACACGGGCTGCCCCGTCAACAACATCATCCCGGACTGGAACCACCTGGTCTATGAGAACGACTTCCGCAACGCGCTGGAAGTTCTCCACTCGACCAACAACTTTCCGGAATTCACCGGCCGCATCTGCCCCGCCCCGTGCGAGGCGGCTTGCACGCTGAACATCATCGACCAGCCCGTCACCATCAAGTCGATCGAATGCGCGATCGTCGACAAGGGTTGGCAGGAAGGCTGGATCACGCCGAAGATTCCGGCGAAGAAGACGGGCAAGTCGGTTGCGGTCGTGGGGTCGGGCCCGGCGGGCCTTGCCTGCGCGCAGCAGCTGGCCCGCGCTGGCCACTCGGTGACGGTGTTCGAAAAGAACGACCGTGTCGGCGGGCTGATGCGCTACGGCATTCCCGACTTCAAGATGGAAAAGCACCTCATCAACCGCCGCGCGGCGCAGATGGAAGCCGAAGGCGTGGTATTCAAGACTTCGATTGAAGTCGGTGTTTCCGTCTCGGTGAACTCGCTGAAGGAAAACTTCGACGCGGTGGTCTTCGCTGGCGGCTCCGAGGATGCCCGCCGCCTGGACATTCCCGGTGCCGAACTGCCGAGCGTGCGGCTGGCAATGGAATTCCTGACACAACAGAACAAGCGCAACGCAGGCGATGACGAACTGCGCGCCGCTCCGCGCGGCTCGCTGACGGCCACCGGCAAGCATGTCATCGTCATCGGCGGCGGCGATACTGGGTCCGACTGCGTGGGCACGTCCAACCGTCAGGGCGCCGCTTCTGTGACCCAGCTCGAAATCATGCCCAAGCCGCCCGAGCATGAGAACAAGGCGATGTCCTGGCCTTTCTGGCCGCTCAAGCTGCGCACCTCTACAAGCCACGAGGAAGGCTGCGAGCGCGACTGGGCCGTGCTGACCAGGCGCGTTGTCGGCGATAACGACGTCCAGGGCCTCGAATGCGTCCGCGTCGAGTGGAAGGACGGCAAGATGCATGAGGTGGAGGGCAGCGAATTCACGCTGCAGGCAGACCTCATCCTGCTGGCCATGGGCTTTGTCGGTCCCCGCAAGGCGGGCATGATCAGCCAGTCGGCCGTAGATCTGGACGCACGCGGCAACGTCAAAGCGGATACCGAGCAGTATCAGACCAGCGACGAGAGGATCTGGGCTTGCGGCGACATGCGGCGCGGCCAGTCGCTGGTGGTCTGGGCCATTCGTGAAGGTCGCCAGTGCGCCCGCGCCGTGGATCTGGCGCTTATGGGGGCAAGCGATTTGCCGCGCTGACCCGTTAACCGGCGTTAAATTGTTGTAATGAGGGGTGACGGCCTGAATGGCCGTTTCCCCCTATTTTCTTGGCAAATCCATAGCTTCTCCGAAGCCCTTCCAAATCCGTCGTTCCATCATCAGGTATTTACCTCTAATCTGCCATCGAACGGGATTCACCACCCGCACCTACCGCTGCCTGCGCATTCGAAAATGGATTCCCAGGACAGCGACACACCATGATCAAACACCAGACAAAAATCGGAAGCCGGATTCTCAGCGCCCTTGTCGTGCTGGCCGTGCTGGCGACCGCCTTCGTCATCGCCGAAATTCGTTTCGGTGGACCTATTCAACGCAAGCATGCGCTCAATGACGAAATGCTCGCGGATATCAAGCCGCCCCCCGCCTTCGTCGTAGAGCCATATCTGGAAGCATCGCTGGCTGCGGCCAACCCGGAAACGGGAAAGGATGACCTGGAACGTATCCATGCCATCCAGGCCGAATTCAACGAGCGCAAAGCCTATTGGGCCACTGCCCCGGTTCCTGACGAAATGCGGGCGCAACTCGACAGCACCATTGCCGTTGCCGACAAATTCTTCGCCGTTATCGACTCCCGCCTCGCTCCTGCGATCGCCAGCGGCAGCCGTGACCGCATCGATACCGTGCTGATCCAGTATCTCACGCCCCTGTATCAGCGACAGCGGGAGGAAGTGGCGAAGCTTGTCCAGCTCTCACGCACCTTCAACCGGCGGGAGATGCCAAAAGACAACCGCATGGTCGCCATCTTCCTCGGCTTCAGTATCCTGGCTGCGCTGATTGTCGCCGGATCGATTCAAGCTGCAACCGTGTTCATCCGCAAACGGGTCGTCAGCCCTCTCGACGAAGCCAGCCGCACAATCGAAAGCCTGGCCGAAGGCAACTACACCACCACTGTAAGCGGCCTGTCTCTCCGGGACGAATTCGGGACGATGGCGCGCTCCATGGAAGTGTTCCGCCAAGCAGGCATTGCCCGAGAACAGGCGCGGGTGGACCAGAAACGCGTGGTCGATGTGCTTTCGATCGGGCTCGACAAACTCGCATCGAAGGATCTCGAATACCGGATCGATGACGCATTTCCCGAAGGCTACGATGCGCTGCGGCAAAACTACAACGCCGCGCTCGATTCCTTTGCAAAGGCCATGGGGACCGTCCGGGTGGGCACGTCGAGCGTGATAAACTCGATCTCGGAAATCCGCGCCGCAGCCGACGACCTCGCCCGGAGGAACGAACAGCAGGCGGCAAGCCTTGAAGAAACCGCCGCCGCGATGCGGCAAGTGACCGGCCGGGTAAACGAATCCGCTGCCAGCACGGTCAAGGCGGAGGAAGCCATCGGCCATGCCCAGACGCATGCGAGCGACGGCGGCGAAGTCGTGCGCCGCGCTGTAGAGGCTATGGCAGTGATCGAGAACTCGGCGCAGGAGATCACCTCCATCGTCGATGTCATTGACGGCATTGCCTTCCAGACCAACCTGCTCGCGCTCAATGCCGGCGTGGAAGCCGCACGAGCGGGCGATGCCGGTAAGGGCTTCGCGGTCGTTGCCAACGAAGTGCGGGAACTGGCACAACGCTCCGCCGATGCTGCCCAGAACATCAAGGAACTCATCACCAAGAGCTCCGGGCAGGTCAGCACCGGCGTCGGCCTTGTCGGGCAAACCGGTGACAAGTTCGACGAGATCGTCTCCCGGATCGATGCCTTGCATACGCTTGTCACCGAGATGGCCGAATCCGCGCGCCGACAGGCCGCCGATCTTCAACAGGTCAGCAATGCCGTGGGCGACATGGACCGGATGACCCAGCAGAACGCTGCCATGGTTGAGCAAACAACAGCCGCCACGCGCAGCCTGGAAACCGAAGCCTCCGCCCTCAACCGGATGATGTCGGCCTTCCGGACTCGCCTGAGACAGACGCGGCCCGACATACCGGGGGATGTCAACGCCCTGCGGCGCACCTCAATCGCGGGAGATGCTTCGGACACCCGCGCCATGTTGGGAGCCGCAGCCTGACTCTGCGACAGAACCAGTCGCTGCAGCGATCGGTTCTGTCGCTAACTTTGGCTTGGGCCGCTGTCGTGTCTTTGAAACGGTGAACTATGCCGCAAGACGGTTGAACGGCTCAGCGAGAGACGGACCTCGGGCGTCGTTTGCGGAGATCATCTGACCCTTGCGGATCATGTGAACGCGTTCGATGCCGCCCAGGATGATCGCAGCCGTGTGCTCGGACTTGAAGCCGAGCATCGGACGGTGGTCCTGCTCGATCCGGTTGTTCATGTACTGGCTCTGCCGGACCTTGAGCGGCTTTGTGTCCGGCTGGGCTTGCATACCGTCGCCTGGCAGCTGCCGGCAAGCCGCAGCCGAAGGTAACCACTGCGATCGCGCGTGAACTGGTTGGCTATGCCTGGGACATTGCACATCGGGTGTCGCCGGCCGTGGCTGGCTGATCCACGTCCAACGAGCACGAGAGGAGGCGCCAGCGCACCAACTGCATAGCCTTGGCCGGCGTGCCGCGGGCACCCGACTGTGATGGGCAATCCACGGTATACGGTGGGGCAGGTTCGTCCGACGCCCGAACTTAGACGGAGGATAGGCCCAGCGACGGATACGGGTAGTGCGGTAACCAACCCGCGGATGAGAGCATGATCAATCGTCGTCGATCAGGCGTCCGCGGCACACCCGCCAAGGTCAATGCGAACGCTGGTCTTGACGCCAGCGAAGCGGTAAACTCGGCCCGTATCTCGGATGGCAGTCATGAGAGCGTACGTTTACGACCAGATTCTGCGATGCCCCCGAATTTGACCTTCT
>JARROF010000142.1:0-9155 GCA_037384205.1 Novosphingobium sp. | reverse complement strand
CTCCATGATCATGTGGTCGTCGGCGGTCCGGCGGCTGTCAGTATGCGCAGGGCGGGGCTGATGCGCCCCCGGAAGCAGCCGCTTCGCGCCTGAAGCTTTGCCAGTGCCACGGGGGAGTGGGGCCTGCGTGCACCGGGATGCGTTCCTGATGCACGCAGGTTTCTTTGCGTCCGGCGCGCAGCGGACTTGCCTTTTTCCGGCAATGCGCTTATCTGCGCTTCATCCCGACATTGGTGAAACAAGGTTCGGGCTGGCGCCGGAAGGGGCCGGCACGAAACGCGTTGCACGAATGCGGCTCTGTTTGAATGTAATGCGACTTGTCTGGAGAACCCGCGCTTGGCCGATATCGCCCGCATCACGCAAATCATCGAACCCGAGGTGAAGGCTCTCGGTTTCGATCTCGTGCGCGTGCGAATCTTCGGCAAGAGCGAAGTGGGTGACGATGAGATCGCGCTGCAGGTCATGGCCGAGAATCCTGAGACCGGGCAGCTGCTGCTCGATGACTGCGTCAGGCTCTCGCACCGCATTTCCGACCGCATGGATGCGCTGGAAGAAGCGGGCGAAGTGCTGCTTGACGAAGCCTACCGTCTCGAAGTCAGTTCGCCGGGCATCGATCGCCCGCTCACCCGGGTGAAGGACTACGCCAACTGGGCCGGGCACGAAGTGCGAATCAACCTCACCGAACCGGTGGAAGGCAACCGCAAGGCGCTGCACGGCGAACTGGCGGGGGTCGAGGGCGAAGCCGGTGCCGAAATGGTCACGCTCGATGACCGCAAGTCCGGTCGCGTCAGCTTCCCGCTGGCCAACGTTCATTCCGCAAGGCTGGTCCTGACCGACAAGCTGATTGCCGCAACCCGCCCGCTGGATACCAGCGGCGCCGACGAGATTCTTGAGGAACAGGAAGACTGACCATGAGCAGTGCGATTTCCGCCAACCGCGCAGAGCTGCTTGCGATTGCGAACTCGGTCGCTTCGGAGAAGATGATCGACAAGTCGATCGTCATCGAGGCGATGGAAGAGGCCATCCAGAAATCGGCCCGCAACCGTTACGGCGCCGAGAACGACATCCGCGCGAAACTCGATCCGCGCACCGGCGATCTGCGTCTGTGGCGCGTTGTCGAAGTGGTCGAGGAAGTCGAGGACTACTTCAAGCAGGTTGACGTCAAGCAGGCCGAAAAGCTGCAGAAGGACGCCAAGATCGGTGACTTCATCGTCGATCCGCTGCCTCCGGTCGATCTTGGCCGCATCGATGCGCAGTCGGCCAAGCAGGTGATCTTCCAGAAGGTCCGCGATGCCGAGCGTGACCGCCAGTACGAGGAATTCAAGGACCGCGTCGGCGAAGTGATTACCGGCGTGATCAAGTCGGTCGAATTCGGCCACGTGATCGTCAACCTCGGCCGTGCCGAGGGCGTGATCCGCCGCGATCAGCAGATCCCGCGCGAAGCCGCCCGCGTCGGCGAGCGGGTGCGCGCCATCGTGCTGAAGGTGGAACGCCAGAATCGCGGCCCGCAGATCTTCCTCTCTCGCGCGCACCCCGAGTTCATGAAGAAGCTCTTCGCGCAGGAAGTGCCCGAAATCTACGACGGCATCATCGAGATCAAGGCCGCCGCCCGCGATCCGGGCAGCCGCGCCAAGATCGGCGTGATCAGCCACGATCACTCGATCGATCCGGTCGGCGCCTGCGTCGGCATGAAGGGCAGCCGCGTGCAGGCCGTCGTGCAGGAACTGCAGGGCGAGAAGATCGACATCATTCCCTGGAGCGAGGACACCGCGACGTTCGTGGTCAATGCGCTGCAGCCCGCCACGGTCAGCCGCGTCGTCATCGACGAGGAGGAAAGCCGCATCGAAGTCGTCGTGCCTGACGATCAGCTTTCGCTGGCGATCGGCCGCCGCGGCCAGAACGTGCGTCTCGCCAGCCAGCTCACCGGTTCGCAGATCGACATCATGACCGAGCAGGAATCGAGCGAGAAGCGCCAGAAGGAATTCCAGGAACGCTCCAAGATGTTCGAGGACGAACTCGATGTCGACGAGACGCTTTCGCAGCTGCTGGTGGCCGAAGGCTTCACCGAACTGGAAGAAGTCGCCTACATCGAGCTGGCCGAACTGGCCGCGATCGAAGGCTTCGACGAGGAGCTGGCCGAAGAGCTGCAGAGCCGTGCCGGCGAGGCGCTGGAACGCCGCGAAGAGGCTTTCCGCGAGGAGCGCCGCGCGCTGGGCGTCGAGGATGCGCTGGCCGAAATCCCGCATCTCAGCGAAGCCATGCTGGTTACGCTGGGCAAAGGCGGCATCAAGACGCTTGACGATCTCGCCGATCTGGCGACCGACGAACTGATTGCCAGGAAACGCTCCGAGCAACGCCGCCGCGACGGTTCGGTGAACCGCCGCGCCCGCGACGAGGACAAGGGCGGCGTGCTTGGCGAATACGGCCTCACCGAAGAGCAGGGCAACGAGATCATAATGGCGGCCCGCGCCCACTGGTTCGAAGACGAGCCAGAGGCCACCGCCGATTCCGGGGAGGCCGCCGATGCGGAATCCTCGCAATGAGCGCGTAAGCTCCGGTATCGATGCCGCCAGGGCGGAGAGGACCTGCATCCTCTCCGGCGAGAAGGCTGCGCGGGATGACTTCGTGCGTCTGGCGGTTTCGCCGGACGGGCTGGTGCTTCCCGATGTCCACGCGCGTGCCCCCGGGCGCGGCGCGTGGATTGGTGTTTCGCGCGCGGACCTTGAAAAAGCGCTCGCGAAGGGCAAACTTAAGGCAGCGCTGGCGCGCGCCTTCAAGGGAACGCCGCTGTCTATTCCGGAAGATCTGGCGGACCGGATCGAGCACGCGCTGATCCGCGCGCTGACCGAGCGGCTGGGTCTCGAACTGAAATCGGGCAAGCTGCTTATGGGGTCCGACCGGATCGCGCAGAACGCGCGTGAGGGGCGGGTCGAATGGCTGGCTCATGCCGCCGATGCGCGCGAGGATGGTTCGCGCAAGCTCGACCAGGCCTGGAGAGTCGGGCGTGAGGCGGAAGGAAGCGGTCTTGCAGGCACGCGCTTGCCACTGGACCGGGAGGCGCTGTCTGTGGCATTGGGCCGCGACAACGTCGTTCATCTGGCGCTGACTGATCGCGGCGCGGCCGAGCGAGTCGCCTCGCTGCTGCAGCGTCTCCTGCATTTCCAGGGGCAGGCCGATAGGAACGCGGCCGGTACGGTTGATGATAACGGGCAGGTCGAGGCCGCGCCCGTGACGACGAATTGAGATTGAAGGGCACGACGAGAGATATGAGCGAGACCGATAACAAACCGACCCTGGGCCGCAAGCCGCTTGGGCTTAAGCGCTCGGTGGAAGCGGGTGAGGTCAAGCATACCTTCAGCCACGGCCGCACCAACAAGGTGGTGGTCGAGGTGAAGCGCCGCAAGCTGATCGGCAAGCCCGGTTCGGAAGGCGCCGTCGAGGCCAGGAACGAGGCTCCGGTCTCCGAGCCTGCGGCCAGGAAGCCCGCGCCCAGGCCCCAGCCCGCGCCGCGCCCGGCTCCGCCCAGAAAGCCCGCCGCCCCTGCCGGCGAAACGCCGCAGGAACGCGTCGCACGCCTTCAGCGCGAGGCTGAGGAAGACCGCCTGCGCGTGGCCGAGGAAGCCAGCCGCCGCGAAGAGGAAGAGCGGCTGAAGGAGCAGGAAGAGGAAAAGCGCCGCGCGGAGGAAAACCGCAAGGCCGAAGAAGACGCTGCTGCCGAGGCCGCCCGGGCCGAGGAAGAAGCGGCCAAGGCACAGGAAGAGGCTGCAGCCGCTCCCGTGGCGGAAACTCCGGAGGCGCCTGCCGCGAAGGAAGCACCCGCACCTGAAAAGACCAAGGCGCCTGCTGCCAGGGATGCCAAAGCGGCTTCTCAGGCAACGCCGGTTCCCGCCCCGCGCCGTTTCACTCCGGTCCAGCGGCCCGAGCAGGCCGCTCGCAAGCCTGAGGCTGCAGGCGGTGCTGCTGGCGGCGCCAAGAAGCCGGATGCCGTCAAGAAGGGCGCGCCTGCCGCTCGCGGCGCCGAGCGTGGCGGTAAAGGTGATCGCCGTCAGGCCGGCAAGCTTACTGTTACCCGTGCTCTGAACGAGGACGAGGGCGCGCGCGCACGTTCGCTCGCCGCGCTCAAGCGCGCTCGCGAGAAGGAGCGCCGTGCGCACTTCTCCGGCAAGCAGCAGCCGCGTGACAAGCAGGTGCGCGATGTGATCGTGCCCGAAGCGATCACGGTGCAGGAACTCGCCAACCGCATGGCCGAAAAGGGCGCGGATCTGGTGAAAGCGCTGTTCAACATGGGCATGATGGTGACTGTCAACCAGACGATCGACCAGGATACCGCCGAACTGCTCGTCACCGAATTCGGTCACAACATCGAGCGCGTTTCGGACAGCGACATCGACCTTGATACCACGGGCGATGTCGATACCCCCGAATCGCTGAAGCCGCGTCCGCCGGTGGTGGCGATCATGGGCCACGTCGATCACGGCAAGACCAGCCTGCTCGATGCGCTGCGCGGCACCGATGTGGTGCGCGGCGAGGCGGGCGGCATCACCCAGCACATCGGCGCCTATCAGATCAAGACCAAGGGCGGCGACGAGATCACCGTTCTCGATACCCCGGGTCACGCGGCCTTCACCCAGATGCGCATGCGCGGTGCGAACGTCACCGACATCGTTATCCTGGTGGTGGCGGCCGACGACGGCATCATGCCGCAGACGATCGAGGCCATCAATCATACCAAGGCCGCAGGCGTGCCGATGATCGTGGCGATCAACAAGTGCGACAAGGAAGATGCGAACCCGCAGAAGGTGCGTGAACGCCTGCTGGAGCACGAGATCATCGTCGAGGAAATGTCGGGCGACGTGCAGGACGTGGAAGTCTCCGCCAAGACCGGCAAGGGGCTGGACGATCTGATCGACAAGATCCTGCTTCAGGCCGAACTGATGGAGCTTACGGCCAATCCGGACCGCAACGCCGAGGCTACCGTGATCGAAGCCAAGCTCGACAAGGGCAAGGGCCCGGTCGCGACCGTGCTTGTCAACCGCGGCACGCTGCGGCGCGGCGACATCTTCGTGGTCGGCACCGAAAGCGGCCGCGTGCGCGCGATGAACAACGACAAGGGCCGCCAGGTCAAGGAAGCAGGCCCGTCGGTGCCGGTCGAGGTCCTCGGCCTCGGCGGCGTACCGATGGCGGGCGACCTGCTGACCGTGGTCGATAGCGAGCAGCGTGCCCGCGAAGTCTCGTCCTGGCGTCAGGAACAGGCGACGGCCAAGCGCACGGCGATGGCACCTGCCAGCCTCGACACGATGTTCTCGGCGCTCGCCGCCAAGCAGAACGTCATCGAGTATCCGGTGGTCATCAAGGCCGACGTGCAGGGCTCGGTCGAGGCGATCAACGCCGCACTCCACAACCTCTCGAACGACGAGATCAAGGTGCGCATCCTGCATTCGGGTGTGGGCGCGATTACCGAGACCGACGTGACTCTGGCTTCGGCGTCCGGCGCGCCGATCATCGGTTTCAACGTCCGCCCGAACGCCAAGGCGCGCGAGCAGATCGAGAAGACCAAGACGACGATGATGTACTACGACGTCATTTACGAGCTGACCGAGGAAGTCGCCAAGCAGATGGCGGGTATCTGGGGGCCCGAACGGGTGGAAACCGTGGTCGGCCGCGCCGAGGTCAAGCAGGTCTTCCCGGCCGGCAAGAAGGACAAGGCGGCCGGTCTGCTCGTTGTCGAAGGGGTTATCCGCAAGGGGCTGCACGCCCGCCTTACCCGCAACGATGTCATTGTTTCGGCCACGACGATTGCCTCGCTGCGCCGCTTCAAGGACGACGTGGACGAAGTGCGCGCCGGTCTCGAATGCGGTGTGGTCCTGGCCGACACCAACGATATCCGGGCGGGCGACCACCTCGAAGTCTTCGAGGTCACGCATCGGGAGCGTACGCTCGGGTAAGCGGGTCAGGCATGGTTTACCGGTCTGCCGCAAGGATCAGGAGCGGGGAATCGGATTTTCCGGATTCATGGGGGTGGC
Source organism: Novosphingobium sp. (assembly GCA_037384205.1). Taxonomy (GTDB): domain Bacteria; phylum Pseudomonadota; class Alphaproteobacteria; order Sphingomonadales; family Sphingomonadaceae; genus Novosphingobium. The sequence continues at coordinate 3,132 of JARROF010000142.1, read as the reverse complement.
GATCCTGTTCGCTGCCCCCTTCGTCTGTCTGATCCGGAGGGTGATGCTCTACGCGTGACGGCGTTGCCGTCCCGCTCGCTTATGCCTTTCCGGCTGCGGCTTGCGATGGAAAGGCAAATGACTGTGGTTATCGGCGTGTCGACCGTACTGGCCGCCTTCGCAGCCGTGATGATCAGGCGCGTTGAGCCGGGTCGCAAGTAACCGGTGAGCAGGCCGGTGCTGGAACATCGGCCTCCGATATGCGAAGAGCCCGGACGCTGGAACGGCCGGGCTCTGCAGATGAGCTGGATGACTCCACACTTGCGATGCCTGAAATTTACGCCAAACGACGGGATTTTTCAAGATGACCCGCTATCTCGCCCTGTTCGGTTCGATCAATGTCGGCGGTAACCGGCTGACCATGGCGGACTTGCGTTATGCCTTCGAGCGCGAGGCGTTCGCGAACGTCGAGACGGTCGTCGCCAGCGGCAACGTCCTGTTCGATTTCGACGAGCGGCCGACCGATGGGCTGGAAGAGCTTTTCGCGCACATGATGCTGGAACGCTTCGACATCGATAGTTTCGTAGCGGTGCGCACCCGGGAGGAAGTGCGCGCGGAGATCGAGGACAATCCGTTTACCGGCAGCGGCGAGGACAAGTTCGTCCATACCCATTTCCTGGCGCGCCAGCCCACGCCTGGGCAGTTCGAAAAGCTGGCGAGCGATCACGCCGGGCGCGGGGCCGAAAGGATCGCGCCGGGCCAGCGCTGCCTCTATGTCGATTATGTGGACGGTGTGGGCAGAAGCAAGCTGACCGCCGCTTTCATCGAACGCCGTCTGGGCTGCCCGGGCACCGCGCGCAATGTGGGCTCGCTTGCGCGCATCCTTGCGAAGATGGGTTGATTTCCCGTAGAAAGAGACTCATGGCTCGCCAGCAATTCACTCCCGAACAGCACTCCGTCCGCCTTCTCAAGGTGGGTGAACAGGTGCGTCACGTCCTTTCCGAGATCCTTGCTCGCCAGCAGGTTCATGACGATACGCTGAGCGCGCATTCGGTGTCGGTCACCGAAGTGCGCATGACGCCCGATCTCCGGCAGGCAACAGTCTATGTGAAACCGATGCTGGGCGTGGAAGAGGAAGAGGTGCTCAAAGCCCTGCGCACCAACACTGCATTCTTCCAGCGCGAAGTGGCGCAGCGCCTGAAGCTCAAGTTCGCGGCAAAGATTCGTTTTCGTGCGGATGAAACCTTCGACGAGGCCAGCCGCATCGATGCGCTGCTCGACGACCCGCGCGTGAAGCGCGCCGGAATGTGTCCTGTGGCCGCTGAGCGGCGGATTTGCGGGAAAGGCCGTCGCTCGCGATCTACTTCCAAACGTTAGGGTGACGTTCCGTGAGTTCGGCGAAGAACATGTCGGCCGCTTCCCTCAGGGCATCGATGCCGGCAGCCGAATAACCGGAAAGCTCAGCGTCGTCGAGCAAGCCGAGAAGGGCAGTCATGAAGCGCCCATAGTCATCGGCGTCTGTCTTGGGGGGCAGTGGGTTTCTTCATGGGCAGGAGATCCGTTTGCCAACCGGCGTCCGCACCGTCCAAAATATCAGGTCGGTACCATCCGGGTCTTGATGGTGATGTTGACCTTACGGCCAACCACGATTGACCATGCGGTCATGCCATAGGCGCGGCGGTCTATCTGCATTGTCCCGGTCAGCCGGATCGGCTGCGTGCCCTCGATGGCCGCCGGGGCCTTGCTGAAGGTGACGTGGAGCGTTTCCGGGCGGGTTATGCCCCGCACGGTCAGCTTGCCGGTGACGTCCGCCGTTCGCTCAGCCGTCATCCGCAAGGTTTCTCCCGAGAATGTGACGGTGGGATAGTGCTCGACATCGAAAAAACGCTGTCCCCTGAGCCGCTTCAGCGTAAGCGCATCGTCCGCTTGCAGCATGCGGGCATCCAGCGTCACGTCCAGGGCTATGGGGCTTGCCGTGATGGTGCCTGGCGTATCCGGAAAGGAAAGCCTGCCCATGATGGCAGGAAACGATGCCGTTTTTCTGGCCAGCCCGAAGAAGGCAACTTGTGCGTTGACGCCGCTGGCTTTCGGGTCGATCCGATAGCGCAACTGTGCCGGCGGTGCTGAGCCCATCAAGGCGATAGCCAGAATCGCCGAGCCGATACCTGCTCTGCGGCGCATGGTCGTTCCTTCGAATTGCAATTGCCCGAACAACGCTGCTCCGCAAAACGGGCCGTGTCAATGAAACCAGGATGCCCGGGTGTGGAGGAGCGATGCGGCCGGGGGCTGGCGCCGGACGGGCCGGGGTGCGGGGCCAAGCGCGGGCGCAATACCAAAGCGCGGGCGCGATACCGGAGAACTCCCGTTCGGAGAGATCAACCGCGAGTTGGTCGCCGGCGTGACGACGGACGGCACTCAGGCGCATTCGAAAGTCAGCTCTGCGGCGTCCCAGCGACCGGCGGCTGCGTTTTCAGGGCTGATCCAGAACTGGAACAGGCCCACGTCGCCCCAGCGCCATTCCATCATGTCGTCATAGCCGAGCTGCAGCAGCAGGATATCGCCGCGGTGCTCGTTGCGCGTGGACTGCGGACATCCGCCGAGGCCGAACATCTGGTGCTGGTCTATCACCGGGAGGCGATATTCGCGGTTGATCCGGGCAAGCTGGTCTTCTGGCATGGCGGCGAACGCGTCTGCCGTATCGGTCATCATCGTGCGCAAGGACAGGGTGGCCAGTTCGCCGGTGGAGTGCGGGGCGTGGTGAGCGACCACATCGGCGTAGCTGGCGTGCAGTTCGTCCAGGAAATCCTCCACAACCGCTTGCTCCTCGGTGCCCAGCGGTTCCCACGGCTCCCGTCCGGTGACGAACTGGTCGATCGCGGCGATCATGTCCGGCAGGCCGTCGCGCTGGGTTTCAATAGCGGCAAGGGCTGTGCGCCTGCGGGCCGTGACGGTGTGGGCAGCCTCCATGCGGGAGGAGTTCTCCGGCTCGCCTCCGGCTTCCAGCGACGCCAGCGCGGCGACGGCTTGCTGCAAGCTGTCGCGCCGCAGCGTTACCAGTCGGCCGGCTCCTTCGAGCGCGGCGTGGAGCTGGTCGGCGAGGTGGTTGACGCTGTGCCACCACAGGCCGGGAGTCTGCGCCGCACTGTCCTCGGC
>JARROF010000141.1:0-10258 GCA_037384205.1 Novosphingobium sp. | reverse complement strand
GAACTGGTAAGCTGGTTGGTGGCGAGTGCGCGCACGGTAACGGCCATCGTCTGGGTTGCTGCATTGCCGCCCATGCCGGTGATGATCGGCATGATCACCGCCAGTACCACCAGCCGCTCGATGGTATCCTGGAACGCGGCGACCACGGCGCTGGCCAGAATCGCCGTCCACAAGTTGATGAAGAGCCACCACATCCGGCTGCGGATGGTCAGCCGGATCGGCTCGTTGATGTCGCCGTCGCCGGCGCCGGACAGCGCCAGAGCGTCCTCGCCCGCTTCTTCCTGGATGATGTGGACGACGTCGTCGACCGTGATCTGGCCCACCAGCCGCCCGGAATCGTCCACTATGGCAGCGGAGATCAGTGCGTATTTCTGGAAGCGCAGCGCCACTTCCTCCTGATCCATGCCTACCGGGATCAGCGTCTGGTCGCGCTTCATCACGTCGTAGAGCGGGATGTTGCGCGGGCAGCGCAGGATCCACGACAGCGCGCAGGAGCCTACCGGGTGATGGAAGGCATCGACGCAGAACACTTCCCAGAACTCGGTGGGCAGTTCGCGGTGTTCGCGCAGGAAGTCGATCAGGTCGCCGACGGTCATCGTCTCGGGCACCGCGACGAATTCGCGGCTCATCAGGCGCCCTGCGGACTCCTCGGGATAGGCCAGCGCCGATTCGATGGCCGCGCGGTCTTCCGGCTCCATCTCGGCGAGGACGGCCTGCTGGTCCTCCTCGTCGAGGTCCTCCAGCATGGCGACGGCATCGTCGGTTTCGAGCTGTTCGGCGATGTCGGCGACGACATCGGCGGGCAGCGCCTCGACCAGCAACTCGCGCACCCAGTCGTTGAGTTCGGCAATGACCTCGACGCCCATGAGATCGCGAATGGCCCGGGCGAGGGGCAGGCGCTCGTCGGCGTCGATCAGCTCGAACAGGTCGGCGATGTCGGCGGGGTGCAGCGGTTCGACGAGATCGTAGACGCGGTCGAAGTCTTCCTCGTCCAGCGCGTCCTTCACGGCACGGACGAATTCGCCCTTGAGCCGGTTTTCCTCGTCGTGGCTTTCGCTCTCGCTCTCGGCGTCGGGACCGCTTTGGGCGCCGTGCCCGGACGCGGCGCGGGCGGCCTCGTCTTCGATCCCGTCATCCTTGAGGTCTGTATCGCTCATTACCGTCGGTCTACGCACCAATTTCCCAATTGCAACAGAGAGTCTGCGCCGTGCACCAATGGCCTGCGGCTTTTGCAAAGTGGCACCGGTCAGCGTTATCCAAACGTGACATTGGCGGCACGGGCCCTATATCGGGCGCCACGACGATCCGCGCCCCTGGCCGGGTGCAGGCAACAGGAGACATAATGATGGCCGACGAATTTCTGACGCTCACCCTCGACACCGGCGAAAGCCAGGGCGACGTCAAGATCAAGCTGCGCCCCGATCTGGCCCCCGGCCATGTCGAGCGGATCAAGGAACTCGCCAATGAAGGGTTCTACAACGGCGTGAAGTTCCACCGCGTGATCCCCGGTTTCATGGCGCAGGGCGGCTGCCCGCACGGCACCGGCACTGGCGGTTCGGACAAGCCCGACCTGCAGGCCGAGTTCAACGCCGAACCGCACGTGCGCGGCGTATGCTCGATGGCCCGCACCAGCGCGCCGCACTCGGCCAATAGCCAGTTCTTCATCGTGTTCGACGATGCGACCTTCCTCGACAAGCAGTACACCGTCTGGGGCCAGGTGGTCGAAGGCATGGAACTGGTCGACGCGCTGCCCAAGGGCGAACCGCCGCGCGAGCCGGGCACGATCGTGCAGGCGACCGTTTCGGAAGGCTGAGCTTTCAGGGCCCGAACCGGCCAAAGTCCGGGTACTATGTGCCCGGACCACCTGCGAAGCGGCACCGGGCATCCATGCAGAGGCAGCGCGTGACAGCCTCAAGACATAGGGGGGCTCAAATTAGGTGGCGGTTTCGGCGCTGGCGGGCAGGGTGAAGTTCACCTTGTCGTACTGGCGGAGATGCTTGCCGTCCACGTTGAGGAAGGGGGAAATCGCGGCTGGTCTTCTGCTTGGCGGGCCAGTAGCTGCCTTGCCCCTTGAACCTACCCACTTGTCGAAGCCCGGACGGAGCGGGGGGGCTGGGGCCGCGAAATGCGCTTTTGCGCATTCCCGAATAGACTTTTACTGCCCCTTCGTGGTTTCCTGCTTTTCCAGTTTCGCTTCGGAGATGCCCAGAATCTGGGCGAGCTTCGATTTCTCCGCCTGGGTGAGATCGGCAAACTTGCGCGGCCTGGGCAGATTGGCCGTGGCGGCTTTCACTTTTGCCATGATCGCGGGCATCTGCCGCATCATTTTCGGCATGAAGGCTTGCATCTTGGCCATGACCTGCGGAGACATCATGATCAGATAGGAATCAGCTGCATATTCCTTGCCGGTGGGAGTGGCGAAGAAGGTGTTGAGTTCGCCGAGCTGCTTTATGTCGAACTTGGCGGCATAGGCCTGGACCAGTCCGTTGCGAATTTCCGGCTCGAACTCGCTCATGATCCCGACCATCTGGGACATCATCGTATGCGTGGTTATGTTTATCCGCTCTTTGAAGACGGGGTCGTAGATTTCCATGATTTCGGCCATTGAGGCGGAGCCGAGCTTGCTGGTATCGACGCCACCGATCCCGGCCAGATCCTTGAGCGGCATCTTGGACATGGAATCCATGACCGAATCCATCATCTTGTCCATGGTGCCGTTCATGATCCGCGCATAAGTTCCCGCCGGGAAGACATAGTCGACCGTCTGCCGCGCGGCGGCAAGGCGGGCCGGATCGGCCGGGGCTTCGCTGGTTGCGGCGGCAGGGACCACTTCGGCGGCGAGAGCGGGAGCGGCGGCAAGCAGAACCGGAGCCGAAAGGGCAGCGAAAATCCGTGACATGGTATTCCTCCGAGGGGCGAGGATGCCCGATTGGAGGGGGATGCCATCAATTCATTGTAAAACTACGACAATCCCTGCGCTTACAGCTCGGCTTGCAGCAGCCACTCGTGGAAAATCCGCACGGGGCGGGATTCCAGCGCCTTGGGCTTGCAGATAAACCAGTAGCGGTAAGGGCTTTCGATATCGATATCGAACAGCCGCGCTAGCCGGTTGTCGTGCGAACGGCGGAAGTGGTCGTCGTGCATGATCGCGATGCCCAGGCCCTGTGCCGCCGCTTCCAGCACCAACTGGCCGGAATCGAACTTGTCGATGGCCGCCGGTTCCAGATCGGGCATGCCGATCGCTTTCTTCCACGCATCGAGGCTTTCCGGCAAATCCTGATGGATCAGGAAGGTCTGCTTGGACAGCGACTTCTCGTCCGGCACCGGCCCGATCTCGGCAGCGACGTCGGGTGAGACGATGCCGTAGACTTTGTTGTGATCGAGCTGGATGCGGTAGAACGCGGGATCGGGTTCCTTGGACAGCACGATCGCGGCGTCCAGCGTGTCGCCCACGCGGTCTTCCGAATGGGCGGCGGTGTCGATGTCGATGTGCAGGCGCGGATGCAGCTTGCGCAGTTCGGGCAGGCGCGGGAACAGCCGCTGGCCGCCGAACAGCGAAGGCACACCCAGATGCAGGCGCAACACTTGCCCCCGGTCGATCTGGGCTTCCACTGCTTCGGCCAGCTCTTCCAGCTTGGGGCCGATGGCGTTGTAGAAGGCCTGGCCTTCGTCCGTCAGCTTCATCGCCTGATGCTGGCGTGTGAACAGGCGTTTGCCGGTGAAGTCCTCCAGCGCGGCCACGCGGCGCGAGAGGGCGGACGGGGACAGTGCCAGTTCGTTCGCGGCTGCCTTGGCGGAGCCGAGGCGGACAACGCGCACGAAAGCTTCAAGCGCGCGCAGGGGGGGAAGTCGGCGTACAGGCAAGAGTCGTCTTTTCGTCGGGGTTGCTGGATACGCAATCTGCGATGCAGATCATGCAACCATATGTGGGCTAATCCGCCGCGTTTTCCAAGCCCCGCTGTGGCGGATGGAGGCGCAAACGCGTCACATGGCGCTCATTCCCGTCGATAACTTCGATTTGCCAGCCGCTTTCGTGGGTGAGCACGGTGCCCACTTCGGGCACCTTTTCGGCCAGTACGAACGTCAGGCCGCCCAGCGTATCGACCGCTTCCTCCACTTCGGCAAGGCGCGGGTCGATTCGTTCGGCCACGTCTTCCAGCTCGGCGCGGGCATCGGCTTCCCACACACCGTCTTCCAGCGGGACCAGCAGGTCCTCGGGCGCATCGTCGTGCTCGTCCTCGATCTCGCCGACGATTTCCTCGACCAGATCCTCGATCGTGATGATGCCGTCGGTGCCGGTGTATTCGTCGATCACGACGGCCAGATGCACACGCTGGGCGCGCATGTCGGCCAGCACGTCGAGCGCGCCGCGCGATTGCGGCACGTAGAGCGGCTGGCGCAGCAGTGTGATCCAGTGATCCGGCCGGGTGCCACGCGCCAGGTGCGAGAACACGTCCTTGATGTGGAGCATGCCCTTCACGTCATCGAGCGATTCGCCGTAGACCGGCATACGCGAGTGGCCATGCTCGGCAAACGCCTCGACGACGTCTTCCCACGAAGCGGAGGCAGGCAGCGCGATGATTTCGCCGCGCGGGATGGCGACATCGTCGGCATCGTGCTCGCTGAAGTGCAGCAGGTTGCGCAGCATCTGGCGTTCGAGCGGCGAAAGATCGCCGTTGGCGGGGCTTTCGCCGTCCGCCTCGCCTTCGTGCTCGTTGATGACTTCCTCGATCTGCGCGCGCAGCGACTGATCGCCTTCGGGATGGAACAGTCTTTTGATGACACGCAAAAGCCTGCCGCTACTGTCGCCTTCTCCCGAGCCGGTCTCGGTGTGGCGGCCATTGTCGGCCATCGTGCTTGGTTATCCCCTGAAGCCTAAGTTCGATCCCCATATGGGTCGGCAATGCCCAGAATCGCAAGAGCCTTTGTTTCAAGTGCTTCCATTGCCTCGGCCTCTGCATCCGAAATCTCGTGATCGTGGCCTGCCAGATGGAGCAGGCCGTGGACGATCAGATGCGTGGCGTGTTGCTCGACGGTGACGCCCTTTTCCGCGGCCTCGCCTGCACAGGTCTCATGCGCGAGGGCGATGTCGCCCAGCATTTCCGGCGGTCCCCCGGGCGCGAGATCGAGCAGGTCTTCCCTCTCCAGCATGGGAAAGGAGAGGACGTTGGTGGGCTTGTCCTTGGCTCGCCATTCGCGGTTGAGGACGCGCACTTCTTCGTCCGAGGTGAACAGCACGCTGGCGATCAGGCGCTCGTTGCCGAGTTCGGGTGCCACCTGCTGTAGCGCTTCGAGCGCGCGTTCGGCAAGGTCGGCCCAGTCGGTCCCGGCGGGCCAGGGGGATTCAATGTCGATTTCGAGGGTCATTGCAGGCGTTCTATCCATACGGTGGAGCGATGAGAAGCGGGATCACCGCGTTTGGGAGATGACGGGGAATTAAGTGGCTTGAAGGGACGACATTACCCAAACCGATTCCATTGCCCCTGCGAACCCGAGGCCACCTTTGTTATAACTCGGCCAGCCTCGGGTTGCGAAGTGCCGTTCACGAAGTCGAGAATGCCCATCAGTTCGCCGTTAGGCGTGGCATGGATCTGCCCGCGCTTCTCGCCGGGATGAAGGACAATCCTGCCGATGAGCGAACGGATGTCGCTTGAGACATCGAGACGCGTGTCGGGACCCTTGGATACGGCGCGCCGGTGTCTGATCCGTTTCTGCGATCGGCGGACACAAGCCGCGACCGCTCCATTCCGCGACAGGCCCGGGGCCAACGAACGCCCGACGGATGCACTCGCTTAGGCTTGCCCCACAATCAGAGCGTCGCGCACCTGATCGCGTTCCGGTCGAACCGTGCGCAGCCTCTGTCCGGGCCCCGATGGGGTGCAAGCGGCGCTCCGCCACGCTCCGCGGATCGAGGGAGCCTGCATGCTTTTCACCGCAGCGTTCAGCAACGTAGCGGGCAATCGATATTGTCGGAACTTCATCAAATAATGATGGTATTTTGACCGTTAATATGAACATCGGTCAAAATTAACTCATTATATCCCGATTTGTCACATATATTTCACAGCATCACCCTATCGGTGCAGCAGCAGGGTTTTAGGCACCAACACAGGATTTAAAGGGTCTTATGAACGCCATCGATTGGGCGCGCGCTGCCGCGCGCGCGTATGCTCCCAAGACTGGTTTTTTGAACGGCACGGCGTGTTCGGCCATCGCGATCGGGGCAATGTTTCTGCCGTCCATTGCCTATGCGAACGAAGCCGCTGCGCCGCAGGCCCAGGCCGCTGCGCGGGCAGTGACGGTGGAACAATCCGATGTCACCAAGACCCGCCAAGGCGAAGACATCATCGTCACGGGCCGCGCCTCGAAGATAGCCGAGATTGAATCGACGGGGACGACCAGCGTGCTGTCGAGCGCGGACCTGCAACGGCAGCCGACGGTCAGCGTCGTCGATGCCCTCGCGCGCCTGCCCGGAATTTCCGTCGCGCCGACCGATTTCTTCGGAACGCCGTCGTCGGGCAACCACGGTGGCCTTGATGGCGCGGCACGGGGCGGGGCGAGTTTTGTGTATCTCCGCGGTCTGAGCGGCTCCTATAACGTCAATCTCGTCAACGGTGCGAACGCGGCGCAGGGTATGCCCTATTCGCGCCAGATCCAGCTCGACCTGCTGCCGCCGGTCGGGCTTTCGGCCGTCGTCGTCAGCAAGACCTCGACCGCGGACATGGACGGCGATGCGATCGGCGGCACCATCGATTTCCGCACGCCGTCCGCCTATGATTTCGACAAGAAAACGCATGTCGGCCTCTACCTGCGCGGCGGGCTGAGCCAATATGCGCTGGATTATGGCACGCCAGCCGGCAACATCATGGCGCAGGCCGAGATTTCGCATAAGTTTGGCGACAATGACCAGTTCGGTGTCTATGCCACCGGCTATTACGGCAAGCGCAACTTTGCCTCGACGATGGTCGATTTCCAGGCAGGGCAATGGGAGTTCGCGGTCTCCCAGGGCAAGCAAGGCACCAATCCTGCCGGCTTTGCCAAGAAGGACAACCTTCTGCTGACCAGCACCAACGCGCAGTTCACCGAAGGCCATCAGGTGAGTTACGGCGGCGCGTTGGGGCTGGATTGGCACCTCGGCGCGACCAAGCTGTATGCGCGCGGCACCTTCGCTGTCTCAAACATCGCGCAGAACATTTATCAGAAGAGCATTCAGGCGGACGGCTATTCCGCAGCGGTGGTTCGCCCAGACGGACTGTACCAGAATGCCGAGAGCGACGGCGAATATCACGCCTGGTTCGAGACGGCGCCCGCAGAATCCACCTTGGCCTCCGCAGTCGTCGGCGGCACCACGGATGCCGGTCGGCCTGAACGGCCCGTTCGCGGTAAGCTATCGCAACGGCTATCCGTTGCCGCTTTTGAGCGCGGCACAGCTCGCCCGCTTCAACAACAACGCGCTCTATAGCGTTGAACAGGATAGCGGCGAGTTCACCAACTCCCGCAGCACCGCATCGAAGGTCGGCGGACGTTTCGACGCCACCTACAAGATCGGCTCGTGGATCGACTCGGTCACCGCCGGTGTCAAATTCGTACGCAGCGCGCGCAACAGCTATTCGCGGGACTATAGCAACCTCAACTTCCTGCCGGCCGGCCAGTCCTGGACGAACAGTCCGTTCTCGCTGAACGAAGTCTCGGCGATCGACCGGCAATATTACCCTTATACGTTCCTGCGCGGCGATGGTGGAGCTTTGACCGATGCGGCGCATGCCGCTGCCAATACGGTCACGCTGTCCCCGAACGACTTCAACAAGAACACGCTGTCGGGCCATGAGAACGTGTTCTCCGGCTATGCGCTGGCGAAGCTCGAATTCAGCAGCCTGGAAGTGCAGCCGGGTCTGCGCTTCGAGCATACCGCGATCGACGATGTTTTCTGGAACTCGGTCAGGGGAAACGGAACCACCAACGCCGGTCTGTCCGAGGGGTTCCATTCGAGCAAAAGCAAATACGACATCCTGCTCCCCAGCCTCCATGCGAACTATCGCCCCGATCGCGAAAGCGTGGTGCGGGCCGCGATCTGGCGCAGCTATACCCGCCCGGCCTTCTTCCAGCTGGCCGGCGGCAGCCAGACGACCGTCAATTCGGACGGCTCCATCAGCGTGACGGAGGGTAACCCCGACCTGAAGGCGGTCAAGTCGTGGAACTTCGATGCCAGCATCGAGCATCAGCATCGCGGATTCAGCGCTTCGGCAGCCGGCTTCTACAAGGCGCTGAGCGATTATCTGTATGATCGAGGGACAAACTTCCGCGCCCAGCAGATCGCCCAGAATGGGGTCGCATCCATCTCCAAGCCGGTGAACGGCGGCACGGCCGGGATGTACGGCGTCGAATTGGCCGCGCGGTATCAGCTGGTCGACTTGCCCGGCTGGGAATCCGGCTTCGGCATTTCGGGGAACCTGACGCTCCAGCACAGCTGGGCGCATCTCAACGATAGCTCGACCGATGTAACCCAACAGATGCAGGGTACACCGAACCGGCTCGCCAACGCCTCGCTGTTTTATGAGAAGGGCCGACTGTATGCGAACGTATCGTATCGTTACAACGGGCCGTTGATCGCGGCCTACCGCTTTGGCGCATATGGCGGCAAGCAATTGAACGAAACCCAGCGCGCTACTAGCAGTGTCGACGCCACACTCGGCTACACGCTGCCGCACGACGTTCGGGTGGTGCTCGCCGCGACGAACCTGCTCGACGATGTGAGCTATTACCGGACCGTCGGCCCCGACAGCTATCAGGTGCCACAGATCGTGCGCTGGGGTCGGACCTACAGTATCACGTTAACGACGAACTTCTGATTTCCCTGAAGGGCGAATCCCAGGTGTCCATTCTCAGGCCCGTCGATCTTTTGGACCGACGGGCCGGTTTGTCTCGGTAGCGCCGGAATTCCCCTTCGCTTCTAGGGGTACTCCATTGCGAACGGGGGGGAAGCTTGACCATCGGGTCTTTCCGGCTACCCCACTTTCCCGCATCAGGATCCTATAAACACGATCGAGAGAGGCCGGATGCAGAAGAGATCCAAACGACAGCGCGAGATCGTATCCCGACTGCGCTCGGGCCTGAGCGTCTCTGTCACCGAACTTGCGGCCGAACTTGACGTTTCGGACGAGACGATACGTCGAGAGTTTCGTGCGTTGGAAGAGAGCGGGATCCTCGTTCGCGAACATGGCGGTGCCAAATTGGCCAACCCGACGCTCGAGGGCCCGCTGCGCCAACGGATGGGCATGAATACCGATGCCAAGACGCGGATCGCCCGGGCCGCAGCCGAATTGGTCGACGACGGTGCCATCCTCTTCATCGATTCCGGCACAACCTCCTGCTTCATCGCCAAGCAACTGGTCGAGCGCCGCTCGTTGACGGTCATCACCAATTCGTTTCAGGTTGCGACCGACCTTGGCGGGATCAATGATAACACGCTGTTTCTGGCCGGCGGACAAATGGATTATGACTACCACGCCTTCTCGGATCACGTCGCGCAGGCCTATGTACGGCAGTTCACCCCACATTTGGCGATCCTGTCGGTCGGCGGAATTTGCCTCAAGCATGGCTTGACCGATTTTCATCCGGGCGAAGCGGCAATGAGCCGAATCGCTTATGAGACGTCGAGACGTGTCGTGCTCGGCGCCGACGCATCGAAGTTCGGTCAACATGCCATACACCGAACGGCGTCGCTTAGCGGCGTCGATGTTCTGGTGACCGACCTCCCCCTATCGGATGGTTACGCGCAGGCATTTTCCCATGCCGAGGTGATCGTCGCCTGACCCATGGACGTGGTTCTGAAACGTGGCGAATGGCTGCCCCTGTCCGCTCTCCGAAAAAGGGGTACAGATACAAGGTCATGATCTGGGGACGGTTGCCGATGGGCCGCTTCCAGCGGTGTGAATGGTCGTTTCCATCCGAACCCGTTGTTCGGCGGCGAGGTCGGGAAAGACCGGCCTTGGGCGCCTGCCGCGGCAAGCGAACGCCGTATCCTGGCTGGCAGGGCCTGTACGAAGGACTCCGAGATGCCGTTCGACTGTAGTGTCCGTGCCTCGCCGTTCGAACGACAAGAAATCGTAGGCTTTTGGGCCCGGAGGCGCGACGGCCGACAGCAACACGGCTAACTTTCATCGTTCAGCATGACTCTCGCGCTCCCCGGAAGCCACCAGATGCTCGACCGTCGGCGCAGGTAATCGTGCGAAGCCAGTCGCGAACGATGGCTACCTCC
>JARROF010000140.1:0-7513 GCA_037384205.1 Novosphingobium sp. | reverse complement strand
GTGTGGAGGCGAGCCCAGGCAGCAGGCCGCTCATGGCGCTTTCGATGGCCTGATCCCGGGCCGGATCGCAGTGGTCACGCAGGCCCGGCGGCAGGTCCAGAACAGCGGGTTCGACGGGCCAGAACGGGAAGAAATCGCGGCTGAGGCGGTTGAGCCGGGCGGGGAAGGGGTATCCGCCCTCGTCGAAGGCGGGCGGCAGATCATGGGGGACGGGGGAAAAGTCCAGCGCGGCAGACGGCAGGTAAAGAACCGCGCCGGTGCCGAGGAAAAAGGCCAGCGCGCCGGTGCGGGGCAGGGGGCTTTCCGGGCAGGCTGCGGCCAGTTCGGCCAGATCGATCTGCGCGGCGAAAGGCAGCGGAGTGCCGCGGGCATCGCGCGGCCATTCGACCTCGCCCAGCCGGGGCAGGCCGCCCAGCCAGCTGGCGTCGTTGAACCAGTCGCGCCCTCGCTCGCGGGGTTTGCGGATCAGAATGACGGGACGGGGGGGAAGTGCTCTTTCCTCTTCCTCCGGGTCTTTTCCCGGCGCGGGCGGCACCCATCCGGTTTCGCCGGCGGTGCGGCGGCGCAAGCTGGCAATCCTGTCTTCGGAGGATATCGGTCCGGGCGTCCAGACCGGCCCCGGCTTGCCCTTCGTTCGCCGCGCGGGTTTGCCCGAGCGGGTCGTCTCTGCCCGGGTGCCGCCACGCAGAATTACGGCCGCCAGCAGCGACAGTATTACGCCCAGCACCAGCAGCCCTATGACCGCCACACTGCGTCCGCGGATCGCGATCAACTGTGCGGCCGCGGCGTCGAGCATGGTCCAGGAATTGGCGGTAGCATCGGGCGCGGCATGAGGAGACGAAGCGACGTAAGCAGCTATCAGGGCCCCGGGCCCGAATGCCGCGAACATGGCGATGACTCTCTTCATTCCCGAACTCCCCGCGTTTCCCTACGCGTTTCTCCTATAGGACGATGGTTAACGTTCATTCATGCAGGGAGAAACAGCGGCAATCCCGTGCAAGGCCGGCAGGGCGGTGTTATCCCCAGCCACGATGGCGAAACTCTACTTTTATTATGCCAGCATGAACGCGGGCAAATCCACCACGCTGCTGCAGGCCAATTTCAATTACAACGAACGCGGCATGCGCACGATGCTGTGGACGGCCGCAGTCGATAACCGCAGCGGGGATCGCGGGGAGACTCATGCGATTGAAAGCCGTATCGGCCTTCATGCCGGGGCACGCCGGTTCGCGCCGGACACCGATCTTCTGGGCAAGGTGCAGGCCGTTCATGCGGTGGAGCCGCTCTCCTGCGTGCTGGTGGACGAGGCGCAGTTCCTGACGCCCGAGCAAGTATGGCAATGCGCGGACCTGGCCGACCGGGTGGGCATTCCCGTCCTGTGCTATGGTCTGCGCACCGATTTTCGGGGGCAATTGTTCCCCGGCTCGGCGGTGCTGCTGGGCATTGCCGACAGTCTGGTGGAACTGAAAGCGGTGTGCCACTGCGGGCGCAAGGCTTCGATGAACCTGCGCGTCGATGCCGAGGGCAAGGCCGTGAACGAGGGCGCGCAGACCGAGATCGGCGGGAACGACCGCTATGTCGCGCTGTGTCGCCGTCATTTCAGCGAGGCGCTGGGGCGCTGACGAGGGGAGCGCCATTGCGGGGCGGGCACGCCGTTCCTAGATGAGGCATATGAACGACACTCTGCTGCAGGTCGCAGCGATCATCATTCCCCTGATCATCGCCATCGTGTTCCATGAAATCGCGCACGGCTGGACCGCGCGGATGCTGGGCGATTCGACCGCGTACGAGCAGCGGCGCCTCAGCCTCAATCCGCTGCGCCATGTCGATCCTTTCGGCACGCTGATCCTGCCCGCCATCCTGTGGCTGACCACGCATACGGCGTTTGGCTGGGCCAAGCCGGTACCGGTCAACAAATGGCGGCTGCGCGATCCGCGCCGGGGCATGATGGCAGTCGCCGCGGCCGGCCCGGCGATGAATCTGGTATTGGCGGCGGTCGGCGCGGTGCTGCTGGGGTTGCTGGTGCGCTATGCCGGGAACAGCGAGGCGGCGGGCGTTTCGTTCGTGGCGCAGAATTTCAGCAACTTTATTGCGATCAACGTCTTTCTGGCGTTCTTCAACCTGCTGCCGATCCCGCCCTTTGACGGATCGCATATCGTCGAGGGGCTGCTGCCACGTGCGGCGGCGCGCTCTTACGAGCGGCTGCGGCCCTACGGCATCCTGATGGTGCTATTGATTCTGCTGGTAATCCCGAGGCTGTTTCCGGGCTGGGGCATTATCGAGCGCGTGGTATGGCCGCCGGTAGCATGGCTCGGCGGCTATTATGAGCATCTGGCGCGTCTGGTCGCGGGCATCTGAGCGAGGCGGTTTCGCAGCCGTTCAAGTTACCGTCAGCTTTGTATCACTTTGTCCCGCGAGCCTTGCGGGAAGGGGCCGGCGTGTCGATCTTGGAATGGCGGGGGGCCGCAGGAAAGGAGCAGACGATGAAGACCTTTTCCCTACTTCTCCCGGCCGCGCTGATGGCGATGGCGCCGCTTCCCGCCATGGCGGAATCCGCCAGACCGCAAACAGAGGCCTCAATCCCCTTCGCCAATCATGGCGGCGTGTGGAACTGGCGCTCCGAAGGCAACAGAACGCTCTATTTCGAGGATAATCGCAAGGTCTGGTACAAGGCCGAACTCATGGGCTTTTCGACCGATCTGCCTTTCGTGAATTTCATAGGCCTTGATACCCGCCCCAACGGTACGCTCGACCGCTGGAGCGCGGTTTATATTCACGGGCAGCGCTATCCGCTGACGTCCTTCGTCAAGGTCGATGGCCCGCCGGTGAAGGCCAAAAAGGCAAAGTAGCGCTCGGGCACGGGCGTTGACCAATGTTGCTGCCGCGCACATGGGGGCGCGATGACGGATACCCTTCAAACGCTGTTGCCGGCGCCCAGCGGCTGGATCATTCTCGACAAGCCCGTGGGGCTCGGCTCGACGCAGGCCGTGGCTGCCGTGAAGCGCAACTTGCGCGAGGCGGGCTATGGCAAGAAAGTGAAAGTCGGCCACGGCGGCACGCTCGATCCGCTGGCCTCGGGTATCCTGCCGGTGGCCCTGGGCGAGGCGACCAAGCTGACCGGGCGCATGCTCGATGCCAGCAAGGTTTACGAGTTCACTGTCCGCTTCGGTGAGGAGACCGATACGCTCGATCTGGAAGGCGCGGTGATCGCCACCAGCGATGTGCGGCCCACGCTGGAGCAGGTGAAGGCGGTACTGGTGCGCTTTATCGGGCCGGTCGAGCAGGTGCCCCCTGCATACTCGGCTCTCAAGATCGATGGCCAGCGGGCCTACGATCTGGCGCGCGCCGGTGAAGAGGTGACGCTGAAGCCCCGCAGCGTGGAGATTTTCGACCTGAAATTCCTCCCCGGGCTTGTCTCGGGGAGGGCGGCCGCGCGCAGCGTGGTGGAGGGGGGCAGGGCGAATTCCCCCTCGATCATGACGCCAGAGGCGCCGCGGTCCTCCTCCCCGTGCGAATTCGGGGAGGAACTGGTAGAGGACATGACCTTCCGTGCCCACGTCTCCAAGGGCACCTACATCCGATCGCTGGCGCGCGATATCGCGCAGGCGCTGGGTTCGTGCGGCACCGTGACGATGCTGCGCCGTATCCAGGCCGGTCCGTTCGGCCTGTCTCATGCGATTTCGCTGGACAAATTGAACGAAACAGGTAAGGGCGCGCCTCTTGAACATGTACTTTTGCCGCTGGAGGCGGGGCTGGACGACATCCCGGCCATCGACCTCGGTCCGGAGCAGGCAAGGGCGGTCCGTCAGGGCCGCGTTCTCACCGGGCTGCCCCAGGAAGACGGGCTGCATTGGGCGCGTGAAGGCAGGTTGCCGGTCGCGCTGATGGAGCTTTCGGGCGGAGATGCCCGCGTCGTCAGGGGGTTCAATCTCACGGATGTCGCGGAGTAGAATGTATGTCGGTTACCGCCGAGAAGAAGCAGGAAATCATTTCGGACAACGCACGTGGCAATCAGGACACGGGCAGCCCGGAAGTTCAGGTCGCGATCCTCACCGAGCGTATTCGCAACCTGACCGAACACTTCAAGACGCACCACAAGGACAATCACTCGCGTCGCGGTCTGCTGGCCATGGTCAACAAGCGCCGCTCGCTGCTCGACTACCTCAAGAAGAAGGATGTCGCGCGGTACAACGCCCTGATCCAAAAGCTCGGTCTTCGTAAGTAAGATCGACTGGAGGCGGCCCCTGAGCGGGCCGCTTCTTGCATCCGGGCCAACCTTTTCGGGTATCCTCGCAATCCGGCGGGGGGCCTGGGGCCATGAAAAGGCCCCACACCGGACCGGGACGGTATCCCCGGCAGTAAACCCCGCGCGTGCAATAGGGCCCGCGGGTCTGAGGAAACTCTTTATGTTCGACGTCAAAACCGTATCCATGGAGTGGGGCGGAAAGACCCTCACTCTGGAAACCGGCCGCGTTGCCCGTCAGGCTGACGGCGCGGTCCTCGCCACTTATGGCGAAACGGTCGTGCTGTGCGCTGTCACGGCCGCCAAGTCGGTGAAGGAAGGGCAGGACTTCTTCCCGCTCACCGTCCACTATCAGGAAAAGTTCTCGTCCGCCGGCCGTATCCCCGGCGGCTTCTTCAAGCGTGAGCGCGGCGCGACCGAAAAGGAAACGCTGACCAGCCGCCTGATCGACCGTCCGGTGCGCCCGCTGTTTCCCGAAGGCTTCTACAACGAGATCAACGTCATCGCCCAGGTCATGAGCTATGACGGCGAGACCGAGCCCGATGTGGTGGCGATGATCGCGGCTTCGGCCGCGCTCACCATCTCGGGCGTGCCCTTCATGGGCCCGATCGGCGCCTGCCGCGTCGGCTTCGTCGATGGCGAATATACGCTGAACCCGAAGCAGAGCGCTGCTCTGGAAGACGGCCGCCTCGATCTCGTCGTTGCCGCCACCGGCAATGCCGTGATGATGGTGGAATCGGAAGCCAAGGAACTGACCGAGGACGAGATGCTCGGCGCTGTGATGTTCGCGCACGAGGAATCGAAGAAGGTCGTCGACCTGATCATCGATCTCGCCGAAAAGGCTGCCAAGGAGCCCTGGGAAATCGACCTGTCGGACAACACCGCCGACATCAAGGCGAAGCTCAAGAAGGCTGTCGGCAAGGATGTTGCCGCCGCTTACAAGCTGACCGACAAGTCCGCCCGCTCGAACGCGCTCAACGAAGCGCGCGCCAAGGCCAAGGCCGCCTTCGCGGATGAAGAGCCGCAGACCCAGATGGTCGCCATCAAGACCATGAAGAAGCTCGAAGCGGAAATCGTGCGCACCGCCATCCTCAAGGACGGCCAGCGCATCGACGGCCGCACGCTGGAGCAGGTCCGCCCGATCGAGGCGATGGTCGGCTTCCTGCCGCGCACGCACGGTTCGGCGCTGTTCACCCGTGGTGAAACGCAGGCGATCTGCACCACCACGCTGGGCACCAAGGATGCCGAGCAGATGATCGACGGTCTCGACGGCCTGTCGTACGCATCGTTCATGCTGCACTACAACTTCCCGCCCTATTCGGTTGGTGAAGTGGGCCGCTTCGGCGCCCCGGGCCGCCGCGAAGTCGGTCACGGCAAGCTGGCATGGCGCGCGCTGCACCCGGTGCTGCCCGCCAGGGATGACTTCCCCTACACCATCCGCGTTCTCTCGGACATCACCGAGTCCAACGGGTCTTCGTCGATGGCGACGGTGTGCGGCGGCTGTCTGTCGATGATGGACGCGGGCGTTCCCATCGAGCGTCCGGTTTCGGGCATCGCCATGGGGCTGATCCTGGAAGGCGACGAATTCGCCGTCCTTTCGGACATCCTGGGCGACGAGGATCACCTCGGCGACATGGACTTCAAGGTGGCCGGCACCGAAGCGGGCATCACCTCGCTGCAGATGGACATCAAGATCGCCGGCATCACCAAGGAAATCATGGGCAAGGCTCTCGAGCAGGCCAAGGGCGGCCGCGCTCACATCCTGGGTGAAATGACCAAGGCTCTGGGTTCGGCCCGCACCGAGCTTTCGGCCCACGCGCCGCGCATCGAGACGATCCAGATCGACAAGTCGAAGATCCGCGACGTCATCGGCACCGGCGGCAAGGTCATCCGCGAGATCGTCGCCGAGACCGGTGCCAAGGTCGACATCGACGACGAAGGCGTGATCAAGATCTCCTCTTCCGACATCAACCAGATCGAGGCCGCCAGGGCCTGGATTCAGGGCATTGTCGAGGAAGCGGAAGTCGGCAAGATCTACAACGGCAAGGTTGTCAACATCGTCGACTTCGGGGCTTTCGTGAACTTCATGGGCGGCAAGGACGGCCTCGTTCACGTCTCCGAGATGAAGAACGAGCGCGTCGAGAAGCCGACCGATGTCGTCTCCGAAGGCCAGGAAGTGAAGGTCAAGGTCCTCGAAATCGACAACCGCGGCAAGGTCCGCCTGTCGATGCGCGTGGTTGACCAGGAAACCGGCGAAGAGCTGGAAGACACCCGTCCGTCCCGCGAACCGCGCGAACCCCGTGGCGATCGCGGCGGTGATCGCCGCGGCCCGCGCCGTGGTGGCGGTGGCGGCCGTGACCGCGGCCCGCGCCGTGATCGTGGCGACAATGGCGACAACGGCGGTGGCGATCCCAACCACATGCCCGCGTTCCTGAAGGAAGACTGAGCTTTCGCATCTCGCGAAACAAGGAAAGGGGCCGCGCCATGGCGCGGCCCCTTTTCGTTTGGCTGTCCGCGCGAAATGGCAATCCCCTTGGGGCGGGATCAGTGCAGGTTGGTTTACATCTCCGGGATCTGCTTGAGCAGCCGCTCGATGTCCGGGGGACAGGCAAGGCCGGTGCCGGCGCGCAGCACGGCGGCGGAACCCGAAGCCATGCCGAAGCGGAAGGCCTCCAGTTCGCTTTTGCCGGTGCTGAGGGCGAAGACCATGCCTGCGACGAAACTGTCGCCCGCCCCCACGGCGCTGGCAGCCTCTATCCTGAGAGCGGGAAGGAACACAGGGCCTTCCGCGCGCGCCAGAACGGCCCCCTCATGGCCCATGGTGACGGCGACAAGGCGAGCCTTGCCTGCTTCCACAATCTCCATCGCAGCCCTGCCGATCTCGTCGGGCGCGGTGAGCTTGCGCCCGGTATATTGCTGCAGTTCGCCCAGGCTTGGCTTGATCAGGAACAGCGATCCGGCATCGATGCCGTGCGCCAGCGCGGGGCCCGAACTGTCCAGCACGATCTCAATCCCGCGCGGACGCAGCAGATGCGCGATGCGGGCATAGAAGTCGGCGGGGACGCCGGGGGGCAGGGAACCGCTCAGCACCATGGCGTCGCAATCGACTTGGGCGACCAGGTCCAGACATTCGCGCCATTCCCGCTCTGAGAGCGTCGGGCCCTGTGGAGTGAAGCGGTATTCCCTGCCGGTTTCGTGTTCGAGCACGGCCGAGGCGATGCGGGTCGGTCCGGTGATCGGGATGCGCGTGCGCACCAGTTCGTGCGCGTC
>JARROF010000139.1:0-10338 GCA_037384205.1 Novosphingobium sp. | reverse complement strand
GGCCATTGCTGCGGCATGACCGGAGAGACCGAAGAGATTGCGGAACTGAGCTTCGAGGACGCCCTGCGCGCGCTGGAAACGATCGTGCGGCAGCTGGAAAGCGGCGACGTACCGCTGGAGGATTCGATCTCGCTTTACGAAAAGGGTGAAAAACTGCGCCAGCATTGCCAGAAGCGGCTCGATGCGGCGCAGGCGCGGATCGAGCGGATCGTTACCGGGCCCGATGGCGCGGCCACGGGCACGCAGCCGTTCGATGCGCCGGACCGCTGAGCCATGGGGGCTGCGGCCGTGACCGATCCGGTTCTGGCAGATGGCCTGGCCCGCGTCGCGAGCGAGATCGACAGCGCTTTTGATGCGCTGCTGCCGGTTCCAGGCGATGCCCGTGCGGCGTTGTTCGAGGCTATGCGCTATGCGGCCATCGGCGGCGGCAAGCGGCTGCGCCCGCTGCTGCTGACAGCGGTTGCGGATATGTACGGCGTGCAGCGCGAAGCGGCGGTGCGGGCCGGTATCGCGATCGAGGCGATTCACGTTTATTCGCTGATCCACGACGATCTGCCTTGCATGGACAACGATGCCATGCGTCACGGCAAGCCTACGGTGCATATAGCCTATGACGAGGCGACGGCCGTGCTGGCAGGCGATTCGCTTCACGCTTTCGCATTCGAAGTGCTGTCCGATCCGGCGACGAGCGCTGATCCGTTCACGCGTATCGAACTGGTGCAGGCTCTGGGGCAGGCCAGCGGCGCGCGCGGCATGGCAGGCGGGCAGATGATGGACCTCGTGGCGGAAACGCGTGAGTTCGATTTGCAGACCGTCACCCGGCTGCAGCAGCTCAAGACTGGCTCCCTGCTGGGCGCGGCGGTGGAGATGGGGGCGATCCTCGGCCGCGTCGCACCGGAAGGACGCACGCATTTGCGCGGCTATGCACGCGATATCGGTCTGGCTTTCCAGATTGCAGACGATCTGATCGACCATGAAGGCGACGCCGCTGTGGCAGGCAAGGCCGTGGGCAAGGACGCCATCGCGGGCAAGCAGACTTTCGTCTCGCTGCTGGGGCCGGAGCGGGCCCGTGAACAGGCGCGGATGCTCGTGGATCAGGCGGTGGGGCATCTGGCCCAGCATGGCCGCGAGGCCGATCTCCTGCGCGCGGTGGCGCGCTATATCGTCGAGAGGGACCATTGATGGCTGAGAGCGCCCGCATCGGTGTCTATCCGGGCACGTTCGATCCGATCACGCTGGGTCATGCCGATATCATCCGGCGCGGTGCCAAGCTGGTGGACAAGCTGATCATCGGCGTCACCACCAACATGTCGAAAAGCCCGCTGTTCACGCCGGACGAGCGCATGACCATGGTCGAGCGCGAGGTCGCGGCGATGGGCATCGATAATGTCGAGGTGGTGGGCTTCAACGCGCTGCTGATGAAGTTCGCGCAGAAGCAGGGTGCCACCGTGATCGTGCGCGGCCTGCGCGCCGTCGCGGATTTCGAGTACGAATACCAGATGGCGGGGATGAACCAGCAGCTCAATCCCAATATCGAGACAGTGTTCCTGATGGCAGACGTCAGCCTGCAGCCGATCGCGTCCAAGCTGGTCAAGGAAATCGCCATATTCGGCGGAGAAATCACCAAGTTCGTCAGCCCTGCCGTACGTGAGGATGTGGTGGCTCGCATCGCTGCGAATGGCATTCAGGGGGACTATTGAAGGGCAGCCTTCGCAAATCATTCATTGTGCCGACAGCGGCCGGGCTCTATCCGCCTTGCCATGATCGGACCCTGCTTGTGAGTATTCGATGAAGTTTCGCCTGCCCCTGACTACCTTGCTGATGGGCGTTGCGCTCGTGGCCAACCCTGCGATTGCGAAGAAGAAAGAGCCGGTCACGCCGCCTCCTGTCACGCTGCCGACGTTTACCGATCCCGATCCTGCGCACGATCCGGACGATGTGCTCTATCTCGATCTGTCGGACGGCGGACGCGTGGGTATCCGCCTGATGCCGAAGTGGGCGCCACACCATGTCGAGCGGATCAAGACGCTGACGAAGGAAGGTTTCTACAATGGCCAGATCTTCCACCGCGTGATCGACGGCTTCATGGCGCAGACCGGCGATCCGACGGGAACCGGGCAGGGCGGCTCGGACCTTCCGGACCTCAAGGAGGAATTCAATTCGATGCCGCACTTGCGCGGCACCGTCTCGATGGCGCGCACGAACGATCCCGACAGCGCCAACAGCCAGTTCTTCATCGTCTTCTACCCGCGTTTCGCGCTGGACCGGAAGTACACAGTGTTCGGGCGCGTGATTTCGGGCATGCAGTACGTGGACAAGATCCATCGCGGCGAGCCGCCCAAGGATCCGACGAAGATCATCCAGGCGTCGCTGGCCTCGCAGCATCTGCCGCCGCCCGATTTCGCGGCCCTGAAGGCCGATCCCGCTTCGATCACGGCTGATCAGCTCAGCCATTCTCCGTCGGATTGATCACTTTCGGGAAACTCCGGGTGAGCAGACGCCGCGTTATCGCATGCTTGCCGCGGTGCGTCTGCTCGTCTAGCTCGCCGCGCCATGCGAGTTGACCTGTTCGATTTTGACCTGCCGCCCGAGCGGATAGCCCTGCGCCCGGCGCGGCCGCGCGATGCTGCCCGGATGCTCGTAGTGGATGGCGCGGCGCCTTTTGCGGACCGCCATGTGCACGATCTGCCGGATCTGCTGCGCAAGGGCGATGTGCTGGTTTTCAATGACACCCGCGTGATCCCTGCCCAGCTCGAAGGCACGCGCGGTGAAGCACGGATCGGGGTTACGCTGCACAAGCGCATCGATCTGCGGCGCTGGCAGGCTTTCGTGCGCAATGCCAGGCGCCTGAAACCGGGCGATCAGGCCGTTTTTCCTGCAGATGTCACCGCTATCGCCGAGAACCGGCACGAGGACGGCAGCTGGACGCTGGCCTTCGAAGGCGAGGAGCCGGTTGAGGTCCTGCTCGAACGTGCCGGGCGCATGCCGCTGCCGCCCTATATCGCGGGCAAGCGTGAGACCGATGAGGCTGACGCGAGCGATTACCAGACCATGTTCGCGCGCGAGAAGGGCGCCGTTGCGGCGCCTACCGCCGCCCTGCATTTCACGCCCGGACTCGTCGAACGGCTCGATGCTGCCAGTATCGCGCGCGAAACGCTGACCCTGCATGTCGGCGCCGGCACTTTCCTGCCGGTGAAGGCGGACGACACCGAAGAACACCGCATGCACGCCGAATGGGGCCGCATCGATGCCGAAACGGCGGACCGCCTCAACGCGGTGCGGTCCGGCGGCGGGCGGCTCATCGCGGTGGGTACCACCTCGCTGCGGCTGCTCGAAAGCGCGGCGGGAGAGGATGGCGTGATCCGCCCGTTCGAAGGCGATACGTCGATCTTCATCACCCCCGGCTATCGCTTCAAGGCGATTGACGGGCTGATGACGAATTTCCATCTGCCCAAGTCCACGCTGTTCATGCTGGTTTCGGCGCTGATGGGGCGCGAGCGGATGCAGGCGGTCTATGCCCGCGCGATCGCCACCGAGTACCGGTTCTATTCCTATGGCGATTCCAGTTTGTTGCTCCCCTAGTTCTTCTTTTTGACAATGGGGTCTTTGAAACGCAGCCTTGCTCGCGCATCTAGGGGCGATGCAAACCATTCTCGAAATCAGTGGCCTGACCAAGACTTACGCAGGCGGCTTCACCGCGCTCAAGGACGTGGACCTTTCTATCAACAAGGGCGAGATCTTCGCGCTGCTCGGCCCCAACGGCGCGGGCAAGACGACGCTGATCGGCGCGGTGTGCGGCCTCGTGCGGCCGACATCGGGCACGATTCAGGCGTTCGGCGAGGACATGGGGCGGCACTGGCGGCGGCTTCGGGCCCGGGTCGGCCTCGTACCGCAAGAACTGGCAACCGACATGTTCGAGCGTGTGCAGCGCGCCGTCGGCCATTCACGCGGCCTGTTCGGCCTGCCGCCCGATCCGGCACGGGTGGAGGAAATCCTGCGGGCGCTCAGCTTGTGGGACAAACGCGATGCGCAGATCCGCACGCTGTCGGGCGGCATGAAGCGCCGCGTGCTGATTGCCAAGGCGCTGGCGCACGATCCCGAACTGCTGTTTCTCGATGAACCCACGGCGGGCGTCGATGTCGAACTGCGGCGCGATATGTGGCGCCAGATCGAGCTTCTGCGCGAGCGGGGCACCACGATCATCCTGACCACCCACTATCTGGAGGAGGCCGAGGAAATGGCCGACCGCGTGGGCATCATCAACAGGGGCGAGATTCTCATGGTCGATGACAAGCAGGCGATGATGGAGCGCCTTGGCCGGACCGAAGCGCTGATCACGCTGGCACGGCCGCTGGACATTGTTCCCGGGGCGCTCGCGGCTTTTCCTGTCTCGCTGACGGAGAAAGGCAGCGTGCTGTGCTATCGCGGCGGCGGCGGGGAGGGCAATATCGGCGGCACGGCCGAAGTCGCCGAACTGACGAAGGCACTGACCCGTGCCGGCATCGATTACACGGCTATCGACATCCGCGAATCGAGCCTTGAAGACATCTTCGTCGATCTTCTGGGGGGAGGCGCGGCATGAGCCTGTTCAACGCCCGCAGCGCCTGGACCATCTACAAGCAGGAACTCATGCGCGCTTTCCGTACGGCTTTGCAGTCTATCCTGGCACCGGTGCTGACGACGACGCTCTACTTCGTGGTGTTCGGCGCGGCCATCGGCGGCCAGATGCAGGGTGGCATGGGGGGCGTGAACTATGGCGCCTTCATCGTTCCGGGCCTGCTGCTGCTGACCCTGCTGGGTGAAAGCACCTCCAACGCCAGTTTCGGCATCTACATGCCCCGCTTCACCGGCGCGATCTATGAACTTCTGTCGGCGCCCGTCGGTGTGGCGGAAACGCTCGCCGGGTTCGTCGGCGCGGCGGCGACGAAATCGCTGATTCTGGCGACGATCATTCTGGGCACGGCCAGTTTCTTCGTCGATTTCACGATTGCCCACCCGGTCTATGCCTTCGGCTATATCCTGTTGGTCTCGGCCAGTTTCTCGCTGTTCGGGTTCATCCTCGGCATCTGGGCGGACAGCTTCGAGAAGCTTTCGATCGTGCCGATGCTGATCCTCATGCCGCTGACGTTTCTGGGCGGCACTTTCTATTCGATCCACGTTCTGCCCGAGCCCTGGCGTTCGGTGGCGATGGCCAATCCGGTGGTCTATCTGGTCAACGGGCTGCGCTGGACGTTCTACGGCCGTTCGGATGTGTCGATCGGTGTCTCGCTGGGACTGACCTTGTTTTTCCTCGCAATTTGCGTGACGCTCATCACCTGGATCTTCAAGACCGGGTGGCGCTTGCGGGCGTGACGCGATAAATGCTCCGACATGAAGACGCGCGTTTCCGTTCTTTCCATTCTGCCTCTGCTTGTGGCCGCAGCACCGGCCATGGCCCGGGTTCCGCCTGCCGATGAGCCTGCTGCCGGACCGGTGCCGGCGGACCCCTTGGCTACCGAACAAGAGTCTGCGGAAGAGGTGGTGCCGGCGGTGCCGTTGCGTGTGGACGCGCCGCCTTTCGTCGATCCCGTGCCGTTTATAGAGGCAGAACCGCCGCATCTTGCCAAGCCGGTGCGCAAGTTGCTCGAAGCGGCGATGAGGACCGAGGATACCGACGCGGTGGCCGCCCTGGTGCGGTTCGCGCTTCAGACCAATCCCTATGACAAGGATGAGATCGACACGCTGAACAACGCCTATCTCAACCGTCACAAGTTGCTGATCGCGCGCCGGGACGAAGCCAAGCGGGAAAAGATTCGCAGTTCGGGCGTGCTGGAACTGTGGACCGGGCAGATCGAGGCAGGCGCGTTCCGCTCGACCGGCAATACCAGCAATTTCGGGTTTACCGGTGCGGTGAAGCTGGACCGCAAGGGGATAGACTGGGAGCACGCGATCCAGCTTAACGCCGATTATCAAAAAGATTCAGGCACGGTCACGCGGGAGCAGTACGGAGCACGCTACCAGCCGCGCTATACCTTGAACGACGGCATCTTCGCCTATGGCCGTTTCCAGTACGAGAAGGACGAAATCCAAGGGTTTAGCGACCGTTTCTCGGCTTCCGGAGGTTTCGGTTACCGGATCATCAACAGGCGGGACATGCACTTGTCCGTGGAGGCGGGGCCGGCCGTTCGCCGCACGAACTATGTCACCAATCCGGATGAAACGACCTGGTCCGCGTTGAGCTCTCTCGATTTCGACTGGCGGCTCAATGACACGCTCAAGCTGACCCAGAATGCGTCGAGCTATGTCGGATCGGATGACAGCACTTTTACGTCCCACACCGGAATCGAAGTGGGGATGGCAAGGGGGCTGAAGACGAAGCTGTCTTATTCGATCGAACATGAAACCTCGCCGCCCGCAGGGGCGCTCAAGACGGACACGATCTCGCGCTTCTCGCTGGTCTACGGCTTCTGATTTCTCTAACGGGCGGGGGATGACGACCCCGCTCAAACCCCGTTTCGATTTTCAGATCCACGCCACCGAGGGCAAGGCGCGCACCGGTGTGATCCGCATGCGCCGCGGCGAGATCCGCACGCCCGCGTTCATGCCGGTGGGCACTGCCGCCACGGTCAAGGCGATGAAACCGCAGGACGTGCGCGCGACGGGCGCCGATATCATCCTGGGCAATACCTATCACCTGATGCTCCGCCCCGGCGCCGAACGCGTGGCGCGGCTTGGCGGGTTGCACACGTTCATGAACTGGAACTGCCCGATCCTCACCGATAGCGGCGGTTATCAGGTCATGAGCCTTTCGGAGCTGCGCAAGATCACCGAAGAAGGCGTGACGTTCGCCAGCCATATCGACGGATCGCGCCATCACTTGACGCCCGAACGCTCGATGGAAATCCAGCGCCTCCTTGGGTCTGACATCGTCATGTGTTTCGACGAATGCCCCAAGATCGATCAGCCGCGCGACGTGATTGCCCGATCCATGGAAATGTCGATGCGCTGGGCGAAACGCAGCCGCGCGGGTTTCGACAGCGGCGGCGAGCATGCCGCCAGTTCTGCGCTGTTCGGCATCCAGCAGGGCGCGCTCGACGAGGGGCTACGCAAGGCTTCTGCCGATGCGCTGGCGGATATCGGGTTCGACGGTTATGCCATCGGCGGCCTGGCCGTGGGCGAGGGGCAGGAGGCGATGTTCGCCACGCTCGATTTCGCACCGGGCCAGCTTCCGGCCGACCGTCCGCGCTATCTGATGGGTGTGGGCAAGCCCGACGATCTCGTTGGCGCGGTGGAGCGCGACGTATTCGCGCGCCTATATCCATCACCTGATCCGCTCGGGCGAGATCCTGGGCGCCATGCTGCTGACCGAGCACAATATCTCGTTCTATCAGCAGCTCATGCAGGGCATGCGCGATGCCATCGGTGAGGGGCGTTTCGCGGCCTTCGCGGCGGATTTCCGGCGGGATTATCTGCACAAATGATCCACCGGTACCGCCGCTTGGCACGGGGTATGACTGGACTCTTGCTGGGATTGCGAAGAACCTTGTTGGATAAACGCCGCGCGGGATGATTCGGTGCGGCGGTGCCACAGGCCGGAGAGGTGCCGATGCCGACGATTGCGGTTGTCAGCCAGAAAGGTGGTTCGGGAAAGACGACGCTTGCGTTGCACCTGGCCACATGCGCGACTTACGATGGCCGGAAAAGCTGCGTTATCGACATGGACCCGCAGGCGACGGCGGCCGCGTGGGGAGACTGGCGCGGGGACTATCTGCCCGAAGTGATCACGTGCCCGCCGGTGCGGCTGGTCAGCACGATCCTGAAGGTCACGCGCGGCGGTTCGGAAATCCTGGTGATCGATACGCCGCCGCAAAGCGACATGGCCTCGCGCGAGGCTGCTCGGGCAGCGGACCTGATCCTGATCCCCACGCGCGCCCGGGCTTTCGATCTCCATGCGCTGGAGGCAACGTCCGAACTGGTGAAATATGCGCGCAAACCGGCCTTCGTGCTGCTCAATGCCGTGCCTGCGCGCGCGACGCGGCTGCTGGAGGAGACGGCCGGGCTTGTCGCGGGCCATGGGCTGGAGGTTTGCCCGGTCCACTTCGGTGAACGGGCCGCCTTTCACCGGGCATCGGCGTCGGGCGAAGTAGCCTCGGAGGTCGAGCCCGAAGGCAAGGCCGCGGGCGAAGCCGATGCGCTGTGGGACTGGGTCAGCGACAGACTGGGGTTGACCCCGGTCGTGTGATCGCGATCAGGCAGCGGCCTGTGTGCCTTTGCTGCTGCGGATGATGGTTTCCAGAACCGTGCCGACATAGGCCACGAACTGCCCGGTGCGCGTATCGAGATAGCCCGCGCCGATCTCGCAGGCATGTCGCTGGGCGGTCTCCAGATCGGGATACCACTTGCCCGTGCGCTTGGGCGTGATGAAACGATAGTTCTTCATGATGAGGGCCCAATGCCCCATTTTCGGGACAGTTCCCTGACAAGCATCAATAATCGCGCAGAAAGTTTCTCTCGTGCGATTATGCGAAAAAGGCTGGCATATGAAAAGGGCGGTCCCGAAGGACCGCCCTTTCCTGAAATCCGAATGGGATCCGAAATCAGCGCGAGTAGAACTCGACGACCAGGTTCGGTTCCATCTTCACCGGGTAGGGCACTTCGTCGAGCGTCGGGACGCGAACGAAAGTCACCTTGTCGGTGCCGTCCTGAGCGACGTAGTCGGGGATCTCGCGCTCGGGCAGGGCCTGGGCTTCGATTACCAGCGCCATTTCCTTGGCCTTTTCACCCAGGCTGATGATGTCACCGATCTTGATGCGGCGCGAGGCGATGTTGCACTTCACGCCGTTCACGCGGATGTGGCCGTGCGAAACGATCTGGCGGGCAGCGAAGATGGTCGGCGCGAACTTGGCGCGGTACACAACCATGTCGAGGCGCTGTTCGAGCAGGCCGATCAGGTTCTGGCCGGTGTCGCCCTTCATGGACGAGGCTTCCTGATAGGTGCGCTTGAACTGCTTCTCGGTCACGTCGCCGTAGTAGCCCTTGAGCTTCTGCTTGGCGCGCAGCTGCAGACCATAGTCCGACAGCTTGCCCTTGCGGCGCTGGCCGTGCTGGCCGGGGCCGTAGCTGCGGCGGTTGACCGAGCTCTTGGGGCGGCCCCAGATGTTCTCGCCCATGCGGCGGTCGAGTTTGTACTTGGCGCTCTTGCGCTTCGACATAAGTCGTCTCCGTTCTGCTTGTCGCCCGGCCGGAATGGCCAGCGATCCCTAGTTTCCCGGGGCGCACCATCCGGCCGTATTACGCCGGATGCGGCCGCCGCTTCACCGGGGTGCGGGGCCGAATGGACAGACCTGTCCGAAAGGGGCAGGCGCCATGTGAAGGCGTGCCCCTTAAGCGAAAAGGCGATGAAGTCAAGGCAAAAGCAGGCGGGGACCCAGGCGCCTGGCGTTCCCCCTTGGATCGCCAGCGAACCGTCAGCCCTTGCGGGCGTAGTGACGGGCCGCGACGTGGCCAACCGCTGCGAGAACGGCCGTTGCGGCCGGGTCGATCAGCGGCCTGTGCACGGCCGGTTCGAAATAGGCGGCAGCATAAAGCGGCGGCTTGCCGGGCGGGCCGCCAAAGGCAAGGTCGACATACGTGTATTGGCCCGTGCCGGTCTTGTCCCCGCTGGCCCACGATTTGGGAAAGCCGGCCCGGAGGCGGTCGCTGCCTGTCGTGACGGCGCTCATCCACATCTTCAGCGTCTTGCGGCTTTGCGCGGAAAGGTGCCGGCCTGTCAGCAGGGTCTGGAGTGTTCCCGCCATGGCCGCCGGGGGGGTCGTATCCAGTTCCGTGCCGGGAGGCGTGACCGAAGCGGTCGAGGCGGCTCACCCGGTCCCCCAGGACCCGCCAGAAACGGGTAACGGCCGCAGGACCGCCGAAGGTCTTGAGCAATACGTTCGCGGCGGTGTTGTCGCTTTCGATCAAGGCTGCGCGGGCCAGTTCTTCTACCGCGAGGCCGGAGCGGACATGCAGCGCGGTTGTGGGGCTGTGCGGCAGCAGATCGGCTTCGGTCCAGTGCAGGACGCGGCTGAGGTCGATGGTCCCGGCGTCGCGTCCGGCGAGCATCATGGCGGCAAGCGACAGCTTGAAGGAACTGCAGTGGGTGAACCGATCGTTCTGGCGCCATCCGAAGCTGCGGCCGCTGGCCGTATCGTGTACGAAGACGCCGAGACGCCCGCTGGCCTCGCGTTCGATGGCGCGCAGGGCATCGGCAGGGGATTGCCCTGCCGGCGCTGCGAGAAGCCGCCCCGATGCGCCGCAGAGGGCCGCGCCCCAGATGGCTGTGTTCAAGCTTGCGATCAGCAGCTGGCGTCTGTCCTGCAT
>JARROF010000138.1:0-7551 GCA_037384205.1 Novosphingobium sp. | reverse complement strand
CATTTACTTTGGCGTAATGCGCGAAACGCTGAACGTCATTTCGGTAGTGATCGAAGCGCCCGTAGCCGGTGTGTTCGGCGGCATCCTGGGCGGCCTGTTTTCACGCACGCTGCTCGCCTTTGCCCGCAGCAAGCACCGTTGGTTCGTCAGCTTCCGCAAGCGTCCCGTCCTCCTCGCACTAGGCTGCGGCGTGATTGTCGCTGTTACCGGCGTGCTCAGCGGCGGTTCGACATGGGGCACGGGCTACGAAGTCACCAAGCTGATGGTGGAAGGGCAGCAGAGTGCTCCGGCCTGGTTCGGCCCGGCCAAACTACTGGTCACCGCCGCTACGGCCGTCTCCGGCGCTCCTGGCGGCATTTTCGCGCCGTCGCTGTCCGTGGGTGCCGGTGTCGGCCAGTTGCTTACGTACTGCTTCCCTGACGATCCCATGGCCGCTGTGATCCTGCTGGGCATGACCGGCTATTTCGTCGGCGTCGTGCGCGCGCCGCTTACCGCCGTCATCATCCTCATGGAGACGACGGCCAGCCGTGGCATGATCCTGCCCCTGTTCGCCACCGCCATCATCGCGGACGGTGTCAGCAAGCTCGTTTGCCGCGAGAAGCTGTACCATGGCCTTTCGCACGGCTTTGGCCTGCACAGCGGACCTACCGCCAAGCAAGCCTGAAACCGCAAATAATGACCTCGATGAGGACGTTTGCAGAGGGGGGCTGGATGAAGAAAAAGCCGCCGCCATCCTGCCCTCATCTCCTGTTTTCTGTCCTGAGCCGTGATTTGTCGCAACCGCTATCCCCGTCAAACCGGCCCATCGCGAAGACGATCGATTGACGCCATTGCTTCCCGCTCCAATATACTGGCCCATGAAAGCAGTCGCCGCTGCGACAGGGGCACTGCGGGGGCAATTGCTTTTCCCCATGCGGCCACGCATGACCCGCGCAAACAGCGCGTGCGCGCAGGGATTTAGAGGAGGCCGAGCGTGACCGAAGCCTATATCGTCGATGCTGTCGGAACGCCGCGTGGGATCGGCCTGCAGAGCGGCGATATCGGCCGCATGGCCGCGCTCGATACCGGTTACGACGTGAAAGTCGGCGGTGTCACGCTCAACCGTTTCTGCAGCTCGTCCATCACCTCCACCAGTCTGGCTGCCGCGACGATCATGTCCGGCATGTCCGATCTCATGGTCCCGGGCAACCCGGGCCTGCTGGCCAGGCACCCGCAATCGAACCAGGGCGTGCGCGCCGATGCCATCGCCGCGATGGAAGGCCTTACCCCCGCCGGGCTGGAACAGTTCGGCGTCGAGAGCCAGCGCCGAGCGGCCAAGGCCATTGCCGCAGGACGCTTCGCCCATTCGACCATCGTGGTGAAGGACGATGGCGGCATGGCTCCCGCGATCATCATCGAGCGCATTTGACGACCGGCAGCAAGGAGCAGCGCGTGGCGAGCGACGCCGATAACAAGACGACCGACCCGCGCCAGGATCCTTTCGGCATACGCGACGAGGGCCCGAAGCGGCAGGTCAGCTGGCGCATGACGGTCATCTCCCGGCTGCAGCGGAACAACTTCGACCGCAAGGTCGCGGCGCTGAACGTCACGCGTTCGCAATGGGCGATGATCGCGATTGTCGCCCGCTATCCCGGTTCCACCCAGCGCACCATCGCCGAATACCTGGAAATGTCGGAAGCTTCGGCAGGCCGCCTGATCGATCGCCTCTGCGCCGATGGACTGCTGGAACGACGCGACCGCCGCGATGATCGCCGCGCCCGCGCCGTGTATCTGACCGAGAAGGCGGAACCGCTGCTCGCCAAGCTGGGGACTATCGCTTCCGAAAGTGAAAAGCGCATGTTCAGCGGCTTTTCCGATGCCGAGATCGAGCAATTGCTCGATTTCATGGACCGCATCTACGAAAACGTCAGCCGCGGGTAACCCGCATCCGGACCGGGAGCTGGCCGGGCTCTGGGCAAGTTCGCCGGACAAGGTGGGCAAGGATGCCGGGGAGCTGTGCGGGTTTCGGACGAGGACTATGCCGCCTGCACCCCGGGCCCGACGGCGCACTGGCCGATCAATGCGATCCTGGCCGTCCGCGGCGTCGCGCCGGGCATTCGCACCGCGGTGGAACTGCCGCAGATCATCCCGCTCTATTCCTGCGGCGCCGTGCCCTGGTCACCGCCGAGCACGCGGTAGAGCGTGATGCGGTTGGTGGCGGCTTGCAGCCGTACCGCGATTTCCGCGCGGCGGGCGGTATAGAGGCTGCGCTGGGCGACGAGGGTGTCCAGCGAACTGGCAATGCCCTGCTTGTAAGTCGCTTCGGTCAGGCGTGCGGTATCCTGTGCGGCGGCGGTGTTGGCGCTGGCGGCGCGCAGGCGTTCGGCAAGCGTGCCCTGATCGGCCAGCGCGTCCGACACTTCGCGGAACGCGGTCTGGATCGCCTTTTCGTAAGTGGCGAGGGCGGCGTCGCGCCGGGCCTTGGCGACTTGCACATTGGCTGCCTTGCCGCCGGCGTTGAAGATCGACCAGCTTGCCGTGCCCCGGGCCGTCGAGGCGAAGGACCCGTGATCGAACAGCGAGGACAGCGCATCGCTGGCGAAGCCGAGCAGGCCGGTGAGCGAGATGCTGGGGAACAGCTCCGCCCTGGCCACGCCGATGTCGGCATTGGCGGAACGCAGCGCATATTCGGCCGAAACCACATCCGGACGGCGCAGAAGCACTTCGGAACTGGTGCCTGCGGGCAGTACCGCAAGGCCCTTGCTCACTTCCGCGATGCCGGAGGGGAGCAGCGAGCGGTCGAAATCGGCGCCGACCAGCAGGCGGATAGCATTGATATCCCGCGCCAGCGCCGCCGTCTGTGTGGCGGCATCGCCCCTGGCGGTTTCCAGAACCTGCTGCGCGCGGCTCAGGTCCGCACGCGGCGCGATGCCGCCCTTGAGGCGGGCCCCGGTCAGGCGGACGCTGTTTTCGGCATTGGCGACAGTGGACCGGGCTATCGCCAGAAGATCCTTGTCCGCCGCATAGCCCGCCCATGCCAGCGCCAGACTGGCCACGAGCCCGAGCCGGACCGTGCGGGCCGAGGCTTCGGTGGAAAGAGCGGTGTTGCGCTGGGCCTCGGTGGCGTTCTGCAGCTTGCCGAACAGGTCCAGTTCGAAGCTCGATATGCCGCCCTGCGCGGAATAGGACCAGCCGTCACCCGTGACCTGGCCGCCGGTTTCGGAATGCGTCGCCGCGCCCTGCACGTCCAGCGCCGGGAACTGACTGGCGCGGGTGACAGTGATCCGCGCCCGTGCGGCAGCGACATTGGCGGCGGCTACGCGCAAGTCGCGGTTGTTCTGCAAGGCCTGTCCGATCAGCGCCTGCAGCCGGGGATCGCGGAAGATCTCCTTGTAGGAGACCAGCGGCAGGCCTTTCTCGCTCTGCGCGAGATAGGCATCCCCGGCGGGCCACGATGCCGGAACCGGCGGCGTGGGTGCGACATATCTCGGGGCCATCGAACAGGCGCCCAGTGCGATCGCAGGCAGCAGACCCAGCGCTCGTTTCATGATCATCGCGGACCTCATGCGGTTTCTCCCGGCGTATTCCGGCCGCGCAGCCAGCGGTGGGCGGCGGCCAGCCCGTCACGCACGGAGCGGCGCACCAGCACGAAGAACAGCGGGATGAAGAAGATCGCCAGTATCGTGGCGGTCAGCATGCCGCCCACCACGGCGGTGCCGATGGCGATGCGGCTGTTGGCGCCTGCACCCGTCGCGGTGGCGAGCGGGAGCACGCCGAAGATGAAGGCGAAGCTTGTCATCAGGATCGGGCGCAGGCGGATACGCGCCGCGAGCAGCGCCGCCTCGATCACGCGCATGCCTTGCTTCTCGGCCTGTTCGGCGAATTCGATCATGAGAATAGCGTTCTTGGCGGCAAGGCCCATGGTCGTGAGCAGGCCGATCTGCAGGTAGACGTCGTTCTGCAGGCCCCGCAGAGCGGTAAGGCCGATGGCGCCCAGCAGGCCCAGCGGAATGACCAGGACCACTGCCACCGGGATCGACCAGCTTTCATAGAGCGCTGCCAGGCACAAGAACACCACCAGCAGCGAAAGCGCATAGAGCACCGGCGCCTGCCCGGAAGACAGCCGCTCCTGATAGGACGAGCCCGACCAGGCCACGCTGGTGCCCGGGATCTTGGCGGCCAGATCCGCCATGATGTCCATCGCCGTGCCCGAGCTGACGCCGGATGCGGGCGTGCCGGAAAATTCGTAAGCCGGAAGCCCGTTGAAGCGCGAGGTCGAACTCGGCGCGGTCGACCAGCCGACGTGCGCGAATGCGGAGAAGGGTGCCATCTGGCCGGTGGAGCCGCGCACATACCACTGTGCCAGATCCTCGGGCCGCGAGCGGAACGGTGCGTCGCCCTGGACGTAGACGCGCTTGACGCGGCCCTTGTCGATGAAGTCGTTGACGTAAGTGCCGCCCCATGCGGTCGAGAGCGTGGAGTTCACGTCCCGCCGGTTCAACCCGTAAGACATCAGCGCCCGCGTGTTCGTATCGATCTTGAGCGTCGAAACGTTCGGCAAGTCGCTCAGCCTCACGCTGGCCAGTTCGGGGTTCTGCATGGCCTCTGCCAGCAGCTTGTTGCGGGCCTGCTCGAAGGCCTGGCGGCTCATGCCGGTGCGGTTCTGCAGTTCCATCGTGAAGCCCGAAGACTGCCCCAGGCCGCGGATCGCGCCGGGCACGAGGGTGAAGACCTGCGCATCGCGAAGGCCCCGGAATGCGGCACTGGCACGCTCGACGATGGCCTGGGCACTGTTCTCGGGACCTTCGCGCTGATCCCAGAGCTTGAGCTTGACGAAGGCCATGCCGGTGTTTTGCCCCGATGCGCCGAAGCCCCCGCCGGAAATCGTGAAGATGCCGCGCACGTTGCGTTTTTCCTCGGTGAGGAAGTACTTTTCGACGGCGCTCTGGACTTCCTGCGTCTTTTCGCGCGGGGTGCCTGCGGGCAGGCGCCACTGCACCATGATGTTGCCCTGATCCTCATTGGGCAGGAACCCGGTGGGCAGCCGCTGGAACAGCATCAGCGTGGCCACGCAGACGATGGCGAACAGCCCCAGCCAGCGCCACTTGTGCTCGACCACGCGTTCGGTCTGGCGCACGTAGGCATGGGTCATGCGTTCGAACGTGCGGTTGAAGCCGTTGTGGAACTTGTCCCACGCATGCGCGAGCAGCGGCAGCCGCCGCTCGACCGGCGCCGGGGCGGATTCCTCGCCCGGATGTCTGGGTTTGAGCAGCGCGGCTGTGAGGGCGGGGCTCAGGATCAGCGCGACGAGCACCGAAAGTACCATGGCCGAAACGATGGTCAGCGAGAACTGGCGGTAGATCACACCGGTCGATCCGCCGAAGAAGGCCATCGGCAGGAACACGGCCGAAAGCACCAGTGCAATGGCGATCAGCGCGACCTGGATTTCCTGCATCGACTTGATCGTCGCCTCGCGCGCCGTCATGCCGGGATTTTCTTCCATCAGGCGCTCGACATTCTCGACCACGACAATGGCGTCATCCACCAGCAGGCCGATGGCGAGGACAAGGCCGAACAGCGTCATCGTGTTGATCGAGAAGCCGACCAGATAGAAGATCGCAAAGGTGCCCAGCAGCACGACCGGCACCGCGATGGCCGGGATCAGCGTGGCGCGCCAGCTTTGCAGGAACACGAACATCACGATCACGACGAGCGCGATCGCTTCGAACAGCGCCTTTTCCACCTCCGAAACCGACAGCTTGATGAAGTTCGTGGAATCGTTGCCGTAGATGAAGGCGAGCCCTTCCGGCATGCTGGCGGAAAGCTCCTGCATCTTGGCCTTCACGGCCTCGGCCGTTGCCAGCGCGTCGGCGCCGGGTGAGAGCGAAACGGAAATGCCCGAGCCGGGGTGGGCGTTGAAGCGGCTGATCGCGCTGTAGTTTTCCGCGCCGATTTCGACCCGGGCAACATCGCCGATGGTCACGGCCGAGCCGTCCGGATGGGTCTTGAGCACGATGGCGCGGAACTGATCGGGCGTCTGCAGGCGCGATCCGGCAGTGAC
Source organism: Novosphingobium sp. (assembly GCA_037384205.1). Taxonomy (GTDB): domain Bacteria; phylum Pseudomonadota; class Alphaproteobacteria; order Sphingomonadales; family Sphingomonadaceae; genus Novosphingobium. Next base: position 1,511 of record JARROF010000138.1, on the reverse strand, counting down.
GATGGCGTCGATCGCCTGTTCCCTGGGCGCGGGCAACCCGCCGAGTTCGCCCGCCGCCACTTCGGTGTTCTGCGACTGGATGGCCGAAACCACGTCACCGGGCATCAGCGAGACGGCCGCCAGCTTCCGGGGATTGAGCCAGATGCGCATGGCGTGCGGCGCGCCGAACACGCGCACTTCGCCCACGCCCTGCACACGCGAGATCGGGTCTTGGATGTTGGAGGACAGATAGTCGGACACGTCCTGGTTGGAACGCGTATCGGTCGTGTCGTAGACGGCGATCAGCAGCAACTGGTCGGGGTTCGACTTGGTGACGCGCACGCCCTGGTTCTGCACCGACTGGGGCAGGCGGGAAAGCGCGGACTGGACCTTGTTCTGGACCTGTACCTGCGCGATGTCGGGATCGGTGCCCTTGGCGAAGACCGCGCTGATCGTGGCCTGTCCGCGATTGGACGATTGCGAGCTGAAATAGAGCAGGCCGTCGATCCCGGTGAGTTGCTGCTCGATGATCTGGGTGACGCTGTTCTCGATCGTCTCGGCGGAGGCGCCGGGATAGGTCGCGCGGATATTGACCTGCGTTGGCGCGATGTCCGGATATTGTTCGTTCGGCAGGAAGTTCAGCGCGCCGATGCCGCCCAGCATGACGACGATGGCAAGAACCCATGCGAAGATGGGCCGGTCGATGAAGATGCGTGACATGCCGGGCTCAGTTGCCCTTGGCCGCTGCGGGGCTCGGGGCGGGCTTGCCGATCTGTTGCGGCGCCGAAGCCGGAACGGGCTTGATCACCGCTCCCTGCCTGAGGCCGTTCAGGCCCTGCACGATAACCTTGTCGCCCGGTTTCAGCCCTGAGGTGATGACCGAGCTGGGCCCATAAGTGCGGTCCGCCGTGACAGCGCGGCGCGCGGCCTTGCCGTCTGCCCCCGCCACCATCACATAGGCACTGCCGTCGAAATCGCGCTGGACCGCGTTCTGGGGGACCAGAATGGCGTTGGGATCGTTGGCCTGATCGAACATGGCCGTAACGAACATGCCCGGCAGCAGCATCCCGTCGGGATTGGGAAAGCGCGCGCGCAGGGTAACGGTGCCGGTGCCCTGATCGACCGTCACTTCGGAAAACTGCACGGTTCCCGCCGCCGGATATTCCGAGCCGTCATCCAGCTTCAGATGCACTTGCGAACTGCCCGGCGTGACGCCGCCCGCCGCCAGCTTGCGGCGCAGCGCGGTAAGATCGGCGGCGGACTGCTGCATGTCGACATAGATCGGATCGGTGCGCTGAATCACGGCCAGCGGGTCGGACTGGTTGGTGCTGGCCAGCGCGCCGGTCGTGAACAGCGAACGGCCTATCCGTCCGCTGATCGGGGCAGGGACGGTGGTGAAGTGCAGATTGACCTTGGCAGTATCGAGCGCGGCGGCCATCTGCGCCACCGACGCACTGGCCACGCGGGCACTGGCCAGTGCGTCGGTATAGTCCTGCTTGGCGACGGCTTCCATGTCGGCCAGCGGTTTGTAG
>JARROF010000137.1:0-11634 GCA_037384205.1 Novosphingobium sp. | reverse complement strand
CGCCGGCGTGCGCGTGCTGTCGGTCTTCACCGGCCCGGTCGAGGACGAACACCACCAGTCGGTGCCGCCGCCAAAGGTCGCGCCAGCCCGTTTGGCGGCAGCGATCATCGAAGCACTGCTGCAGGGCCGAGAACAAACCTGCGTTGGCGATGTGGCCAGCGACGCGATGGCCCGCTGGCTGGCCGATCCGGCCCTCTACGCAAGGGAGAAAAACCTGTGACTGCACCAGCCCTCTCCACCATCGCTGCGGATATCGCCAGCGGTGCGATCCGCGTGATCGACCTGACCAACGTCCTGTCGAGCGATTTTCCAGTGATCGTCCTGCCATCGGAATTCGGGCAGTGCGAGCCGTTCCGGATGGAGACGGTTTCGCGTTACGACGGCAACGGCCCTGCCTGGTACTGGAACAACATTTCGATGAATGAGCACACCGGCACGCATTTCGACGCGCCGGCGCATTGGGTGACGGGCCGCGATATTGCCAACGGAACCGTCGATGCCATCCCGCCCGAGGACTTCATCCATCCGGCCGTCGTCATCGACATTTCCCGCGAGGCGGAGGCGGACGAGGATTTCATCGTCACCCGCGCCTTCCTGGAGGACTGGGAAAGCCGCAACGGCCGCATTCCGGCACGTCACTGGATCCTGCTGCGTTCCAACTGGTCGAAGCGGGTGGGTACGCTGTCCTACCTCAACCTCAAGGATGATGGCGCGCATTCGCCCGGCCCGGACGCCGATGCGATGCGCTTTCTGGTGGGCGAGCGCGATTGTATCGGACTGGGAGTCGAAACGGTCGGCACCGATGCCGGACAGGCTTCCCTGTTCGACGAGCCGCTGCCGGCCCACTCGATCCTGCACGGCAATGGCCGGTATGGCCTGCAATGCCTCACCAATCTCGACCAGCTTCCCGTCTTCGGATCGGTGATCGTGGCCACCCCGCTCAAGATAAAAGGCGGCTCGGGCAGCCCGCTGCGCGTCATAGCGCTGGCCCCCGGCCACGGGGCGTGAACAGGCAGGCCGATCTTCGCGGCTGGCCGAAAATACTAACTATGGCGGCGCCTGCGCAATACCTTGAATCAGGGGAATTGCCATTGGTTGCCAGAACAATGACATCGCATGAGCCATCAGGGGGACGACGCTAGGATCATGAGCACGGGCGAACCTGTAGCACACGCTCAAGGCGGGCTGATGAAAGGCCTGCTGGGCACCGGCGACATCATCTTCATGATCCTGGCCTGCGCCGCCCCTATGGGCGTGCTGGCCGGAATTATCCCTCTGGCGCTGGCCTTCGGCAACGGGGCCGGCATGCCGGGAACGCAGCTGATGGTATGCGCCGTGATGATGCTGTTCGCGATGGGCTATGTCCGGATGATCCCGCATGTCCGCAATGCCGGTGCGTTCTATGCCTACATCGCGCTGAGCCTCAACAAGGAAGCAGGCCTTGCCGCGGCCTATGTCGCCGTGACGGCCTATGTCTGCGCGGCGGCATCGGTGCTGGGGGCCATGGCTTTCTTCGCCTCCGATCTGCTGCGCAATACCCTGGGCCTGAGCACGCGGTGGGAACTGTGGGCGATGCTGAGCATCGCGGCGATCTCCTGGCTCGGCTATCACAAGATCACCATGGCCGCGAAGGTGCTCACCGTCGCGCTGCTGCTCGAAGCCGGGCTGATCGTCCTGATCGACGCCATGATCCTCCACGACGTCGGATTTGCCGGGCTGGACTTCACCAGCTTTACGCCCGGCGCGATCTTCGCCCCCGGCCTGGGCATCGCCCTTATCTATTCGATCAACGGCTGCATCGGGTTCGAGGCTACCGCCATTTATCAGGAGGAAGCGCGGGACCGCGAACGCACGATCCCCCGCGCGACTTATGGGGCAGTGCTGATCCTCGGCACGTTCTACGTGCTGTCCTCATGGTGCCTGGTGCTGGCCCTGTCTCCCGCGAAGGTCCAGCAGGTCGCCGCCGCCGATCCGGGCCGCCTGGTCACCGGTATCGCCTTGCACTATCTTGGCGAGTACGGGCGCGATGCGCTGAACCTGCTGATCGTAACCAGCCTGTTCGCGGCGGCACTCGGGTTTTTCAACAACATCGCCCGCTACCTGTTTGCCCTGTCGCGTGACGGCCTGATGCCGGAGGCGCTGGGCCGCATCCACCCGCAGCACGGCTCCCCCTACAAGGCGTGCCTGCTGCTGACCGTGGTGCTGACGGTGATCGTCGGCAGTTTTGCCCTCGCCGGCCTTGATCCCTTGCTCAGCCTTGCCACCAGCCTCTCCTCGATGGGTGCGGTCGGTCTGGAAATCCTGCTGGCGGCAACCTCGCTGTCGATCCCGTTCTATTTCGCGCGCCGGGGCGAAATCTCGATCGGCACGGTCTGGGCGCCGCTGATCGCCGGTGTGATCATCACCGCGATCACTTATCTGTCGCTGGCCAACTATTCGGCGCTGACCGGAACGGACCTGGTGGTGGTCAACAGCCTGCCGTTCCTGTTCGCCGCCCTGATCGCGATCGGGCTGCTTCACGGCCTGTGGCTGCGCAAGAACCGCCCCGCGGTCTACGCCAGCATTGGTTCGACCCAGGTCGAAGGCGACGCCGTCCTTACCCCAACACCCTGAAGCAGAGCGCCTGCTCTGCCAGAGGCACAGTCTGGAAACCGCCATGTCCTTGCAAAGCACCGCCCACACCGATCTTCCGGCTTTCACCCTGCCCAGCGGGCGCGTTCTGCTGAACGGCGAACTGGTCGAACCGCAGGGCGCCGGCCGGGCCATCGACGCCATCGATCCGGCCACCGGCCAGACGATCATGTCGTTTCCGGCGTGCTCCGCCGAAGATGTCGATCGCGCGGTCAAGGCCGCCCATGCCTGCTTCGAAAGCCGCGAATGGCAGACCATGCGCCCGCTCGACCGGGGGCGGCTGCTGGAAAATCTGGCGCTGCTGGTCGAAAGCCACCGCGACGAACTGGCCGCTCTTGAATCGCTCGACAGCGGCAAGCTGCTGGCCGTGACCAGCGCAATCGACCTGCAGTTCACGATCGACGGACTGCGGTATTTCGCAGGCTGGGCCTCGAAGATCACGGGCGAATATGTAACCCACAATCCCCTGGTGGCCGAGGACGCGGTCTATCGCGCCTATACCCAGCGCCGCCCGATCGGCGTCATTGGCGGGATCACGCCCTGGAATTTCCCGATTGGCCAGGCCATCCAGAAGATCGCTCCCGCGATTGCCTTCGGGTGTACTGTCGTTCTGAAGCCGTCGGAAGAATCCTCGCTCACCACATTGCGGCTGGGCGAGCTGATTGTCGAAGCCGGTTTTCCGGCCGGAGCCGTCAACATCGTCACCGGATATGGCAGCGAGGCCGGGGCCGCGCTGGTCGACCATCCGCTGGTCCGCAAGATCGCCTTCACCGGATCGACTGCCACCGGGCAGCGCATCCTCGCTGCATCGGCGGCAACGATGAAGCGGGTCACTCTGGAACTGGGCGGCAAATCGCCCGCGATCGTGCTGGCGGATGCCGATCTCGATCGCGCGATCCCCGGTGCGGCAGGGGCGATCTTTGCCAATTCGGGCCAGATCTGCACCGCCGGTTCGCGCCTGCTGATCGAAGCGCCGGTCTATGACCGGGTGATCGAGGGCGTGGCGCAAATCGCCGCCGATCTGCGGCTCGGATCGCCGTTCGACGCCGAGACCCAGATCGGCCCGCTGATCTCGCCCCGCCAGCGTGACCGCGTCGGCTCACTGGTCGAGCAAGGTCTTGCCGAAGGCGCTGTCGCCGTTGCCGGGGGTACGCACGGTGAGGGAGACGGCTGGTTCTATCGGCCGACCGTGCTTGCAGGCGTATCCCGGGATATGACGGTCATGCGCGAGGAAATCTTCGGCCCGGTGGTCTGCGCCATGCGGATCGACGACCCCGCCGATATCGTGCGGATGGCCAACGACACGCCGTTTGGCGCATCATGTCCATCGGATTACGCCAGTGGGCCCATGGGTTCTGATCAATGCGCGTTGGTATAACCCCTCGCCGCGCGCTCCGCGATCACTACACCGGCCACGGCCAGCAGCCCGCCCAGCAGCACCGCCGCATCAAGCGTTTCTCCCAGCACGCTGACGGCCAGTGCAGCGGCAACAAGCGGAAGCAGGTTGAAGAAGTTTGCCGCTCTGGCAGGGCCCAGTTGCACGATCCCTTTCATCCACAGCAGCGGCGCCGTAACGGAAGCGAGCGCGGCAGCATAGGCAATCATCGGCAGGGCCGCAGGTCGCGGGATGCCCGGTTGACCGGCGAGATATATCGGCAACAGCACCAGCGACGCGGCTGCGGCCTGCACGAAGAGTTCGGCGATCAACGGCAATCCGCTTCGCCAGCGTTTCACCAGGACGCTGTAAAGCGCGAAGCATACGGTGGCCGCCAGCATCACCAGATCGCCGCGATTGGGCACTTTCGCAAACAGTTCGGCCGGCCGCCCATGCGATACCACCACGGCCACGCCGCAGAGCGAGACGATCACGCCCAGCCAGGCAAGGCGTGCGATCCTTGCGCCCGTGATCCCGCTTGCCAACACGATGGCGATCAGCGGCATGAGTGCCTGGATTATCCCGATGTTGATCGCCGAGGTGTCTCGGGCCGCGAGGTACATCAGCAAGGGAAAAAGCACGCAGCCCAGCAAGCCGAGGACAATCAGGCGGGGCAGGCTCGCCGCCAGCGTGGCGCGCTGCCGAATGAGCGGCGGTATCGCAAAGGGCGCGATCAGCATCGCCGCCGCCAGCCAGCGATAAAAGGTGATGGCAACCGGATCGATAACGCTGGCCGAAGCCTTGCTGACAACCGCGTTGCCGCCCCACAGCACCACGGCCAGCAAGGGCCACAGCATGGCAGCCGGCCCTACGCGCTCGTGCGTCAGAACCGGTCCAGCCTGTAAGGCGTCGGATCGATCCGGGGCTGACGGCCCATAACAAGATCGGCAGCCAGTTCGCCCGCTGCCGGACCGGTGCCGAAACCATGGCCGGAAAAGCCCGTTGCCAGGGTCACCCCGGGCAGACGCTTGACCGGTCCGATCACCGGCATCGAATCCGGCGTCACGTCGATCATCCCGCCCCATTGCTGCGCGACCCTGGCCCTGGCGAAAATCGGCCAGGCCGCGATCAGGTTACGCATAGCTTCATCGTTAAGCCCCTGATTGACGGGCGGGTCCATCGTCCGCAGTTTTTCGAACGGCGAGACCTGATCGGACTTCCAACGCCGCTTCAGCGCCAGATCGTCAAGGAACTCCCGCCCGAGCGATACCCGCAGGTTACGCCACTGTGCTATCAGCGTCGGCAGATATTTCAACCCGATCAACACGTGATCGAGCGTCAACGGCGCGAACAAGGCCCCGCGCTGGGTGATCGTGTAGCCGCCATCGAGCCGCTTGCGGAACGAAAAGTCGGCGCCGCCCACGGCGCAATCCGTCGGCCCTTCCATCGGCTCGGTGCGCAGGACGGCAGCAACCAGCGGCAGCGTCAGCAGGGTTACACCGTGGTTGGCGAGGAACCGGCGCGACCAGACGCCCCCGGCAAGGACGACCTGCTGACAGCGGATCGCGCCCCGCTCGGTCACGACCCCGCTGACAGCACCGCCGGTCGTTTCCAGTGTCCGCACGGCACAATTCTCTACGATCACCGCGCCCTTGGCCATGGCGGCCCTGGCAATTGCGCTGGACGCCAGGGTCGGTTCGGCGCGGCCATCAGACGGCGTGATGATCCCGCCGGCCCATGTGCCGGTGCTGCCGGGGATCATCTCGGATATCTGGGTGGGGGTAAGCAGGCGGGAATCCACTCCCGATCCCTTGACCGTCTCGAGCCAGGCCTCGTGAACCGCCAGCTCTTCCTTCGTACGCGAGACATAGACGATGCCGGACTGGCGAAAGCCGCAATCCTCGCCCACGCGCTGCGGCATCTCTGCCCACAACTGCTCGGCCGCCTGGGCCATGGGCAGATCGACCGGCGGGCGCGACACCTTGCGGACCCAGCCGAGATTACGGGACGATTGCTCTCCCGCGATACGTCCCTTTTCGAGTACCGTCACCGGTACGCCCCGCTCGGCCAGGCACAGGGCCGTGGACAGACCCACGATGCCCCCGCCGATCACCACCACGGTGGTTTCGCTGGGAAATGTGTCTGATGTTTCGACCGGAGCGATCTGGGGAGCCATGGATAATGGGCCTTGCAGGTTGGAAATCAGGCGCGGCGGGGGCGGCCGGCCATCAGAGCGAAATGAGCAGTTCCTTGACCTCGGCCCCGGACACGCCGCGAATGGCGACCACGTCGATCTCAACCTTGTACTGGGTCGATCCCAGCGGCGGGCAGGTCATGGTCAGAGTGGGATTGATCCCGCGCATCCGGTTGCCATAGGTTTCCATGATCGTCTCGACGTCCTCCGGAAACTGTACGAACACCCGTGCCGAAACCACATCCGCCAGCACGGCATCGACCGCGGCGAGCGCGGTGGCGATATTGTCGAGCACCTGGTTCGTCTGTTCGGCCAGATCTTCGGGAATCAGCTTCGTGCGCGGATTGCGCCCGGCGGTGTTGGAGACGAAGATCATGTTGTCCACCGCGACGAGGCGCGAATAGGAGCCATGTTCTTCGAACTTGTTGCCGGTTTTAACCTTGATGACTTCAGGCATGGGAACTCGCTTGTTTGAAGGGAGGAAAGGATGGCGAACCGGCCCTATTTCAGTGCCGGCTCTTCCCAGAGATTGAGCTTGACGCCGATCCCGTTGGCGACGGCGTTGCGATAGACCATCGTGCCCCAGGCCACGTCCTCGACCGCCATGCCGCCGACCGAGAGAATGATGATCTCCTCATCGTTCCGGCGGCCCGGACTATCGCCCGATACGATCGCGCCAAGGTCTTCCAGCGCCGCGCGCGAAAGCTTTCCTTCCTCCACCAGATCGAAATAACGGACCCCGACGGCAGGCACGATGTTGTGACGCGGCGCGGGCAGTTCCTCGAGGTAGGCTTCGTAAAGGCCGGTGAAATCCAGCACTTTGCGGATATCTGGCGCTTCCATGCCGGCATCGACATTGCAGGGCGCCGGCATCGAGAGGAACGTGCCGGGACTTACCCATTCGCGCCGGATTGTCGGATACTTGGAAGGGTCGCCGGTCGCGACCGAGGCGCAGAATGTCGCGATATCCGAACCGCGAACGGCCTCCTCGTCGCTCTCTACGGCCCGGACAGTGGTGATCTGCGGGTAGTTTTCCTTGACCCAGCCGATGAAGGCATCAAGGTTTGCCTGGCCCCGCCCCTTGATCTTGACGGTATCGATAAGCGGACAGGTCGCCATGAACGCGGCCAGCGACGTGCGGGCCATGACGCCCGGGCCGACGATGCCAACCACGCGCGAATCCTTGCGGGCAAGATGGCGGGCGCCAACCCCCGGCACAGCGCCGGTGCGGTAGGCCGACAGCAGGTTGGCCGACATCATCGCCAAGGGGGCGCCAGTGTCGGCATCGTTGAGCATGAAAGTCAGGATCGAACGCGGCAGGCCACGCTCGCGGTTTTCTACGTTCGAGCCATACCACTTCATCCCGGCGGTGCGGAACGATCCGCCAAGGTAGGCCGGCATCGCCATGAAACGCCGATCGGTAGTCGGCTTGGGCATGTCCGGGAACGGCGAGGTTTCCGGAAAAATGACGATCGCGCCGTGGGAATTGTTGTTGCCGCCGGCCATGCGGTAATCGCCGATGTGCAACAGATGGAACATCTCTTCGATCGCATCGATGCACCTGGCCATATCAGTCACGCCCGCGCGGATCATGTCCGGTTCTGACAGATAGAGAAAATCGATCCGCGGCAGTTCCGAAAGCGCGGAGGACATGGACTTGTCATTTGCGGACAGCGCATTGCCGGGCGCGCCGCTCGAATGGCTGAGCAAGTCGGGGGGAATTTCGGCCACACGCACCTCTCTACGAACGTTCTTTCACAGCGGTCATGGCGGGAAAATATATCCCGCTGCCATGGAAGCGATTTCGGCGCGCGCGGCATCCAAGTAAATTGCAGCTAGTGATTGACAGTTTACATAATCGGCCAGTAGCCTTTTCGACAATGACCGGCCCTGTCCCAAGCTCCCCACCGAACGAAACCGCCAAGGGCGGCTTCGGCACGATCAGGCTGCTGTTCCTGACAGCCCTGTTCGATGCCCTGGCGGACATGGGCAAGCAGATTGATCCACTGCTCCGTGAACATGGCATGTTCCGCTCCCAGCTCGACACGCCTTACGATGTCGTGCCGCTGCATCGCTATGTCGCACTGGTCGAACATGCCGCGCGCAAGTTCCAGCGGCCGTATCTGGGGCTGGAAATGGGAATGGCCTTCGGGCTGACCGAACTGGGCCCGTTCTACGCCCTGCTACGGGCCTCGGGAAACTTGCGAGGCGCGCTGAACTGTCTGGTGCTGTTCCAGTCGCGCCTGCAGAGCCGGACCCTGTTCGAAAGCCGGGTCGAGCCGGACACGACGACATATATGTACCGCATCGAGGAAGAGCGGGTCTGGCCGCGCATGCAGGATTCCGAGTTTGCAATCGCGGGTTACGTGAACATCGTCCGGCAACTGACCAGCGCCAAATGGGCTCCGGTCGCGGTCCACTTCGAACATTCGATTGCCGGCCGTGAGGAGCGGCTGGCCGAGTATTTTCGGGCGCCCGTGCTGGGCAACCAGCTGACGAACGGGCTGGTGATCGATAACGAGGACCTCGACAAAGGCTTTGCCACCGCGATCCCTTCCGAAGACCAGAAGCTGCGCACAATTCTGGAATGGCACCTGCTCGATCTGATGGGGCCGGAATCCGCGCCGAGCGAAAGCTTCGTGTCGCTGACGAAGGACATCATCTCGCGCTGGCTGGGCCGCACCAACATCGAATGCGCAACCGTTGCGGCGGAATTGAAGCTGTCGGAGCGATCGTTGCGCCGCCGCCTGACGGAAGAAGGCACCTCTTTTCGCGAACTGCTGCAGGATGCCCGCAAGGAACGGGCCCAGACTATCCTGGCCAAGCCCGGCATGTCGCTGGCGGTTGCCGCCGAGCAGCTCGGCTATTCCGACACGGCGGCCTTCTCGCGGGCCTTCAAGGAATGGACCGGCGTTTCGCCCGGGCGGTTCCCGCACAAGTCCTGACATTCGGGCTCTTCCGGGCTCGCAATGCCGAGGCCCCGCACCTGCGTTGCTTCTGAAGTGGGAGAAGCAGGGTCATGCACCTGTTGCCGCCCTGCTCCCGTGGCCGATCGATCCGCCGGCCCCTAGAGTTTACCGTTGGTTCAAAACACCATTTCCAGGGTGAAGCCGATCCAACGAGCAAGGGCGATGACCGTCATCCAGGTCAGCAGCGAAAGTGCTCCGGCGACACGCGCGGCCATCGGCGGCGGCATCGTTTCGTCCCACTGGTCGATCCGGCGATACGCGGTCGAATGGAACCAGGCCATGTTCAGGCCGGCCACCATGAGCGCCACCATCTTGAGCAGAAACTGCTCGTTTGCGACATAGGAGAGCGCGTTGGAGATGAACAGGAGGCTTCCGGTGACCACCGCAAGCGCGAAGCCGCCCCAGGTAAAAGGCAGAAGTTCTGCGATCAGCTTTCGCGCACCGGGGCGGTGCGCGGTCACGCCCAACAGGCGCAGGTCGACGATCAGGATCGTACCGAACACCAGCGTTGCCGCCAGTACGTGCAGCGATTCGATTACGGGAAAGGCGTTGACGTTTTCACGAATGGTGTTGGACAGCGGCAGGTCATAGAGCTGCTGCAGGGTCGTTTGAAGGGTCATGACTGGATCTTCCCGTCAAATAGAGGGCGCGGCGGATGCCGCGGATAAATCGATCAGGTGTAGGCGATGAAGCGGCCGCAGAAGATCACGACGCACCAGACCAGCACCATCAGCCATGCCAGGGGCTTGGACGCCTCGGGCGGGGCAACGCCGTCCGCCATCGCGGGCTGGCGCAGCAGCGCCTCGCGTGCCTTCAGGGTCACCAGGCTGGCGCCGGCCACCAACACCATCTTGGTCCAGAACACGGCATTGCCCAATGTACGCCCCGGCTCGGCGACGACCAGAATCAGCCCCGTCAGCAACAAGACGATCAGTGCGCCGCGCATCCAGGGAAGGTAACGGCGCAACAGGTCGGCCGGTGAACGGTCCGTCGCGAACACGCCGGCAAAGCGCAGCTCGGTGGCCAACGCCGAACCGACCACTATCGCGATCGAAAGGATATGGATCGTCTGGACGTTCGGAATAACCCAGGTCGTCTCCCGGATCGCCGTTGAGACCGGCGTGGCATAGAGCCAATCGCTAAAGGTGGCGATGGACATCAGTTGTTCCCCTCTCTCAGTAGGATTTCTAGGACCAGAACTACAGGTCGGTGGCCGCACTCCAAGTTATGAAACGGTTCGATACCGGTACAGTTGAGCAACAGGCTTCATGGGGGGCATCAGAAATCCGACTTCACTCCGTCCCGGATCTGCCTCGGTTCGGCTTGCGCTGTTGTCTTTGACCCGCGCGGAGGAGTCAGGCGCCCCGCCCGGAACGCAGCGGTGAACCGTTCGAAATGTGCAAACAGGCCCGGCTCACCACCCCGGGATGGACTTTGCGCCCGCCGGAAGATCCGCCCAGGCTTCCTGGCACTGTCCAGACCGTGTCCACCATCAGCCGGTGAGTCGACTGCCACTCACAGCCACGAGCGAATCCGGAGCCGGGGATCGACCGGGATGCGGCTGAGACGCTTGATGCCCGCGCGAGCGCTCGATACGCGTGCGCACGTTGTCGAACGTCCTGGCGACGGGCAGGACAGGGCTGCAATCAGCACGAGCTGGCCAGGGAGGCAACGGTTACGCAACCGCAACCGGCTTCGCAATACGAGCAAGGACGCTCATGCTCGATCCTGTTCAGGCAGGGATCTTGCGATCCCCACATTCAGCAAGGAAATGGCATGGGTAAACGCATGAATACACTTCCGGGCAGGATCGGTCGGTTGCTTCCCGCAGCGGCCATACCGGCGTTGATTCTGGCGGTGGGAGGATGCGATTCCCACAGCGCCCCCGCAAGCAGGAAGCAGAGCCGGCAGGAGACGCCCTACAAACCGATTGCGAGCATCAAGGAACTGATGGACTCGACCGTCGATCCGGCAGCAGACGGGGTGTGGGATGCCGTGGGCGTCATCTCCGATGCTTCAGGTGTCACCAGGCATGAGCCGCATACCGACGAAGAATGGCACGAAGTGCGCCGTCATGCGATGACTCTGATCGAATCGATGAACACGCTGATGATTCCCGGCCGTCCTGCGGCTCCGCACGGAACGAAGGGCGGACTGGGCGAACTTACGCCAGAACAGATAGACGCGGCCATCAAGGCCAACCGGCCTGAATTCGATCTGTTTGCCAGTGCGGTGCTCGATAGCTCGGTTGAAGCACTCAAGGCGATCGATAACAAGGACAAGGCGGCGCTGACCCGGATCGGTGGAGACATTGACGAGCGCTGCGAGGCTTGCCACCTCACCTTCTGGTATCCGGACTCTGCGCGCCCGGACGAATAGCCGTGGGCATGATATAGGCGGGCGACCTCTGCGCCGCATGATCGCCCGCCAGTACCTTGATCAGTAGATGCCCATGCCATCAGATC
>JARROF010000136.1:7886-8633 GCA_037384205.1 Novosphingobium sp. | reverse complement strand
CTATCGAGGAAATGCGGGCGATCATGCGTGTATCCAGACCCGGGAAATACTGCACGAATCCGCCGCAGTTGGTTTCCTTCGCATGGTAGAGGGCCAGATCGGCATGACGGCGCACGTCGCGCGCTGCCGTTTCGTCTCCGGTAACGATCGCGCCGCCCATGGTCGCTTCGGGAACCATCGAAAACGTCTCGCAGACAATCGGGGGCACGAGAACATCGCGAATGGTACAAGCAACCTGCCCGATATCCTTCAGCCGCTGCGGATCCTTGATCAGCAAGGCGAATTCATCCCCGCCGACGCGAAACGCACTGTCAGGCGAGGCGAACCGCGACAACCGCGCCGCCACATCCTGCAGCAACCGGTCACCCGCGGCGTGACCGAAAGTGTCGTTAACCGTCTTCAGATTGTCTAGATCAATCATCAAAACGGCCCAGCCGCCAGGTTCATCGCAACTGAGATGGGCAATGGCTCTGTTGAAGCTGCCCCGGTTGGGCAATTGCGTCAGAGCATCTGTATTGGCACGATGTTCGCGGTCAGCCACCCGGCGATGGCGAGCAAAGGCAAGACTGCACAAGTGCAGGCAGACCTCGACGATCGCCCGCTCTTCCCCGGTCGGTCGGCGCGATTCGCGGTAGTAAAGCGCGAACGTGGCCAGAACCGTTCCCGCCTCGTCGACCAGCGGTGAAGACCAGCAAGCCTGGTAACCCAGCGCGAGCGCGGCCTGTTGAAAGGCGGGAAAAGGCGCCC
>JARROF010000136.1:0-7853 GCA_037384205.1 Novosphingobium sp. | reverse complement strand
CCGCAAGAGCCGACATTGGGGCCAATCGTCAGATTATCCAGCCCCTGCGAATAGGCCTTCGGCAGGCTCGGCGCGGCAAGCGGATGCAGCGTGCCGCTGCGATCCACCGTGAGAACCGAACAGACAACCCCCGGCAATCGCGCTTCGATCTGCTGGCAGATGTGCGCCATCACTTCGGCCAGAGGCAGGCCTTTCGCTATCAATTCAAGTATTGTGGCCTTGAACTTCAGCACATCACATCTCGCACACGCTCTCTGCTTGGGCGGGATCGTTCTATACAGCAATGGTTAAAGCTTGCCTCCATTTCGCATAATGGGGCACTTTCCCGCCAAACACTCTCGCAGATATGCCCGAAAAGCCTGCAGAACACAGCCCGGTCCAAACAAAGCCGATCGAAAAAAGGCCGGGGCAGGCAAGGCAAGAAGCCGCCCCGGCCGAGGTCAGGAGTGAACCGGGCGCCCCATGACAAGCGCCGGGCCCGGAGGGGCTTGACCGGGGAGCCAAGCCGCGTATCAATAGCTAATGATAATCATTCTCAATTTCAACCCCTGGAGATTCGGACATGTATCAGTACGTAGACCGCCCTCTGAACACTCTCGATGAGGGATGCCGCTTTCTCGTTTGGTCCATGCGAGCGTGGGTATTGGCCATCGGCCGCAAGCAGTGCCCGGCCCAGATTCTGGCCCCCGCTTTTGCGAAATGGCGCATGATCGGCGGCCTTCAGCCCTTCCACCGGGCCATGCTCCTGTTCAATCGCGACGCGCTGGAGACCTTTGCCTTCTGCTCGCTGTCCTGCCCGCACGTTTCCGAGCACGAAGCGGTTATCCTCGAACTCGTCACTTCGCTGCGCGACCGCGGCCCGCAAGCCACCCGCGAGACGCTGGACTTGCTCATTGCGGAGGAAAGCGTGGGCGACATGCTCGAAACGCTTTCGCGCCTGGGCGCGGTTCTGGCCATCGCCGGCCTGTTTCCAAGCGAGCCGCAACCGGCGAGGGACGTGCGGGGCTGACGTGCGTTGGGGGTGGGGCTATCAGGGCTCGCGTCAATCCAGCGGCGCGACATCGACCGAGAAGAGCATCGACTGGCGCGACGAACCCCGGAACGTACCGTCCAGCGGCGCGACATCGGAATAATCCCGCCCCATCCCGATGAAGATGTGGTCGGTATCGGCGAGCATGGCATTGGTGGGATCGAAACCGATCCAGCCGAGTTCCTCTCCGCACCACAAGTTGGCCCAGGCGTGCATCGCATCCGCACCGACCAGACGCTCTTCCCCCGGCGGCGGCAAAGTGCGCAGATAGCCGCTCACATAGGCCGCCGGAATACCGTGCGCCCGGGCCGCAATGATCATCACATGGCTGAAATCCTGGCAGACGCCATGACGATTGCGGAAAGCCTCGATCGGCGGCGTATCGGTCAAGGTAGCGGCGGAATCGAAAACGAATTCCTCGTGAATCGCCTGCATCAGCGTGCGTCCGGCCTCCATCACCGGCATCCCTGCGTCCAGGAAAGAGCCCGCCCACATGGCGATCTCATGCTCGGGCACCGCGATCGGTGAGGCAAAGATGTAAGACGCCGGCGCCAGATTCGAAAGATCGGGTATCTTGATCGCCCGTTCGTGCAAATCGGCCAGGCCAGGGCCAGCCGCCTCGCCGACGAAGAACGGCAACGGCTCGCGCTCGGCGGTAAAGCGGCTTTCGATCTGCAACTGCGTGACCGGCTCATGCAGCGAAAAGTGCGCCTCGTTCACATAATACCCGCCGTCGGCCTCATGCACCAGAGCAGGCTTCGGCTCTATCGCCAGCAGGTAGTCACTGACCGTCTGTCCCGGCCATCGGGCCGGACGCAGGCGCACGTTGAACTTGGCGAGCCGGACCGGCGCTGCATATTCCAGACTCGTCATATGTCTGACAGCATAGCGCATCACAGCAACCGCGTTCTCTTTTCCGCTTCCTCGCGATCGAACTTGAGGAAGTAACGCTCTGAAATGGCATCGGACAACTGCAACAACTGCGTTTCGATAGTCCGCAACCGCTCCGCCGTCATGTCGGGCGCCAGCACGGCTTCCAGTTCCCCCCGCAGCGCACGGGCAGCACGTAGCGGCGGCTCGGGAATATTGTCGTCGCGCAGGCTGGGCAAAGCGGAAAGGTGCTCGACAATCTGGGAGACCTGGTATTTGAGCGCTCGCGGATTATCGGGATCGAGCAGGACGAGATCGCGCACCGGATTGGTCATCGGCGCGGTCAGGTAGCGGCTGCGGTAGACAATCTGACTGTCGCACAAGTCAAGCAGCAAACCGAGCGGGGCCACGTCGCATTCGTCCGCCGCCAGTCTTGCCGCCATCCTGCAGATCGCCTGCGCACGCTCGATCCGCTGGCCGATCTGCAGGAAGCGCCAGGCCGCCGACCGCACCATATTTTCCGAAACGAGCCCGGCCAGCGCGCTGAAATGCTCGGTCAGCCAACGTGCCGAACTGAGCATGCTTTGCGGACGCTCTGCATGGATCGAAGGCATCGGCCGGCTGACGATGCGCCAGAAATCGCGCGCAAATCGCTCCCGCAAGGAAAGCCCCACTTGCAGCCGCTGCCGCATCAGCGCCGCAACACCGCCGGGCAGGCGGGTTCCGGTCAGCACTTTCGCGCTGACTTCCGCTGCCGGCTGTTTCGCCATCGCCGCATCGATGGCCCCGAATTCCAGCAACAGATCGACAAGGCCGGACACGCCCCGACCTTCCGAATCGATCCAGCTGTCCCCTTCCATCGAACTGCCCAGCAGTGCGCGCACGATCCGCACCACCACCTCGGCCCGCTCGTTGTAGCGGCCGAACCAATAGAGATTGTCCGCCGCCTGGCTCGCCAGAATGCCGCCCCCGCGCGAGATCGGCGGCTCTTCGACAGGGCGCGCCGGAACCGAATGGCCTGCCGGAGTCTCATCCACCACCCACACATCGGCGGAAAGGTCGCCTGCCCCCATCAGCGAGGTCGGCAGGGCATTGCTGGACGACAGGCGGGCGAAGCCGCCCGGCATCACTGTCCAGCCTCCATCAGCGGTACGGGCAACAAAGGCGCGTACTGTAAAGGGGCGGGGCACGACGGCACCGTCGATAATCGCCGGAGTGGTGGAAAGGTGGACGATCTCCTGACCACAATAATCCATCGGCCGCCGGCGCATGGCTTCCAGCAGTTCCTTGCGTTCGTTCGCGCCGAGATCGGCGCCCGCAACGGGCTGGCGGCTGGGCAGCCCCTCCACCGGCATGCCGAAGGCAGGCAGCAGCGCCAGTTCCTCGAAACGGTCGGAAACGGTCGCGCTTTCAGCCGTCTGCCCGCACCACCAGGTGGCGATGTTGGGCAGGATCGGTTCCTCGTCCAGCAGAACCTTGCACAGGCGCGGCATGAAGGCGGCGAAAGCGGGTGTCTCCAGCACTTCGGCGCCAGGCCAGTTGATCATCTCCACACCTCCGCAGGCCCAGGCGTCGAACAGCCGCGCCACGCCCAGCTGCGATCTGGCATCGAAAGACAGCGGATCGAGCGATGTCGTGTTGATCCAGCGCCAGACCGCATCGACGCGCTTGGGGCCCGCAATCGTGCCGACATAGAGGCGGTCGTCGATCACCGAAAGATCGCGGCCTTCCACCAGCGGCAGACCGAGATAGCGCGCCAGATGCGCCTGCTCCGCATAAGTCTGGTTGAAACGGCCGGGCGTCAGCAAGGCAATACGCGGCTGATCCCGCCCGCAGGCGGCGGCCATGCCGTCACGCATCTCCGCGAAGAACTCGGTCACGCGCCGGGCCCGGTTGGCATCAAGGACACTACCGGCCGTGCGCCGCATAGCCAGCCGGTTTTCCAGCACGTAGCCGACGCCGCTGGCCATACGCACCCGGTCCTGAAGCACGCGCCACTGGCCGCGCGGCCCGCGGGCCAGATCGGCCGAATAGACCTGAATGAAATGTCCCTGCTTCGGTGTGTTGCCGAGCATCTTGCGGGCAAAAAACGGACTGCCGGCAACAACCGCGGCAGGCAAGTGCCCTTCCTTCACCACCCGCTGCGGACCGTAGACATCGCCGGCCAGCCGTTCGAGCAAGTCCGCACGCTGGACCAGGCCGCGTTCCACTTTCGCCCATTCCCCTGCACTGACGATGAGCGGCATCGCCGTCAGCGGCCAGCCCCTCTCCTCCTCGTCTCCGGTAACGCGAAAGGCGAGGCCCAGATCAGCCGCATGGCGGGTCGCGGCATCCTGCAGGGTGGAAAGATCCCCGTCCGCACCAACCGCCAGCCCTTCGGCCACAGACTTCCAGCACGCCGCCGCCGCACCTGAGGCATCCCCGTAGAGATCACCCCCGGCAACCTCTACCGGATAGGGATCAAGCCACCCCGCCGGGCGCTCCGCAGTGGTGACAGACGGCTTTTTCGCCATGCCCTCACACCAGGCTGATCGGGCGACGCAGGTCAAGCGTATACGGGAACTCGCCGGATATCTCCACCGGCGGTACCGGCAACGGGCCAGGCGAATGACCATGATCGAGGAAGCGCGCCTTGCGCCGGGCCTCGGCCTCGTAATCGTTGACCGGCACCGTGTCGTAGCTGCGCCCGCCTGGATGCGCGACCTGATAGACACAGCCGCCCAGCGAGCGGCCGTTCCACAAGTCGTAGATATCGAATGTCAGCGGCGCCTGCGGTTGCAGCATCGGGTGGAGGCATTCGGCCGGGGCCCACGCCTTATAGCGCACCCCGCCCACGCCTTCGCCCGGCGCCACCATCGTCAGCGGTACCCGGCGCCCGTTGCAGGTGATGACATGGCGCCCTTGCACCAGCCCGCTGGCCTTGACCTGCAGGCGCTCAGTAGAGCTGTCGACATAGCGCACGGTGCCGCCGATCGCGCCGGTCTCTCCCAGCACGTTCCACGGTTCCAGCGCATGGCTGATCTCCAGCGAAACCCCGCCGCCTTCCACTTCGCCGTGGACCGGGAAGCGGAACATGCGCTGTGCCTCGAACCAATGGGGATCGAAATCGTAGCCCGCCCGGCGCAGATCGCCCAGCACGTCCAGAAAATCGTCCCAGACGCAATGGCCTAACATGAACTTGTCGTGCAACTGCGTGCCCCAGCGCACCAGCGGCCCATCCTGCGGTTCTTTCCAGAACCATGCAGTGAGCGCGCGCAGCAGAAGCTGCTGGGCAAGGCTCATCTTGCCGTCTGGCGGCATCTCGAAGCCGCGGAATTCGACCAGGCCCAGCCGCCCGGTCGGTCCATCCGGGCTGAACAGCTTGTCGATACAGATTTCGGTGCGGTGGGTATTGCCCGTGACATCGACGAGCAGGTTGCGAAACAGCCGGTCCACCACCCACGGCGCGGGCTGCTGCACGTCCGGTCCGGGCACTTGCGAGAGCGCCACTTCCAGCTCGTAAAGCGCATCGTGCCTTGCCTCGTCGATGCGCGGCGCCTGACTGGTCGGGCCGATGAACAGGCCGGAAAACAGATAGCTGAGCGATGGATGCCGCTGCCAGTAGATGACGAAGCTCTTGAGCAGGTCCGGGCGGCGAATGAACGGGCTGTCGAGCAGGCTCGGCCCGCCCAGCACGATGTGATTGCCCCCGCCAGTGCCGATCGAGCGGCCATCGACCATGAACTTGTCCGCCGTCAGCCCCACTTCGCGCGCGCAGTCATAGAGCGTTTCGGTGATCTCCACTGTCTCACGCCAGGACGCGGAGGGGTGGATATTCACTTCGATCACGCCGGGATCGGGCGTCACCTTAAGCACCGTCAGGCGCGGATCGGGCGGCGGCGGATAGCCTTCGATCCGCACCGGCAGCTTGAGCCGCTCTGCCACGACTTCAACGGCCGCGACAAGTTCGAGGTAGTCCTCCAGCCACTCGGTCGGCGGGATGAACACGGCGAGGTAATCGCCGCGCGGCTCCACCGTCATTGCCGTGCGTACTGCGCCATCAATAATGTCCTGCTCGACCGCGGGCTGCTGGAAGACGTGCGGCTCGGGCACATGTTCAAAACGCTGGCCCGAGCGCCGCTCGCGCGACTGGCGGCCCCGTTCCGTCACCTGCTTGCAGAAATCCGCCAGCGGCTCGCGCGGTTCGGCGGTATCGCGCGGGTGGATGTAGGGGAAATTCGCCGGAGCCACATAAGGCAGCGAACCCAGTGGCAAGCGATAGCCGACAGCGGAATCGCCGGGCACCACCGTCAGCACGCCCTTGCGCACACGCCACAACTCGCTGCGCCAGCGCGGCACGCTCTGGTCCCGGGCATTCCAGCGCTGCACCGGCAGCACGAAGCCGACCGGCTTTTCCAGCCCGCGCCGGTAGGTGCGCTTGAACCGGCGGGCCAGTTCCTCGTCCTCTATATGGGGATCAAGCGGGGTGACGTTCACCGGCAGTTCGTCTTCGCGCTGCATCCACACGCCGGTGTCTTCATAGACCGGCTGGACGAACCCGGGGCTGACCCCCAGCCCTTCGGCCGCAGCTTGCAGCAGCTTCGCGGCCTGCTCAACGTCGATACTCGGCACCGGATCGGGATCGCCGCCCTTCTCCAGCGGCTTTTCCCCGGCGATCAGGCTGTCGTCATGCCAGATCGGCATGCCGTCCTTGCGCCAGTAGATCGAATAGCCCCAGCGCGGCAGCGTCTCGCCCGGATACCACTTGCCCTGCCCATGATGGAGCAGCGAACCCGGCGCGAACTTCTGGCGCAGCAGCCGGATCAGCCGGTCCGCATAGGCCGCCTTGGTGGGACCCACCGCCTCGGCATTCCATTCGGGCGCCTCGAAATCGCTGGCGGCAATGAACGTCGGCTCGCCGCCCATCGTCAGATTGACGCCGCCTGCATTCAAATCGGCATCGACCTGATCGCCCAGCGCCAGCAGATTGTCCCAGCGCCCCTCCGGGAACGGCTTGGTGATCCGCACCGCCTCGGCGATGCGCGAGACGTTCATCTCGAAATGGAAATCGACTTCGGCCGGTTCCGCCATGCCCTCGATCGGCGTGGCCGAACGGTAGTGCGGCGTGGCGCAGAGCGGGATGTGCCCTTCCCCCGCGAACATGCCCGATGTGGCATCGAGCGCGATCCAGCCTGCGCCCGGCACATAGGCCTCCGCCCAGGCGTGAAGATCGCTCACGTCCTCCAGCACGCCCTGCGGGCCTTCCTTGGGGATGACGTCGGCGACAAGCTGGATCGAATAGCCGGACACGAACCGCGCCGCGAAGCCCAGGCGGCGCAGCAGTTGCACCAGCAGCCAGGCCGAATCGCGGCACGAGCCGATGCCCGCCGTCAGCGTCTCTTCCGGAGTCATCACCCCGGCTTCCATGCGAATCACATAGTCGATGCGCTGCTGGAGCTTGCTGTTGATATCGACGAGAAAATCGACCGTGCGCCCTGCGTATCCGGCATGCTGGGCCACCAGTTCCTCGAACAGCGGGCCCTGCTCTTCCATTTCGAAATAAGCAGCCAGATCGGCCTTCATCGCCTCAGAGTATGTGAAGGGATATTCTTCGGCATCCGGCTCCACGAAGAAGTCGAACGGGTTGATCACGGCCATTTCGGCCAGCAGATCCACCTCGATCGAAAAATGATCGACCGGATCGGGAAACACCACCCGCGCCAGCCAGTTGCCGTGCGGGTCCTGCTGCCAGTTCAGGAAATGCTCGGGCGGGCTGATCTTCAGCGAATAGTTGGGAACAGCCGTCCGGCTGTGCGGCGCCGGGCGGAGCCGGATCACCTGGGGGCCGAGACGGATGCGCCGCGAGTAGCGGTAGCGGGTGAGATGGTGCAGGGCAGCCTTGATCATCGACAAGGACTTTGCGCCAAACGATGCTGCGCCGCAACGTTGTTCATTTGCCGTCTTTATCAAATTC